>JAQXXN010000055.1 GCA_029226085.1 Thermoflexaceae bacterium
GAAAGCCTTACCGGCAAGTCTTGCTTCCTCGTATGTATCAAAGTCAACATGATAAGGCATCATAATCTGTGCTCTGTCCGAAACTAAAATCTTAGGCATCGGAACACCCTGATCAGTAAGTGCCTTAATCTCATTGAATAAATATGGAATATTAAGTGCTACGCCATTACCGATAACGCTCGTTGTATGATTATAAAAAACACCTGATGGAAGTAAATGTAATGCAAATCTACCGTAATCATTTATAATAGTGTGACCTGCATTGCTTCCGCCTTGAAATCTTACAATAATATCTGACTCTTCTGCCAACATGTCCGTGATTTTACCCTTACCTTCATCACCCCAGTTAGCACCAACGATTGCTCTAACCATAATGTCCTCCATTCTGAAAAAACAAAAATCTCATATACGAAGAGATTATAGCACACTTTTAATTATAAGTAAAATTAATAGTAATTATATCTTATATAATTTAAAATTATATTTCAATTACGCATTTCTCCATTCCCGTATTGCATGAAGCCTGTCCTTTACTTCCTTTTCCGCACCTTCACCGGAAGGGTTGTAATACTGCCTGTCCTTTAAAGAATCCGGAAGACATTGCATTTTGGTGATTTTCTCCTGTGTATCATGGGCATAAATATATCCCTTTCCATAATCCAGTTCCTTCATGAGTCCGGTAGGTGCATTGCAGATTTGAAGCGGCACCGGTTCTGCCGGTTTATCGTGAATATCCTTCTTACATTCCTCGCACGCCACATAAAGCGCATTGGACTTCGGTGCCATGGAAAGATACACCACGGCATGGGTCAGATGCACGTCACACTCCGGCATTCCGAGAAAATGACATGCCTGATACGCCGCAACGGCCACGTTCAAGGCATTGGAATCTGCCATTCCGATATCTTCACTTGCAAAACGAATCAGCCTTCTTGCAATGTAAAGTGGTTCCTCGCCGCCGTCCAGCATCCTCATCATCCAGTAAACTGCCGCATCCGGATCGCTGTTTCGCATGGATTTGTGCAATGCGGAAATCAGATTATAATGTTCCTCCCCATTTTTATCATATAGCAGGGAACGGCGGTTAAGGCACTGCCCTAATACCTCATCATTTACCAGAACATCTCCTTTTTGATTTAATTCCCCGTTTAATACTGCCATTTCCAGTGTGTTAAGTGCTGTTCTTGCATCGCCGTTTGCAAACCGTGCAATGGCATCTAGATGCTTTTCTTCCATGATGACTTTTGTATTGCCAAAGCCTTTCGGGCTTTTTAATGCATGAACCAGAAGTTCCTTTAAATCTTCCTCTTCCAGCGCCTTTAAAACAAATACCTTGCACCGGGACAGAAGAGCAGAATTAATTTCAAAGGAAGGATTTTCCGTGGTTGCTCCCACAAGAATGATACTTCCTCTTTCCACGTAAGGCAGAAAAGCATCCTGCTGTGCCTTGTTAAAGCGGTGGATTTCGTCTGCGAAAAGAAGCGTCCTCATCCCCATCTTACGGTTCTCCTCTGCCTGGTTCATCACATCCTTTATTTCCTTAATGCCGCTGGTTACGGCACTGAATTCCAGAAAATCAGACTTGGTATGTTTTGCGATAATACGGGCAAGGGTTGTCTTTCCCACACCGGGCGGTCCCCAGAAAATCATGGATGAAATCTCATCCCGGTCAATTAACTGACGCAGTATTTTCCCTTTTCCAACCAGATGCTTCTGCCCCACATACTCATCCAGACTCTCAGGCCGAAGACGGCTTGCCAGCGGTACATTTATTTTACGGTCATCAAATAGACTTAGCTGTTCCATTCTCTTCCTCCGTTTTATTTATTCCTGTACTGTAACCTGTATCATTCTACCTCAACAATCCGTGTATAGCGTCTTAAAGGATACTCTCCGTCATGTGCCGCCCCTGCCGTGGAATGTGACATTCTCCCTGCTCTTGTCACATGTGTGGCGCCTGCCTTTATGAACAAATCTGCCAGTTCTTCTCTCTCCTTTTCCCCACAGGCAAGTCCCACTGTCTGCAAATGCCCTTTTTTATCCTTTAAAGCCCTTACAATGTTCTTTCTTGGCAATGGCTTTACCCAGCAGTTTTTGAACAAAAAGGATAATTCCAGATTACTGTCCATGGAAACTGTCACACTGACGCCGTCTCCTCTTAAAACTTTCTTTCCTGTATGGATGCATTCCAGTTCCTCATTATATAGCAGGATACCGACCTTTCCGCGGACACCGATGGATTCATTCGCAAAGCCCGTATTTTCAGATTCCAGAATCTTAAGGAAACGCTTTCCGACTTCCAGTACCGTTTCTTCATCTTCCGTATCCACAAAGATTCCCTGACAGGAATTGCATAAAAGCTGTCTGGTAGCACAGATATGTCTTGCAAGCAATATAAGTTCTTCCTCCGCTGCATCCTGCGTTACATAGGCAAAGCTTAATTTATGTCCCCAGCTGATAATCTGGGTTTTTGTGTCTGCCATGGTACGAACTGACTTTACCGCTTCATCACTACCCCACACCACAACGGCATCCGCCATCTGTTCAAGCCTCTTCATTACCGCAAGATTGGTGGATGGCACATCCAGTACACAGACATACGGTGCAAGTTCAGGATTTATCTTTACTATTTCATGCAGTAGCAGCACTGATAATCCGTCATCCGCAGAAGGCAGCTTTAAAATATTCACATTTCCCGCAATCATGCCCTCAATTACACTATAAAACGGAAGTCCTTGTGCATTTCCTGCCGCAATGTGAAACAAAATTCCAAGTGGTACAAGCCTCCTTGCAATCCTGACAGGCGGCAGGGATTGTTCATCCACATATTCTGTCATGTTCTTTAAGCAAACCCCAAGCTCTGTCTCATATTTGACCGAAAGATTCTCACGTTCAAAAAAAGAAACCGCTTCCTCCATCTGTTCCTTCGTAAATGTTCCTTTTGCAAGAAGCGGCAGTATAATTTCATCATATTCTCCGGAGCGTATTCTGCCTGCAAGCACCCCACAGGCATCAATTACCATGGATGCCACCTGAAAGACTTCCTTCCTGTCTGAAACTGTCCCGACAGAATATTCCCATAATTTATCCAATATCATGTCCTGTTCTTTATCAGAATATAATTTTCCATCAAAAAGAATCATTCTGCATCCTCCATCATCACCGCCTGTACCAGCTTTTCTGCGCCTGCCGCACAGGTGGTAATATCCTCCATTCCGACTCTTCCCAGAATCTCAAGATAGGGTGTGTTAATTTTGCATCCACATTCCGAGGCATCATGCAGGATTGCAAGATCGTCCGTCATGATGCTAAGAAGCGGGGCACTGTTAATCATCGGAGTCAGTAAGTTTAAAAGTCCCGGCGTTTTATTTGGAACAGGTTCATATGTATCCACGTCACGGATGACTGCCCTTGCATAAATCGGTATGTGAAAATGATGTTTCGGACAGTCACAATACAGAATCGGATGTTCCACTGCACCAAAAAATTCCCGGCACATTTCCTCCGGAATATCCAGTACTTCTTTTACCAGTGCATACATGGTTTCCTTATCCGCCCTCTGGGTATAGTATTGTTTCCATCCACCACCGAATGCCATCATGGAACCTTTGGGAAGCGGACAGGAAATTCCCTCTTCCTTCATTTTTGTAAGCAGCCAGTAGGCATGAAACGGAAATCCCATGATCCGGACCGGAGTTTTTCCTTTACTGTACCGGATGAGCTTTTGCTTAATTTCATCCAGATTCAGTACATATTCTCCATCCTTATATTTTAACGCATAGGTTCTGGATAATGCCGGTGCAAAAAAAGTAAATCCATACGCAGTCTTTGCCACCGCTTTTTCTTCCACCCTGGGACTTCCCCACAATAATCCCTTGTGCTCATATCCTAAAATAATATAATGGCATGGTCTTAGTGACCATAGGTGATGTACTCTTCCGATGGACAGTACCATCCCCAGACTTCTCCACAAGGTTTTGAAATCATATCCAATCACACTTTTATTGCCACTGGTTCCGGAGGATGTGGCACGGGTCAGAAACCTGTCAAAGGGTACGGAATCCATCTGATGATGTTTAAAATAAAGCGTTGGGATAAAAGGAATTTCCTCAATGGATTGAATGCTCTTAATTTTTTCTTCATCAAAACCACGTGCATTCATCAGTTCCTTATATTCCTTACAGTTTGCATATTGAAACAGCATGTTATCAATCATCTTATTCCGAAAAAGAACTTCTGATTTTTCCAGGTCATAGGGATTTTTATGCCAGAAAATACTCCTCATCCGCATTCCTCCTGTATTTTCCTTTTCTTCTATCATATCAAATTCAGACAGAATTACAAGTATTTATCTGTTTTTTAGATTTGAAGCACTGTATTTGGGAATTTTCAGAAATTGGTCATTCAAAACCAGAAATTGTTGTTTTTTACTGTCACAATCTGTCATTTGTAATATAATATATTCATATTACATATAAACAAAGGAGGCGCATATATTGAAGTCTATCCGAATGAAAATAACTCTCGCCATTGTTTTTTGCTCACTGATTTCAGCAGTGATTATCAGTCTGACGAGTATCTCCAATTCCAGAAACCTTTCAAACACAGACGCAGAAAAGGAACTCTCTTTAAGCTGTGCCAATGCTGGAAAAGAAATTAATGCACTGATTTCCCGTGTCGAACAATCCGTGGATACATTAAGTGACATTGCTCTCAGTCAGCTGGATTTTTCACGTTTTAAGAACAATGACACCTATGTTTCCAAGTATACGGGAAATTTGTTAAACGACTTTTATAAGTTTTCCGAACACACAGATGGCTCTATCTGCTCATACATACGTTATAATCCGGATTTTACGGAACCGACATCCGGTATTTTCCTGACACGTACAGATACACAGTCTGAATTTGACAGTGTTACCCCAACTGACTTTAGTATGTATGATAAGGATGATCTGGCACATGTGGGATGGTACTACATACCGGTTGCCAACAATGCACCACTCTGGATGGACCCGTATCTGAATGAAAATATCAACGTCTACATGATTTCTTATGTGGTTCCACTTTACGTGAACGGTACTTCCGTAGGTATTCTTGGCATGGATATTGATTTTAGACAGATTACCAGCCTTGCAGATGAAGTTACTGCATTTGAAAGTGGCTACTCTTTCATTGTAAGTTCTAGTGGAACCGTTCTGCACCATAAGGAAATACCTACCGGAACAGACCTTTCCGAATACAATAACGGTGAACTTTCCGTGGTTAAGGATTTTCTTTCCGACAGTGCAAATCAGGGTACAACATTGGAATACAGTTATAATGGTACGAGCAAATATCTTTCTTTTGCCGAACTTGACAACGGCATGAAGCTTGTTCTGACTGCTCCTTTAAGTGAAATAAAAGCAAATGCCGATAAATTATCACTGAAAATTTTTAGTTTCCTGTTAATCGGCATTATCATCTCTGTCATTTTAGGTATTATCATCAGCAGTACCATTGCTAACCCGATTAAGCAGATTACGGAAATCATTAAACAGACTTCCCGGTTAAATTTCAAAAAGACTTCCCATGTGGAACAGCTCATGAAACGAAATGATGAGACAGGCACCATGGCAAAAGCTGTAAATGAAATGCAGGGCATCCTTCGTGATCTTGTTTCAGACATGGAGCAGATAAAGGGAACCCTTGTATCCAACATGGGTGTTCTGGATAATGTCATGAAAGAAAATAATGCCATTTCGGAAGATAATTCCGCAACCACACAGGAGCTTGCATCCGGTATGCAGGAAACTACTGCTAATACGACCATGATTGTAAGCAACATCAATGCAATCCAGGAGAATGTCACGGATATCCAGAATCTTTCCGAAAAAGAGCAGAAAGAATCCCAGGACATCATGGCACGTGCCCGCAAACTCCGTGACTCCACCTCCGCCTCCAATGATAAGGCAATGGAAATGTATGAATCCATGAAGGTACGGACAGACGAGGCCATTGAAAATTCCAAGGTAGTTGCAAAGATAAACGAACTGACAGATGACATCCGTGAGATTTCCTCACAAACCAACCTTCTTGCCCTCAACGCCAATATTGAGGCAGCAAGAGCCGGTGAAGCCGGAAGAGGATTTGCTGTTGTTGCAACAGAAATCGGAACACTTGCCAACCAGACATTCCAGACCGTAGACGGCATTAGCCAGATTGTTAATGAAGTCAATGATGCCGTTTACAACATGACAGAATGTATTCAGGTTATCATGCATTTCCTTGAAGAGACGGTTGTTGCAGACTACAATTCCTTCTGTCAGGTAGGAGAACGCTATGAGGAAGATGCCCAAAGCTTCAGCAACTCCATGCAGCAGATTTATTCTGAAATATCAGATTTGAATAACAAGATTAACAATATTGCACACACCATCGAAAATGTAAACGAAACCATTTCTGAATCTACGGAAGGAATTACCCTGATTGCAGAGAAATCCGGTGATGCCGTAAGCAAAACGCAGGAAGGTTATGAGCATCTTCGTGAGAGTGAAGATAATCTTGAATTACTGAAATCCCTGATTGGAAAATTTGAAATTTAGGGGTTATAAACGGATTTTCCGAAAGATATGTCCGGCAGATACATAAGTAAAAGAGATGACGGTTGAATTCACCTTAAGGCATCTGATTTACAGATTGCTTTGAGGGTGATTCGAAGGTCATCTCTTTTTTTTACCCTGGCAGGCTGTCCGCAAGACAAAGTGCACCCCAGCCTGTTATTTCATTCGGTGTTTCATAAAATCCCGGCAGCTGCCTTGCACCCTTAATAAGATACGCCTTCACTTTCTCCCCGTACAGATATGGGTCATTGCCGTCCGTTATTCCCCACTGCATGAGGCAGGCGGCAGCTCCCGTCACAAAAGGCGTTGCAAAAGAAGTTCCCGTTACTCTTCTTTCATTAATGGTTCCCGCTTCCAGCACAATATCCGCCCCAGGTGCCACAAGATCCGGTTTTCCAAGATTATTGGTGCAGATAAATCCCCTTCCGGAAAAATCTTCATATGAATCCCTTCTTGGATTATATGCACCTACCGAAATGGCTCTTACTGCCGTTGACGGTATAGTCTGTGTCAGCTGGGCACTGTTTTCAAGAAAACGTGTATTGTCATTTAATACAACCGCCGATGGCAGCCACATGTTATATCTGCCATTTACAATTTTTCCCGGAATCAGGCGGATTTTCCAGATTCCTCCATCAATATAATCCTTTACGGGAAGAAAATCGAAATAAATTTCCTGTGCACCGGTATACGGTCCCGGCTCTCCGAAGAAACCAAGAATTTCCGTATTATTGCTGCGGAAACGTTCAACCTGATTTACAGTCCGCAACGGTCCGATACTGACACCGGACGGATTAATCAGTTCCACTTCAAATTCATCCGCATATTCTTTCCAGATTTGAAGATTAATAGACGTCTGAAAATCCCCCACGGAAAACTGAATGATTTTCTCCTCGTCCTCCGAAAGAATACCGGACGCATGTGTTCCCCTCACGGCTTCATTTCCCATTCCGATACAGATTACCGTGCGCCATATACTGAAAATAGTATTAATATAATTTTCCAGCATGGAAAAACCGTCATGAGAGCCGTAATTATTGCCGAAACTTAAATTGATTGCTACCGGTTTACCCACTTTTATTGCCTTACGGATTACATAATCAAAGGCTCGCATTACCTCCACGGTTCTTGGAAAGGAATTCTGTCTGCTGACTCCTAATTTTACCACAAGAATATCTGATTCATATGCAACGCCCCTGTTTCCGCAGGCAATCAACGCCACATTGGTTCCGTGCTGCCCCGGGTCATAAGCAATTCTTTCTCTCTTTCTTATTGCTTCATTGATTTCTTCCCGTGAATATTCTCTTCCTGTCAGAACAGGATTTTCTGTATTTACCGGATTTTCTGCCGGTTCCGCCCCCTGGTCCCATATACTTAGAATTCTCGTTGTGCCATCGGGATTTTGAAACTGTGGATTTAGGACATCAATTCCCGAATCAATGACTGCCGTAAGAATTCCTCTTCCAGTCAGTTCTCCTTGTGCCACACTATCCGTATAAATACAGGAAGCAATCTTGGCATACTCCAGTCCAAAATACAACGACTTCGGTTTTTCAACATAGTCGATGACTGTTTCTGCCGCGATTGCTTCAATAAATTCCTCCCTGGTGGTAACGATTGCATAACCGCCAAGAAGCATTTCCACTTTTGTCTCTGGAAATTTTTCAGCAAGGAAACGGATGTCTCCACTGTATTTTACAATAATTTCCCACATGTTATCCTGCATGTCATATCCAACATTGAGATTTAAGGACTTTTCTCTTTCCTGTTCTGTGGCTTCAAGGCTGATATTTAGAAGATTTTCAATTTTCTGATCCATGGTTTTACCATATTTTCTGGATAAATAAACTTAATCATAAATATGTCATTTACACAATATTCATGCAGGAATCTATGTGATTACCATGACTTATTGATAATGCCAATGGGGAGTTGTTACCTTCTACAAATTAGGGTTTGTGGGGCTGAAGTGTCGGGTTTTCCTGCCGGATGTGGGTAGAAATACATTTCATTTGTTGGCTAATGTGACCAGTGTCATTTTACATATTGGCATAGAAAAATGCAGTTTCCCGAATCCCTACGCCAATATCCTTCTTTGAAATGCTTTGGAAATGCTTACGCTGGCATAGGAAAAGGCAGTTTCCCGAATCCCTATGCCAATATCCTTCTTTGAAATGCTTTGGATATGCTTACGCTGGCATAGGGAAATGCAGTTTCCCGAATCCCTATGCCAATATCCTTCTTTGAAATGCCTATGCCAGATTTTGTGCTGCATTGTTTACGGCATAAGTTTTTGCATATATCTAATTTTACTATGCTATACCATCCCCTTCACTCCTGACATCCTGTTTTATCACTGTATTTAAATGCATTTTGTGACAAATCATTAAATTCTATTATTGTAAAGGTTGCGACTCAGAGGGTTCTCCTGCCGGATGTGGGTAGACTGTGGAGGGCTGTCATGGAGAACACGAGAGAGTATGCTTTTTGAGAATTGTTGTTCTTTTCTTACACAATACCTCCATACTCAGAGGCAATCCGCCAGGACGGCGGATTGAGTCTGCTTTGCCCATGGATGGGCATTCGCAGACGACTCGTCACTGGTCAACAAATGAAATGTTTTGTGTTATAAAAGAAACAATTCGAAACCCGCATACCCTCCCGTGTTCTCTATGACAGCCTATCCACAGTCTACCCGCATCCGGCAGGAGAACCCTCTGAGTCGCAACCTTCACAAACAAAACATTTTAGGTTTTTCTTAAAAATTCAGAAAAACAAAACTCATTTAAATAGAGAGATAAAACAGGATGTCCGGGGTGGCAGCGGCAGGGGATGGTTTCTGTCTGTGCCAAGGCGGTATGTTTGTGAAGAATTGTAGGCTTTTCTTACACAATACCTTCATACCCAGAGGCAATCCGCCAGGACGGCGGATTGAGCCTGCACTTGCTCATGGATGAGCATTTGCAGGCGACTCGTCACTTGTCAATAAATAAAATGTATTGTGTTAGAAAACCACAATTCGTAACCCACATACCGCCTTGGCACAGACAGAAACCATCCCCTGCCGCTGCCACCCCAGACATCCGTCACTGTCACTTACTCTACACCCTCAAATTTAATCAATCCAATCCCTGACAATAAAAAACCCACAAACGATTCTCTCGTCTGTGGGTCTTGCTAACTGTATTCTGTCCGGTTATGCAAAGCTTTCGTTCATCGCCTTTGCCATTGTAACGGAAATTACCGGTAAATCTCCTGCATGTTCCACTGCATAATTAATCATCTGTTCCACTTCATCGATGTTATGACACTGTATCGCAATCGTATTCGCTGCAATCGCCCAGGAGAAGATTACCTTAAGTATCTGCTCTCTGGCAGTGGAATTCATTCCCTTAAAAGGATTATCCAGCATATATACCCGGCTGTTACGTGATAAGGTAACTGCTATCTTCATCTTCTGCAATGCCACGTCTGACATCTTCTCAATCCGAAGCTCCTTATCAAACTGTAAATACTCCATGATTTCATTGAATCTGTCCTTTGAAAAATCTTCAAATGTCTCTGCAAAACTTTCTCCTGCCTGTTCAAAGGTCATATACCCCTGAAAATAACTGTCCGCCGGCATATTTACTACATTTTTCATTGGAATTGATGAGTCTGCTGCTTCTCCCTTGACAGCTGCCATCTTTGCAAATTCCGCTGGACCTTTCTTCGTACTGCCAAGGATTGCATACACGTTGGTCTCGCCAAGCTTGACTGCGCTGCCGCTATTAACTTTAGACATCATCATTTTTTTTGCTAAGCCTGTCATCAGCATATGCAACACCTCCCTTTTTCTATTTTCATTGTACTCTCTTTTTTTTTACTATTCAAGAGCTATTGTATTAATAAAATAAATTTTTTTCTAAAATTATCTTAATATTCCCGAATTGAATCATTACTGTCATCAATATTCTTGGTAATGGACTTTATTACCACATAATAACCGGTCGTCTCACTGGCTTTCACATACACTCTGTCATTCACCTTATGTCCCATGACAGCCTTCCCCATCGGAGATTCAATGCTTATGTAGCCATTCAGTGAGTTCCCGCGGATGCTGGTAACAATCTTGTACTTTTCCGTCTCATCGTCATCTTCAAAATATATCTCTACTTCATTATTTATGCCGACTTCATCCTCTTTAGAACTGTCATTTACTATTTCGGCAGTTTTTAACATTTTCTCAAGATACCGGATGCGTCCTTCGTTTTTATTTTTATCTCTTTTGGCTGCATAGTACTCAAAATTTTCGCTCAAATCTCCCTGTGCACGGGCTTCCTTTACTGCTTCAATGGCTTCCTTACGGACAACCAGCTTTCTATGTTCAATTTCCGCCTCAATTTTTTTTACATCATTTTCCGTCAAACGCTCTCTCATTTTTGCCCCCATAAGGAAAAGACCCGTCATGACGAGTCTCTCCGGTCAGATATATTATTTTGTCTGATTATTATATCATTTTCAGGCAGAAAAAACAACCCTTATCTCCGTTCCTTTTCCCGTCTCACTTTCCAGTTCCAGCTTTGCATTCTGCCTTGCAACCATATGCTTTACAATGGCAAGTCCAAGGCCCGTGCCGCCTGTGGATTTTGAACGGCTTTTGTCCACCCGGTAGAACCGCTCAAATATTCGCTCCTGATGTTCTTTCGGTATACCGATTCCCGTATCTTTTACAGAAAGAATTTTTCTGCCCGGTTCCTCATAAACCGAAACATAAACACTGCCTCCCTCATTATTATAACGGATAGCATTGTCACAGAGATTATAGAGAATCTCCTCCATCATGCTCCTATTGGCCATGACCATGCAGGAATTCCCCGAAAAATATATATGAATTCCGTGCTTATCCGCATTTACCGTAAGGGTATCACGGCACCCTTTTACCAGCTGGTTTAAATCCATCTCTTCCAGAACATCATTGGATGCCATGTCATCCAGCTCCGAAAGCTTAATGGTATCGTTAATGAGCGTCAGGAGACGATCGGCATTCTTACGAATTTCACTGGAAAATCTCACAATATCATCCTCTGTTGCCATTCCGTTTTCAATCAGCTCCGCATACCCGGAAATTGCCGTCAGGGGGGTTTTTAGTTCGTGGGATACATTTGCCGTAAATTCCTGCCTCATCTTGGCATTACTGATTGTTTTCTGATGATTTTCCTTGATGGCTTCGAAAATGGGTACAAGCTCCTTATATACTTCAGAACCCTTGGTCTCGTCAAGATTTTCTGCCAGTTTTTCAATCGGTTCCACCAGCCGCATGGTAAGGTAATGTGCCAGTACGGCGCACACAATAATGATAATGACCGCTATGATGATCAATACCGGAAATGCACTGTAAAAAATAACATAAATACTATATGCATCCTTTGCAAGTCTTAATACATTTCCATCCTCAAGAAGCACGGCATAGTAAAACGTATTTCTCGAAAGTGTACTGGAAACTCTGACATTGCTTCCTTCCCCATCTTTTCTTGCAGCAATTACCTCCGGGCGGTTGCCATGATTATCCATGCTGCTGTTATCGGCTTCATTTTCATAAATTACGTTTCCGTCAGCGTCAATCAGTGTAATCCGCACATTTTCCGGAGCAATTTTCTCAATGGATTCTAAGATATCCATGTCAGATTCCAGGATAATTTGTGAATATCCCCGTAAATCATCAATAATCTGTTTTTTAAATATACCGTAGCATACCACCACCGACATAAGCAGTGTAGCAGCAACGGCAAAGATTCCAATGATGATAAACTGGGCATTAATCTTCTTTTTCAACTAAATACCCCACATTTCTTACTGTCTTAATGGTAACTTTTGAATTTTTAATCTTCTGACGCAAGTTCTTGATATGCATGTCAAGGGTTCTGGATTCTCCTTCAAAGTCCGTATCCCAGACACGCTCCATGATGATATCCCTGGTCATTACGATTCCGGCATTGTTAATCAGAAGCTTTAATAATTCAAATTCCTTATAGGTTAATTCACACGGTTCATCCTTGATATATACCATGTGTTTATCCCCGTCAATAAAAATATCCTCAAAGGAAATCAGCTTCTTTTCTTCCTGATTGTCACTGCGCCTTAAGATTGCCTTAACCCTGGCAATCAGCTCCATGACACCGAAAGGCTTGGTAATATAATCATCCGCACCCACGTCGAGTCCTTTTACCATATCGATTTCCGACGTTTTTGCCGTAACAAGAATGACCGGTGTACGTTTTGTTTCCGGATTGCTCCGGAGCTTTTTTACGATGTTTAATCCATCATCATCCGGAAGCATGATATCCAGAATGATGAGATTCGGCACTCTCTCTGCAACCCTTTTATAAAAATCTTTTGCACATTCGAATTCTGCAACGGAATATCCGCTGTTCTTTAATGCAAAGGTTTCGATTTCCCTGATGTTACTATCATCTTCAACAACATAAATTAATGACATAAATCCTCCTAATCCGGAAGCTCGTATTTCGTCCTGTAACTCTGATACATCTGCTTAAATCCGGTATTTTCATTTCGTTTTACCATATCCAGATATTCATGTGTTTCAAAGCTATCCTCATTAATCTGCAGCAGACATACTGCGATGTTGGAACAGTGGTCGGCAACTCTTTCGAAGTTCGTTGTAATGTCCGAAAGTACAAAGCCAAGTTCGATGGTACATTTTCCCTTTCTTAGACGCTTTACATGACGCTTCTTAAGCTCATCATTAATATCATCAATAACTTCTTCCAGTGGTTCAATGGTCTTTGCAAGGTCTGCATCCTCATTTTCAAATACAACCACCGACTTTTCCACAATTTCCCTGATGGCATCCACAAAAACCTTCAGTTCCTTCTGCGCCTTATTGGAGAATTCCATTTCCTTCTTGGCCATTTCCTGCACAGCTTCCATGATATTCACGGAATGGTCTGATAGTCTCTCAAAATCACCGATGGAATGAAGGAGAATGGAAATGGTTCTGCTGTCTCTTTCCGACAAATCCCTGCTGCTTAATTTCACGAGATATGTACCAAGTTCATCCTCGTACTGATCCACGATATCTTCCAGTTCTGCAACTCTTTGTGCCTTTGCCTCATCATAATGACTGATTAGGTCAATTGCCATGTTAAGGCCTTCCTTGGCAAGAAGCGCCATTTTAACTGCCACATTCCTGCACTGCTCCACTGCATAAGACGGTGTATCCAGGAATCTCTCATCCAGAAGGCTGAAATCGGATAATACTTCCTTCTTTTCCTCCTCGCTCTCCGGAATGGTAAGATAAGCCAGCTTCTCCAGCTGCTTTCCAAACGGTAACAAAACTGCTGTTGCAAACAGATTAAATATCGTATGAACTGCCGCAATTCCAAATGCCGTTGCCGGTTCATCCAGGAATGCAAAATGCACAAATATGTTCAGGGTATAGAACAGGGCAAGGAATAAAACCGAACCGATAATATTAAAGTAAAGATGCACCAGTGCTGTTCTCTTGGCATTTTTACTTGCTCCCACACAGGAAATGATTGCCGTAACACAGGTACCGATATTCTGTCCCATAATGATCGGCAGTGCCGCACTAAACTTCACTGCTCCGGTAATACACAGTGCCTGCAAAATACCCACGGAGGCTGAAGAACTCTGAATAACTGCCGTAAGAATGGCACCTGCAATCACACCCAGAACAGGATTGGAAAACATCAGAAGAATATTCGTAAATCCCGGTTCATTGGCAAGTGGTTTTACCGCACCGCTCATGGTCTCCATACCGAACATGAGAATTGCAAAACCAATCAGTATCTGACCGATATCCTGTTTCTTTTCCTTTTTGGAAAACAGAATAAATACAACACCGATTAATGCCAGAACCGGAGAAAAGGACGTTGGTTTTAAAAGCCGGATAAAGAAACTCTCGCTTTCAATTCCCGTAAGACCTAAAATCCATGACGTAACCGTTGTTCCAATGTTGGCGCCCATGATAATGCCCACTGCCTGGGATAACTTCATGATTCCGGAATTTACAAAACCAACCACCATGACCGTTGTTGCCGAGGAAGACTGGATGACTGCCGTTACCGCTGCTCCCAGTGCAACTGCTGACAAAGGATTGGCGGTAAGTTTTTCAAGAATCTTCTCAAGTCTTCCTCCGGAAAGCTTGCCTAAGCCGTCTCCCATTGTGTTCATTCCATACAAAAAGAGCGCAAGACCTCCTATCATCGTTAAAACATCAAAAATATCCATAACCGACTCCTTATTTACTTAAGTAAAATTTACTTTTCCATAGTATATCAGCAATGTAAAAAATATAAATTTTATATGTAAATTTTATGTAAAATTTTACACGAAATTTAAATCCGACTCATTCAATCCCTTTTTGAAACATTGATTATTATCACCGATTTATTTATAATACATTCTGATGTGATTTTTAGTATATCATATTTTTTTTAATTTAACAGGAGGATTTTGTATGAAAGTAATTTTATTTAACGGAAGTCCGCACGAAAAAGGCTGTACCTATACCGCGCTGTGCGAAATCGAAAAAGAATTGCAAAAAAACGGAATTGAAACCGAAATTTTTCATATTGGAACAAAGCCGGTAGGCGGCTGTATCGGATGCGGCGCCTGTGCAAGAACAGGTCAATGCTTTCAGGATGATGTTGTAAATATTGCCGCTGCGAAAGCGGCCGAGGCTGACGGTTATGTCTTTGGCTCACCGGTTCATTATGCAGCACCAAGCGGTGCCATGGTATCCTTCATGGATCGTCTGTTCTGCTCCTGTGGCAAAAAAATGTCCTATAAGCCTGCCGCAAGCATTGTCTCTGCAAGAAGAGGCGGTACCACGGCTGCCTATGACCAGTTAAACAAGTACATAGGAATCAACAACATGATCATGGTTCCTGCTCCTTACTGGAACATGGTTCACGGCTCCTGCCCGGAGGATGTGTTAAAGGATGAAGAAGGTCTTCAGAACATGCGCATGATTGGAAAGAATATGGGCTGGCTGTTAAAGCTGATTGAATCCGGTAAGGAAAACGGTCTTTCCCATCCGGAAATGGAAGCAAAGATTAAAACCAATTTCATACGATAATTGATGATAAAACATCTCCCAAGACAGGAAAACCAATGCTTTCTGCCTTGGGAGATAATAAATAATCTTTCAATCTTTTCTTGCCGTTTCAATATATTTTAACAATTCCTCCGGCCTGTCAATGACCGCATCTGCATGATTTTCAACAAGCTCGTCCCGTGTCCTGAACCCCCATGTCACACCCACGGTAAAAATTCCAGCCGCCTTTCCGGTCTTCATGTCCACGGAAGTATCTCCCACATAAACACATTCCTCACGGCTTACCTTAAGCTTCTCCATGACAAGAAACGCCCCATCCGGGCTTGGTTTTCGGTTAATACTGTCCATCTGCCCCTGAATGTAATCAAAGAATCCTTTACCATACACTGCTTCCACTACTTTGATGGAATTGGCATGTGCTTTATTGGACAGCACGGCAAGAAACATTCCTTTGTCCTTTAACACCTGCAGGGTTTCCTTCACTCCGTCATACGGCATACATCCCACATGACAGCGGTCTTTAAATAACTCTATATATCTTGCCATGACTTCATCATAACAGCGTAATTCTTCATCTCCCGCAGCACGCAGTGCCCGTTTGATTAGTTCGTACTGTCCGTCACCTGCGAAATACTTATAGGCTTCCACCGGCTGAGGTTTTAATCCCTTTTCCGCCAGGCAGTCATTGGCACACGCCGCAATGGCTCCCACGGAATCCACAATGGTTCCGTCCAGATCAAAAATAAACGCTTTTTTCATTTTCTTAATCTCCTTACAAAAATCTCTTTACAACCGGAAGCTGCTTTAACAATGCCGTCACAAGAAAACCTGCCACAAAAACTGCCACGTCCAGTAAAATCACGATTAAAAGCATGTACATATCCGATGTATCTGCCCATTTTTCAAATGCCGGCATAAGAAGGCTGATTATATAATCCGAAAAAAGATATATTCCAAACGTACAGGAGCCTGCAAAAGAAATAATTTTTGCACTGCTTTCTTTTTTCGCAAGGCACTTTGACACCGTGTATTTTACCATCAGGAATACCAGAATACTAAGTGCCACATAAAAAACGTTATCATACACAATCAGGCGGTATGCCGTATCCGAACCATTCATGACACCCCGTTTCGTATAAGCATACAAAAATCCCACAATCAGAATAAATGCCGCAAGTCCTGCTGCCATGAAAAATTTAAAATCGTATTTCTCCAAATCCACAAAATTGTCCAGATAATATCCAAGCAGCACAATTCCCACGGATGTGGCAAAGACAGGCAGTGAAAAATGTGCATTATAGTCCGTAATAAAACTAAAAGAACAGATTCCCAGTGCAAAAAAGAAGAAATACCAGTAATCCGCTTTTCTGAAATTTCTTACCATCCTCTGCAGTACCGGGAGCATTACCAGTATTCCAAGATACAGATAAAGATACCAGAATGCCGTGGTGACATTGGTTTTCGTGACTGTCTTTAGAAAATCTGCCGCCGTGTGCGCATAATCTCCCACCATGTAATATCCAAAGGAAAATACCAAAAGCACCACACCAATGCGGAGAATCCTTTGAAAAATTTTCTTATAGCTGTCTATTTTCCGAAGGAGCAGCACACCGCTTATCATAAGGAACAACGTCACTGCCATCTTACACAATACCATGTATAAAATCCCGCCCGTAAGTTCTGCCCGGCTTACCGAGGCAATGGCAATATCCGCCCTTTTTAAGATAATATTGGTATGATTTGCAATCACACCCAGACATGCAATGATTCTTAAAATGTCCAGATAAACAATCCGTTTCTTCATATTCCGGCCTTTCATCGTTATTTTTGATAAATTTTTCGATTCCAACAACATAGGATTATTGTAACAGATATTCACGGTCTGTTACAACCAGTATTATTATTTTTTACCGAATTATCCTGTGCTATCTTTCCCCTTTTTTTCATATACTCTTATCAAAGCAATCCGGAGTTTACAAATCATGAATGAACAACTAAACCAACTAAAACAACACATTCAGACTTCCAATAAAAAAGGCTTTTTCCTTCTTATTGCCCTGCTTTTTCTTGCCATTGCAATCAGCAATCTTCCTGCAATCCGTGAAGCCAGCAGCCGTGTCGGAGACCGGGAACTACCGATTTACTGCGTGCAGACAGATAAAAAACAGATTGCGCTTTCCTTTGATGCAGCCTGGGGAAACGAAGACACGAAAGATATTCTTGACATTCTGGCAAAACATGATGTGAAAGTTACCTTCTTCATGACCGGTGGCTGGGTGGAAAGCTATCCTGAGGATGTCAAGGCGATCTATGCTGCCGGACACGACCTTGGAAATCACAGTGAAAACCACAAGGATATGCCCACGCTTTCCAATGAACAGCAAAAAGAAGAACTTATGAAGGTACATAACAAGGTAAAAGAACTTACCGGATACGAAATGTTTCTCTTCCGTCCGCCTTATGGTTCTTACAATAATAACCTGATTTTAAACGCCAAAGACTGTGGATACTATACCATTCAGTGGGACGTGGATTCCCTGGACTGGAAAAATTACGGTGTTGAATCCATTATTAAAACCGTAACCCAGCACAAGCATCTTGGAAACGGTTCCATTATCCTCTGCCATAACGGTGCCAAATATACCGCACAGGCACTTGATGAAATGATTACCATATTAAAGGATGCCGGATATGAGTTTGTGCCGATTTCTGAGCTGATTATAAGAGATAATTATCACATGGATCACGAAGGACGACAAATCCCGGACTAAAAAGACAAAGGCTGTCTGTATTATGTAAAATAAGGGGCAACCTTATCGATTGCCCCTTAACCATTGTCTTAATATATACTGCCAGTTCATGCCATCCTTCAATACCCTTAACACAGTTACCTTATACTGTTCCTCATCAATTGTATAAAATAATAAATATGTATCAGAAGGCTTCAAATAAATACGATATCCTCTATACTCAAATTCTGTCACAACATATCCCTGTGGCAATGTATCTAATTCCAATGCTGCCTTCTTAATTTTTCTTGATAAATTCTCACCAAGTTCCCGGTATTTAAAATTACCAAGAATGTATTTTTTCATATTTTTAACATCTTGTTTACCACTATCAGCAATTACTACTTTAAATATCTTATCCGACATTCCCACCTCTAGATTGCATCTATCTCTTTCCAAGCCTCTTCAATTGTCTGTACTCTGCCATTTTCCATATCATCGATTGCTTCGTCTAATTTAGAAAACAATAAATCCATGGCATCATCTATAGAATAAGAATTATTATATCCGTTTACTTTCTGAACTGCTTCCATAAAAATGCTCCTTTCAATATCTTTTCCAAAATCAGTATACCACACTTATCCTTATTCTACTATAAAATTTTTATTAAAATATCTTTACTGATAATTGCAATGGCGGTTTTGGCTTTCCATGCTGGAAGATTACCTGCTTCCTTTCGCCTCAATCAGTGAAAATGCAATGTTAATGGCGTGGTCTCCTACCCTTTCAAGACCGGATACCACATCCGAGAAATAAATTCCCGCCTGTGCACTACACTTTCCTTCATTCAGACGAAGAATATGTGTTGCCTGAAGATTACGCTCCATCTGGTCAATGGTATCCTCAAGATCTGAAATTTCCTGCATGCGCTCCGTGTTACCGGTAACGAACATTTCCAGGGATTCCTTAAGAATCCGGTTAATTAATTCCATCATTTCCTTTAATTCGTTCTGGCTGCTTTCCGACAGGCGGATTCCGTTTTCATATAACTGCGGAATGATTTCTGCAATGCTCTCGGCATGGTCACCGATTCGTTCTATGTCATTTACCACATGGAAATATGCCGCAATCATGTTTGCATCCGCAATCGGCAGTGTATTCTGGTTAATTTTCACCAGATAATCGCTGATCTGCTCGTCCAGATAATCAATGTACCGCTCCGTTTCAAAGACACGCTGACGCTTCTCCTCATCATTCTCAATCAGACATTCCACAGCCAGGTTTAAGTTTTCAAATGCCATGTTGGCCATACGTTCCATTTCCTGGACTGCCACATATACCGCAACCGCAGGATTCGGAAGACTGTGTCCGATATATTTTAAGGTAAAGCTTTCTGTCTGCTCCTTCTCATCCTCACCCGGTACAAGCAGATAGGTACACTTTATAATCAGATTCATGAACGGATAGAACACAATAACCTGGAACACTTTGAACAGGAAATGAGTCCATGCAATATTTCGGCCAAGATTTGCCGCATCCTGCCCGTGTCCGCTGAAAAAGTAGATAATTTCTTCAATCTGCTCCCCAAAGAACAGAATCAGTACAAACATCAGTATCGTACCAAATATGTTAAATAACAGGTGAATCAGCGCTGCTCTCTTGGCGTTCTTGGTTCCGCCCACTGCAGACAGAACTGCCGATGTACATGCACCGATGTTACATCCCAGAATTACAAACATGCAGATATGCATGTTCACAAGTCCCTGTGATGCCATGACAACCAGAATACTGACCGTAACCGAAGAACTCTGTACCACGGACGTAATCACCAGTCCAAGTACCACTGCAAGAAACGGGTTGGTGAAATTACCAAAGAATGTGATTACCTCCGGAATCTCACGCAGTGCTCCCATTGCCGCAGACATGGTACTGATTCCCACAAATAAAAGACCGAATCCTAAAACGATTTCGCCTGTCTTTCTGATAATGGGTTTTTTAACATAGTTTACCATAATTGCACCGGCAAACACAAAAAAAGGAGCAATTGCACTAAGACGGAATGCAACGAGCATCGCCGTAACCGTTGTACCTATGTTGGCACCCAGGATGATTCCGCTTGCTTCAGCAAGCTTCATTAATCCTGAATTTACAAAGGTAACCACCATAACGGTTGCGGCACTGGAGGACTGGATAACTGCGGTGAAAAAAAGTCCCACCAAAAGTCCAAGAAAACGATTCTTTGTAAATGCCTCCAGAATTCCACGGAGCCTGTTACCGGCAACCTTCTCAATACCGCGGCTCATCATATTCATTCCGGATACAAATAATCCCAGACCACCCATCAACTCAATTGCAATCAGCATCATGATAATTATCTCCTGTTATTCTCTAATCTATATCACGATAACCATTATAGTATAATTATGCTCCTTTTGTAAACCAGAACTGATTTTTTTGTAAAATTTTATACACATATGTAAAATTATTGTAAATTATTCTGCCATAATTCCCACATAATCCAGAAAATTCCGTATTTCTACATCCCAGAACTTCCATTCGTGTCCCATTCCTTCCATCTGGTGATAAACATAATCATACTCCGGACAGGAAATTGCTTCCATGCACTCCCTGACGGAAAGATTTAGGGATAACCATGGATCAAGGCTTCCGCATGCATGATAAATCCTCGGCTTCTCTCCCGGTTCTTTTGCCGTCTTTCGGGCAAGATACTTCATGCTGTATTCTGTCTCATGAATATCCTCCTGTCCGAACATGCGCACACGCGGATTCATGGTTCCGGGTTCAAAAGGCTTTGGCACAGCATCTGCCTTATCTCCTGCTGAAAATGCTCCGATTGCTCCAAAGCGTTCCCTGTTTTTCAGACCCACAATGAAACATCCATAGCCACCGTTTGACAATCCGCTGATATAATTATCCTCTCTTTTCGTGGAAAGACACGGAAACATCTGCCATAGAATCTCCGGTAATTCCTTTCCGATATATGTTCCGTAATTTTTACCATAAGGCATGTCCACAAAACAGGAATCATTGGCATTCACAATTACAATGGCAATATGCCGTTCTTCTGTAAGGGCGGCAACCGTAGAATAATACAGCCATTCATTTTCATCACCGGAACCTCCATGGCACAGCCACAGCACCTTAAACTGCTCCTTATCTGTCTTTGTATCATCCGGAAGCAGTAACCTGCAGTCCATATTCATGGAAAGAACGTTGGAAAAATGATTAATTTTCATGGATATCATGGCAGCACCTCCTCTTCCTGATTACTTCCCATAAACCACGGAATCAGTTCTTTTAACCGCTCATTCCAATAGGTAAAATTATGATTTCCGTCACCGTCCGTATAGGTTACATCATACTCATTCCGAATCTCCTCATAAAAACGCACATTCATGTCATACAGACGATCCTGCTTTCCACAATTCATGAAAATGCGTGGTTTCATTCCATCTTCCACCCGGTGACACTGTCTGAAAAGATTGTAACTGCTATCCGCCGTTTTCTCCCAGTCCTCTCCAAAGACAAGCTCCATGTTAATAACCGGAAGATGGGTATCGCTGCTTACAATATCCAGTGCTCCGCTAAAAGCCGCTATACTGCCGAACATTTCCGGATGATTCAGTCCACAGGCCAGTGCTCCGTAACCTCCCATGGACTCCCCGGCAATCAGCCAGTCTTTCCGTTCCTTTGATACACGAAAATTCTTTCGGATAAACTCCGGTATCTCCATGGTTATAAAATCCATGTACCGGTATCCGTTTGCCGTATTCACGTAGAAGCTGTTCTTTCCGGACGGCATAAACACCAGAATTGGAAGTTCCTTTACCAGATCATATATCTGGCTTTTTAAGAGCCACTCTGTCCGGTCATTGTTAGCTCCGTGAAGAAGAATCATTACTTTATAATCTTCCTTCTGCGTAAGTCTTTTATAGCCGGACTGTGGAACTAAAATCTCGGCTTCTACCGGCATATTTAGTACCCTTGACTTAAAATCAGCGCTAATCCATGCCATGATATTCCTCCCTTATACCAAAGATTATCTTAAAGTATCTTTAAATACTTATATTTTACTACTTTTCGCTGTCCATAAATACAGTTCTTTTTTCTTCCTTTTCATATTTCTTCAATAATTCAACCACTTCACCACTTAAAACAATAAGTGCAGCCAGATTACTCCACACCATAAGCCCGGCGCCAATATCTCCCATGCTCCATGCCACATCACTTGTAAACAATGCTCCTAAAAATACCGAAACCGCAAAAATCATCCTCATGGCATACACCGCTGATTTTTTAATCACGTCACTCTTTTTGCGAAACAAATATTTTACACTGGCTTCTGCCATGTAATAATAGGTCATCAGACTCGTAAATACAAAAAGCACTATGACAATGGCAAGGGCAGATGCCGCCCAGTTTCCAAGACAGTGCTTTAAAGCCTCCTGTACCCACAGGATACCGTATTCGACAGACGGAATGCCGGAAAATAGTAAATTCCCCTGTGAATCCGCCACATTGTAAAAACCTGTCAGCAGCATAATAAGCGCAGATGCCGTACAGATAACCATGGTACTGATATAAACAGATGCCGCCTGAATAAGTCCCTGTTCTGCCGGATGGGAACATTGTGCAGCCGCCGATATCATGGCTCCATTTCCCTGTCCCGCCTCATTGGAATATATTCCACGTTTTACTCCCATTGCCAATGCCGCTCCCAGTATGCCGGAAAATGCCGATTTTAACCCAAATGCTGACTGTACAATCAAAAGCAGAACGCCGGGAAGCTTTCTTATGTTTATCAGAATTACCGCCGCCGCCATTCCCACATAAAACAGACACATAAACGGTGTAAGGATTTCTGCGGTTTTCCCGATTCTCTTTATTCCACCAAATATAACAATACAGATAAGTACCATACAAATCACACCGGTCACTGTCCGGTTGATTCCAAATGTGTGAAAAAATGTGCTTGAAACAGACTGCACCTGCGGTCCGGTCATCAGCATTCCGGGACCGATAATCACGGCAGCAGAAAAAATAACTGCCAAAGCCCTGCACTTCATCCCACGTTCCATGTAATAGGCGGGTCCGCCCAGATATTGTCCGTTATCGTAAATCTTATACTGCTGTGCAAGGGTGGATTCCGCAAATGCCAGACTGGCACCAAACAAGGCAATAATCCACATCCAGAATACAGCTCCCGGCCCTCCGTAAAACAGAGCCGCCGCCACTCCTGCAATATTGCCCATTCCCACACGAGCTCCAACGGTTGTGACAAATGACTGGAACGGAGTGATTCCTGCTTTTTTATCCGGCTTTTTTACAATCAGTTTTCCCATCCGTTTCCATAAACGGATTTGTACAAACCGTAACCTTACGGACAGATAAATTCCCGTAAGCAGGCACAAATATACCAGCACATCGCTCCATACGAATCTTCCAAGAAAAGTGATAAAATCGGAAACTATTTTCATTCCATGTGAATCTCTTTATTTAAAATTTCTCCGGGCCTTCTGTAAAGTCTCTACCTCTTCCTTGGCAATATTTTCCTCACTATATCGTGCTTTTTCATAGATATCCGTAATTTCTCTGGTACTCTCACTCCAGCCGATGACACTCTTTGAAATCTCGCTCGGAGTATCGGTTTTATCAACCTTCTGTCCTTTTTTTGCATTATTTAAGATAAGACCTTTATACAGCCTTCGTACAGCAATGTCATTTGGCGCATGAAAGAAAAACTTTTCTTTCTTTTTGCGGGGTGTATTTTTCTCTTTCCGCAAAGCCGGTTTGACGAATTCCTTCACATCATTTCCCTGGCTCTTTTTATATCTCAAATCCTTCAATGCCTTCAGCACAAGAACCATCATGCAGACAAATATAACCGCTGCAAAAATTACCATAATCAGATCCAGAATGTCATTTCCTTCCGTCATTTCCAGTCCGATTCCGAAATCACTGCCTTCTTCCTGTTCCTTTTCAATCAGTGCCTGTTCCAGCTCATATCCGCCCTCAGGCATTGGTATATTCAGTGCATGAAAACCCGCCAGTGCCAGTCGCCAGATTCCCAAAAGCACTGCTTTTATAATGTCCTGAAGATGAAGCCGCGGCATGATAACCATGACTGCCGTACAGACCACCATAAAAATTGCCAGCATGACAGAATTCACATTCACGGTCTGCTCTGCATTAAAGCTTTTTACCCTGCCGTTTTCCGAAACAAAGGTATTCAGGTTCCGGATGTTATACCAGATGAAAAATGCAATCACATAAATCATGGAACAGTAAAACGGTATTACCGTTCCGCTTTCCGCCTTAATCGTAAAACCTGCAACATAACAGCCAAATAAAATTCCTATGTCCAGAGGAAAAAACGGCTGTTCATTCTTTCTCTTCATGGAGTATGAGAAAAAGATAAGTGCCGGAATTACCACCATCATCTGTTCTTCCAGGCTTCCCTTAACCATGAAAAATATGGAAAAAACCGCCAGAAGATGTATGAGAAACGACAATTTTCCGTTTTTTACACAGGTTTTTGCCAGATAAAAAACAAAAATTACCACACCAATATACAGCGTGTTCCATACCTGAAATGTTTCAAAGCCCATAAATCCGTGTAATAACAGATTCGTAAGGCATACTGCGACACACATCTGCATAAACACCTGTAACATATTTAACAAAAAATTTAAAACTCGATTATTGTTCATTTGCCGTCACCTCCCATGGGAAAACTTCCACGGATGGACAATTCTTTATCTCAAATTCCGGCTTATAGCTGTATGGAAGAATCCACATTGCACCCGAA
>JAQXXN010000056.1 GCA_029226085.1 Thermoflexaceae bacterium
GCCGAACAAGGCATCATATATTTTGTAGGTGGAGTTTGGTGCTACTCGCAGGGTAGCATGCTCCTTGTCATGTATGCTCCATGCATCATTTCCCAAATCATATAAAACAAAGCTTCCTTCATATTTTCCAAAGTATGTAGAAAGGTCTACAAAGGAAATATTTTCTGAGGAGGAGTTCCATTGATAGTGATTTCCATCTGCTGCGTATATAGAAATAAAAGGTGCAAGTCCTAGAAGGAGAACAGCAGTCAGCATAAATGCTGCCATGCCTTTTAGCCTTTTCATAGATGTTGGCTTCTCATAAGAAGCAATATTGATAATCCTGCGCTTCATCTGCTTCATATTTCCACCAAGGCCGGCAGCAAACGGAAAAGGAGTGAGTGAAACCTTTTCAGCAAAGTTAATCAGTGTATTGCCATAATCTTCGTAAGCATCCTCTTCAAGCATCTTTAAAACGGAAGTGTCACAGGCCACCTCTCTGTCATTACGCATTTCCCTCAAGGCATACCATACAAGAGGATTGAACCAATATACCACTCCGGCAAGGTTCATCAGATGACTGGCAATGGCATCTTTGTGTTTGTAATGCTGCAGTTCGTGCAACAGCATATACCGCATGTCCGATTTGTTATAATCTGAAATCAGATGGATGGGCAGATAAATACACGGTTTCAAAAGTCCCACAATAATCGGGGATTTCAAAAATGCGGTGCTGTAGACGGGAATATCTCTGCGAATTTTCATTTCTTCTAAGCAGTGATGATACAGTCTACGGACTTCCTGATTTTGAAGTGGAAGAGCAGATTCCTTCAAAGTGCGTAAACGGAGAGAGGATTTGATTACCAATATAATCATTACAAGGATGCCTATAAGCCATATCCCTAATAATATGTATCCGGCAATCAATGTAGTCTCGCTATTTACTGAAAGAGTAAAGTCATTTAACCAACTTTCATTTCCGGTCGGATTGATTTTCACAGTTTCATCTATAGCTGTTCCGGTGTTGAAAGCAGAAGACCTTTTCAGACTGATGAGCCAGGAGAAGATTTGTGGAAACCCGATTAGACGGAACGGTATAAAAGGAACTGCCAATAACCCAAGCAGTAGGAACCACAGATTATATTGCATCCGACTGGACAGGTTATTTTTGAATATCCGCTTGGCTACTAAAAGAATTCCGATGATACCGCTGATAAACACATTGCATATTAAAAAGCGTATCATAAAATTAGCCACATTAATTGCCTCCTTTTTTTGAACTCTTGGAAAGAAGGGTACGCAGAGTATCTATTTCTGTTTCAGACAGTTTGTCATTTTCTATATACGCAGATAACATGGCAGTAATATCTCCGTTATAATAGCGTTCCAGAAAAGAGTTGCTTTTCTGACCGATATATTCGCTTTCTTTCACTACTGGGGTATATACAAATACGCGGCTCTGCCTTTCATAAGTAAGAGCGCCTTTGGTTACAAGACGTTTAATTAGTGTTTGTATTGTTTTGGGACTCCAGCTGGTAGTCTGTAATAATTTTTCAGTTATTTCATTGGTACTGATCGGCGCATGTTTCCATACGATTTTCATAACTTCGAATTCAGCTTCGGAAATCTGTGGTAGATTACTCATCTCAAATTCCTCCTAAAATCTTACAGGTGTAATAATATCATATATGATATTTGCGCAATTGTCAATTTCTGAAAAGATATGGATTCAAAGATATTTAACCTAAGGGGATAATAAAGAAAGACTGCGGACTATATTAAGTGGATTTTTTGAAAGGGAAGGAACAGATGCAGAGTGAGAATCTGCTGGAAGATTACTAGACAGAGAAGCGAGATTGAATGCCAAAATTCAGAAGAGTGAGAAAAGAGGCTGATTGGGAGTTTTGCGATTTCTGATCGGCTTTTTCTTGCTCTTTTTCAGATAGTAAAAGATGAAGTGGTGTGGTAGAATAAATCTGAATAAAATACAAGGTCAAGGTAAAAATGACAGAAGAAGAAAATAAAATTTGCAGGAAGATTCACTTATATTTGGTAGATATTCTTGGGAAAAATGTTGAACCTGATATTTTTGTGCAGACATCACTAATACAGTTGGGTAAATATTATTTTGATAAATTGTTAGATGTAGATAATGCAGGAGATACTCTAATCTAATAAGTAAGCGGGTTCATTTTTGAACTATCGTTACATGGAAATATTTTGGGATGATTTAATGCAAAATACGAAAGAAGGGAGTTCAAGAAGATGAAGAGTACGCGTGATATAATACTGGAATTTTCACAACAAGTTAAGCAACTACTTGGGAAGAAGCTGACAAAAATTATTCTTTATGGGTCTTATGCTCGTGGAGATAATAGAGAAAATTCGGATATTGACATTATGGTATTAACTACCCTTACAGATGATGAAATAGATAAGATAGAGACATCCATTTTTGACTTAGCTTTTGATTTTCAAATGGAATATGATATTGATATTAGCGTGATTGTAAAAAATGAGGATCATTTTAATTATTGGCTCGGAGCAATACCATTTTATGATAATGTACAGAACGAGGGAATTGTTCTGAATGGATGATAGAGTGAAAGAGTTAAGGAGCTATGATCATATGGGATTTGTAATGGTAAATGATTATGTACAAAAATGCAATTTTTCTGTTTTCCAATTGTGATAAGGAAAGGCAATAAAAAAGAATTGTTTGTTTAACGGAAGATTTCCCGGAGGAATGTATGATTGGAAAGAGTGTAACGGTGATTGTTGACAGACCATTGGGCAGTTATCATCCTGAACATAAGGATATGTACTACCCGATAAATTATGGCTATGTAGAAGGCATTATGGCAGCAGATGGGGAAGAACAGGATGCATACATACTGGGTGTGGATAAAGCAGTAAATGAATTCACAGGAAAAA
>JAQXXN010000057.1 GCA_029226085.1 Thermoflexaceae bacterium
CAATACTGGCATAGGGAAATCCATTTCCCAGAATCCCTATGCCAATCTCGTTCCCAAATCATTCTTGAAAGTGCTTTGTAATACCAATACTGGCATAGGGAAATCCATTTTCCCGAATTCCTATGCCAATTTCGTTCCCAAATCATTCTTGAAAGTGCTTTGTAATGACAATACTGGCATAGGGAAATCCATTTCCCAGAATCCCTATGCCAATCTCGTTCCCAAATCATTCTTGAAAGTGCTTTGTAATACCAATACTGGCATAGGGAAATCCATTTTCCCGAATTCCTATGCCAATCCCATTCTTTAAAATCTTTAAGTATTGTATAAGAAAAGAACAACAAATCTCCACAACTATACCCTCTTGTATTCTCCATAAACCGCCTGTCACAGTCTACCACATCCTAAACCTATTTAAATACAGCGATAAAACAGGATGTCCAGGGTGGCAACGGTAGGGGATGGTTTCCATCTGTGCCAAGGCGGTATGTTTGTGAAGAATTGTAGGCTTTTCTTACACAATACCCCAATACCCAGAGACAATCCGTCAGGACGACGGATTGAGCCTGCACTTGCTCACGGATGAGCATTTGCAGGCGGTCTCGTCACTGGTCGATAAATGAAATGTATTGTGTTAGAAAACCACAATTCGTAACCCACATACCGCCTTGACACAGATAGAAACCATCCCCTTTCACAACACCTTCTTCCGAATATACCGAAACGTATACTCCTCCCCATGCTGCGCCAGCATTACCAAAAGCCGGTACAACAGCCTCTCCGTGTCCGGATGCATTACATAATGTCCTTTTCCCCTCAGATAATAATTAAGCGGATCCTTATCCGTATATTTTTCCTTATTATATGTTCTGCTGGCAGCAATACGGTCACAAAACATTTCCACCACATATTTTTCAGGCATTTTCATTCCTGCAAGTTTCTTTGAATCTGTTTCCTGTGACGGATAGTCAATCCAATATTCATAATGATGCTTATTTCTCCCCTTATGATGGAGCCATGCCGTGGAGCACCCTTCTGCTTCCCTCTGTGCGTTATTGGGGCTTCTGTATCCCTGATAATAACGAACGCCCGGAATAAATTCCGATGGGGTGTATTTGGACAAGTCATGAAGAAATCCCTGCTTATACAGACCCGCCTTAAAGCAATATTTCATCACCATAATTTTATGATGGTTAATGGTTGACAAATGTCCCTTAAACCGTTCCAGCCAATTCATTTCTTTCTTTTTCACACCAAATCCTTCTTCCATGATACAAAACATCCCCTGCGGCAATGATGCAACAGGGGATATCTGATTTTCTTTTCTATTCAGCAGATGCCGCACCGTTTGTTAGTATAACGGATGCTTATCGGTTAATTCCTTAACCAGTCTTAATGCCTCTGCCTTATTTTTCTCAATATCATCCACAGCAAGAGAAATTGCTTCTGCAACGGTATCCATTTCCGGTGCAGTAAATCCTCTTGTGGTAATAGCCGCCGTACCAAGACGGATACCGCTTGTTACGAATGGCTTTGCAGGGTCATTCGGAATGGCATTCTTGTTACATGTAATATTAACCGTATCAAGAAGCTTTTCAACTTCCTTACCTGTTACACCCTTGCTGATAAGATTTACCAGCATCAGATGATTATCCGTACCACCGGATACAAGATCAAAACCTCTGCTTGTAAGTCCCTTTGCCAAAGCCTGTGCATTATCGATGATATTCTGGGCATATACCTTAAAGCTTGGGTCTAATGCTTCCTTGAAGCATACTGCCTTACCGGCAATTACATGCATTAACGGGCCACCCTGAATTCCAGGGAATACCGCCTTATTAAAATTATATTTTTCATTTGCCTCGGCAGTAGCCATAATCATACCGCCTCTTGGTCCACGAAGTGTCTTATGAGTTGTGGTTGTTACAACATCTGCATAAGGAATCGGGCTCATATGTAAACCTGCAGCAACAAGACCTGCAATATGAGCAATATCAACCATGAGTACTGCTCCAACCTCATCGCAGACCTCACGGAACTTCTTGAAATCAATCTCTCTTGCGTAAGCACTTGCACCCGCGATAATCATCTTCGGTCTGCATTCCAATGCAGTCTTTCTTAATGCATCATAATCAATGAAGCCTTCATCATTTACGCCATAAGGTACAATGTTGTAATACTTACCTGATATATTGACCGGTGAACCATGTGATAAATGTCCACCATGAGCAAGATTCATTCCCATGATTGTATCACCCGGTTCGCAGACAGCAAAAAATACTGCCATGTTGGCCTGTGCGCCGGAGTGTGGCTGAACATTGACATATTCACAGCCGAATAACTTCTTCGCTCTTTCTCTTGCAAGATCCTCTACCACGTCAACATACTCACAGCCACCATAATAACGCTTTCCAGGATAACCTTCTGCATATTTATTCGTTAATGGGCTTCCCATCGCTGCCATGACTGCCTTACTTACAAAATTCTCAGATGCAATCAGTTCAATATGACTTCTCTGACGACTCAGCTCATCATTCATTGCGCTGGCAACTTCAGGATCAAAACTAGCAATCTCCTCAAAAGAATACATAATCTACCTCCAGATAAAAATTTTAGTATATTATATCACATTAACTTCATTCAACATAGTATAAATATTAAAATTTTTCCCAAGAAAAATTTATTTTGTAAAAAATTACTCTACTTTAAATGCACTGATGGTCTGAATCAGCTGTTCTGCATTTGCAGATAAATCATTCGCTTCTTCATTCAATTCCTCAACTGCTGTAAGCTGCCGTTCTGCTGTCGCCGTTACCTCTTCAACAGAAGCTGCCGTTTCCTGTGATACAGCCGAAATACTCTGAATGGAAATAAGCGTTGCATTCTTTGCAGAATCAATATCCTGCATTCCACTCTTAATACTGAAAAGATTACTTGCAAGACTTCCCACCTGTTCTTCAATGGAGTTAAACACATCAACCGTACGTTCCAGTGCTTCTCCCTGTGAAGCCACAATGTCCTCTGCTTTTCTGGCCACATTCACAGTTTCTCTTGTCTTATGCTCAATATCATCCACAATGAATTTAATCTGATTGGCTGATTCCGCAGACTGGTCTGCAAGTTTACGTATCTCATCTGCCACAACCGCAAATCCTCTTCCTGCCTCTCCTGCTCTTGCAGCTTCAATGGATGCATTCAATGAAAGAAGGCTTGTCTGGTCAGCGATTTCATTAATCGCCTCAATAATATTACTGATTTTTTTGGAAGCCTCCTCCATGGATTCGATACCTTCAATGATATCCTTCGTTACCGCCACCGTATCCTTCGCCTTTCCATTCAGCTCATCAATGGAAGTCAGACCATCCTGTACCACATTGCGCGCTTCATCCGCCACTTTTGCAATCTTTTCTGCATTGTCTGCCACCAGATTAATCTTCTCTGCCAGAACATCCATCTGGTTCATGCAGTCCTCAGAATCGGAAGCCTGCTGTATGATACCTTGTTCAATTCCGGTAATGGCATCCGTAATATTCCTTGTCGCATCCAGCAGTACCTGTGTATTATTCGTAACGGTTTCTGCACAACCACTTACTTCCTTTGAGATATCTGCCGAATTTTCAATCATTTCCTTGGTCTTTCCTATCATGTTATTGATACTTCCTGCAAGAATACGGAACTCATCCTTCCTGCGTACCCTGACATATGTAGTAAGATCACCATTTGCAACAGCCTCAATTTTCTTCATGATAACATGAATGGATGTGTCAATTCCAAGTGCCAATACTCCGCCGATTGCCAGTGCAATAACAAATGCCAGAATCACCACGATTACCGTAACCACAAGAATGCCTGAAGCCTGTGATGTAATAACCGCCTTTGGAATCAGTGCACATACCGTAAATCCGGATTCAAGCTTAGAGTAAATAAATAACTCTTCTCCATTCTTTACATAGGAATAGCCGTTGCTGTTTTCCGTATCTGCAAGAGTGTCTGCAAAAAACTGCTCGCCGGTAAAATAACTTTCTCCTTCTTCCGAATTATTAATTTCTCCACCATCCGGAGCCACCAGTGCGACAATACTGTCTTCTCCCACATCCAGATCCGTAATTGGCTGTAATATCATATCTTCATTAATATCCAGTACCAGATATCCCACTGCCTTAGTAGAATTAGAGTAAAACTGTCGTTCCAGAGTCACACCATAGGATGTCTTTACCAGTGTATCCAGAAAAGGTCTACTGGTTGCCCAGATCATCTTATTTTCATCAATTTTCTTTGCTTCCTCAGAAGCCGCAAAATCATCATACAAAGTGGTGCTGTTAATGGTTGCTGTACAAATCGGCTTACCGTAATTGCACATAATATATACATTATTAATTGCATCATTGCTGATTTTGATGGACTGATAATACTTATTGGCAGTATTATACATTTCACTTTCTGTCGTAATATCCGACTTGTACATCTTGGAATAATAATCCTTGGCTACCGTATAACTAATCATTTCCTGACTGACTGCCTCAACATTATTAAACATCAGATCATAATAATCCGCTGTCTTTATGATGGTCGAAAGTGTGGCCTCTTCGTAATTACCGATAATAGCCTTGGAAGCAGTCTGATAAGATACCACACCCAGAACGATAATTAAAATCAAAGGAATGACGAAACCACCAATCAATCGAAACTTAATACTGTTAATTTTATTCATCTTAAATTCGCTTTTCGCCTCAAGGACATCGTTCTTTAATTCTTCCGCTTCATTAATGGCATTCTGAATGGCCTCTTTTGCCATATTCTGTCTTTCATTCACTGCTGAAAGTTCCTCCACCATATCCTCTGCCGGAAGTTCCTTGTCCGTATCTGTTGCTGCAATATCATCCGTATTCGCTGCTGCCGTTTCATCTGTATCTGTGTCAGCATTCACAGTCAATTCATCTACTGCGGCTTCCCTATCCGATACATCTGCCGTAACTGCTTCATCTGATAAACCGGATGTGCATGTCATGTCAGCCTCGACCGGTACCTCGTCCATAACAGGTGATTCTGCCATTACAGTCATATCCATAGAAACATCCGTTTCTTCTGTCTCAACAATATTCCCCGTTTCCAGAGTTACGTCCAGTTCCTGAAGATTTTCATTATTATTATCCAACCGTACACATCCCCTTTCCTTTAAGGTCTATTTTTTTTTATTTTACCATATCTTCTCACTTATCTTCAACTAAAAAAGTGTTAAAACGTCATTGTTTTTTGACATTTTAACACTTTTTACAGATTTTTTATTCTTCCTCACCTGATATCTCTATGGATAACTCTTTTAACTGTTTATCGTCCACATAATTCGGTGCATCCGTAAGAAGACAGGAAGCATCCTTAACCTTTGGAAATGCAATGACATCACGGATGCTGTCGCGTTTTGCCATGAGCATGACAAGACGGTCCAGTCCATATGCCAGTCCTGCATGCGGCGGAACACCATACTTAAAGGCATCCAGAAGGAATCCGAACTTTTCATTGGCAACTTCTTCCGTAAGTCCCAGTGCCTTAAACATTCTTTCCTGTACATCTGCCTGATGAATTCTTACGCTTCCGCCTCCGATTTCCGTACCGTTTAATACAATATCATAAGCTTTGGCACGCACTGCACCGGGATTGGTTTCCAGCATGTCAAGGTCTTCATCCATCGGCATGGTAAACGGATGATGCATTGCCACATACCGTTCTTCCTCATCGGACCACTCAAACTGCGGAAACTCCGTTACCCAGAGGAAACGATACTCATTCTTATCCAGAAGTCCCTTCTGTTCTGCAAGTTCAAGACGCAGTGCACCAAGTACATTCCATACAATTTTGTTCTTATCTGCCGCAAACAGTAACAAATCACCCGGCTTGCCGGAAAGTGCATCAACAATTGAATTTATTTCCTCTTCCGTCATGAACTTGGAGAAGGAAGATTTCACTGTACCGTCTTCATTTATGGCCATGTATGCAAGTCCCTTGGCTCCATAGCCCTTGGCAAAATCAACCAGTGCATCAATCTTTTTACGCGGCATGTCACCCATGCCCTCGGCATTAATTCCCCTTACGGAACCGCCGTTTTCAATGGCTGATGTAAATACACCAAAACCGCAGTTTTTCACAAGTTCTGAAATATCCTTAAGTTCCATTCCGAATCTTAAATCCGGCTTATCGGAACCAAAACGATCCATGGCTTCCTGCCATGTCATTCTCTGAATCGGAAGTTTCACATCCACATCCAGCACTTCCTTAAAAAGATATGCCAGAAGTCTTTCATTTACATCGATGACATCATCCACATCAACAAAGGATAACTCCATGTCAATCTGGGTAAATTCCGGCTGACGGTCTGCTCTTAAATCCTCATCACGGAAGCACCTTGCAATCTGCATGTAACGGTCATATCCGGAAACCATGAGCATCTGCTTAAAAAGCTGTGGTGACTGAGGAAGTGCATAAAATTTCCCCGGATGCACACGGCTTGGCACAAGATAATCCCTTGCTCCCTCCGGTGTGCTCTTTGTAAGCATCGGTGTTTCAATTTCCAGGAATCCTTCCTTTGCAAGAAATGCTCTTGTAAGAGTTGCTACCTTGCTTCTCATGATGATATTGGACTGGATGTCCGGCCTTCGAAGATCCAGACATCTGTATTTCAGACGAAGTTCTTCCTTGGTATTAATATTCTCTTCAATCGGAAACGGCGGTGTAAGGGATTCGGAAAGAATACGAATCTGCTTTGCACGCACTTCAATTTCACCGGTTGCAAGATTTTCATTGATGGCACCGTTTCTTGCCTCAACATTTCCGGTAACGGCAACAACAAATTCACTCCGAAGTTTTGCTGCCTTTTCAAAGCCCTCGCTTCCGATACTCTCTTCCTCAAAAATAATCTGTAAAATACCGGAACGGTCACGAAGATCAAGGAAGATGATTCCTCCCTTATTCCGGTTCTTGGCTACCCAGCCCATTACAGTTACTTCCCTGCCAATGTCTGCCTTGGAAAGTTCTGCACCTCTGCAGGGTCTCTTAAGGCCTTTCATTGATTCTGCCATGTTTCATTTCCTCCTGTTGCATTCATGCAAATTAAATTTTCTATTCCATCAAAAACAAGATTACTGTTTTCAATTATCTGTATTGTCTTTTCCTCGTGAATCACTCTCTGGAAAGCAATAAATACCTCCATGTCAAAGTTCTTCACCTCGTCAATCATGATTTCCATTGCCGCCTCATGGGAAAAGGCTTTCCGGTACGGGCGGTCTGAAATCAATGCCGCAAAAGTATCTGCCACTTTTAAAACCCGGGCACCAATGGGGATATCCTCTCCTTTCAGATTATCCGGATATCCGGAGCCGTCATAACATTCATGGTGATGAAGTACGGTTTCCAGTGTAAGATAGGTGAAATCATAGTGCTGGATAATATCATAGCTGATTTTCGAATGCATCCGCATGTATTTCATTTCCTCAACAGCAAGGGAACCTTCATTTCTTCCATACAGATACGGGGACAGCTTTAGTTTCCCTATATCATGCACAAGTCCTGCCACTGCCATCTCATAACACATGTCCTCATCCAGTTTCATTTCCTTTGCAATCTGATAAGTCAGATTGCTTACCATGATACCATGATTCAGTCCGCTTTTTAAATCACTTAAAATAGTACTATCCAGATACTTCATATCAGTCTCCAAAATCAAATCTTGTTTTCCGTGAAAAACCGTTTCTTTCTCTCAATCATTTCGTCAATGCGCTCAATGTAATTCTTTACATCCTTCACATTCTCAATTCGTTCAATCCTGTTGTCTTCTGGAAAAACAAATTTGGATGAACCACCTGCGCCCATGGCAATTATAGTCTGTTTCTCCTCCATAATCAATATGTTATACAAACCTTCCATGGAATTTCTTGCATAACCCACATTTTCAAAATTCCCAGCCATGTTCTTCTGACGGTAAAGGTAATAGGGATGAAGTCCCATCCTTCCGGCATATTCTGCCGTCATGGAAATGATTTCATCCGTATTGTGAATGCTTCCGCTGAATTTGTCCTTCCAGGCATTCAGAGCTGCCGCGCGCTTGATTGCCAGGGAATGTACCGTAAGATTATCCGGTGAAAGCTTCTTTACTTCCTCCATGGTATGTCTTACATCCTCAATATCCTCTCCCGGAAGTCCCACAATCAGATCCATGTTAATATTATCGAATCCGCATTGTCTTGCCAGATGAAAGGCTTCTTCAACCTGCTCTACCGTATGACGCCTTCCAATCAAATCCAGCGTCTTCTGGTTCATGGTCTGCGGATTAATGGAAATTCTCGTAACATTATGCTGTTTTAATACTTCAAGCTTCTCTTTCGTAACACTGTCCGGTCTTCCTGCCTCCACGGTCAGTTCCTTAAGCCCTGACAAGTCAAATTTTTCTTCCAGTGCAGTAAGAATCCGGTCCATCTGTTCTGCCTCAAGCGTAGTCGGCGTTCCGCCTCCAAAATACACGGTATCCGGTTTCCTGCCTGCAAACCATTGTGCCGTAAAGTCCATTTCCTTAAGAAGAGCATTCACATAGTCATCCGTTCTCTTCTTCCACACCCCGATGGGATAAGACGTAAAGGAACAGTACAGACAAGTGGTCGGACAGAACGGAATCCCGATATAGAGACTGAATCCGTTCTGATAATCCAGCTTTTCCAAGAGGCTCTTTTCCCTTTTTGCCACATCAAGCGACAATTCCAGTTTCTGTGGGCTGATAAAATAGTGTTTCTTCATGTAGGAACAGATTTCTTCCTCCTGCCTGCCTTCTTCCAGAAGGCCCATGACAATCTTGGTTGGTCTTACTCCCGTAAGCATGCCCCACGGAAGGTCTTTTCCCGTATTCTCACGTAATGCCAGATAAAGGGTTCTCTTTAACGCATGATACATGGCCTTTTTCGATGTATCAAAAGCTTCTCCGGTCGATAACTTACCGTCTATCAATACATTTATTATCTGTCCTTCCACCACAACGCTAATCTGTTTTTCAACCTCATCACCTGTGTTACCGTCCTCTTTTTGCATTTCCACCCTGCAGAAAGGATGGAACGCCTTTATCAGAACCTGTACTTCATCCTGGTATTCCGGTTTATTTACACTCATTAAAATCATTTTCTAATATCCTTAAAATTCATAATCACCATTCAGATAGGAAACACAGCAGTTATGAACCTTCTCATACTCTAAGGTTGTTTCACTTCCGTGACCCGGATAAATCTTTGTATCTTCCGGAAGAACAAAAATCTTATCCCGAATGGAGCAAAGCAGTGTCGCTGCATTTCCGGTCGGAAAATCCGTTCTTCCCACTGACTCATTAAAAATGGTGTCACCGCTTATAAGAATCCCTTCCTCTTTAAGATAATAACAGCAGCTTCCCTTTGTGTGACCCGGAGTATGCAGTACCTTAAAATGCATTCCTGCCATGTCAATTTCCTGCCCGTCCACAAAAGTTTCATCCACCTTCAGGGTAAACGGTCCCATGAAGGATGTGGACAGATTCATGGATGAATCCATGGCAAGATCAGCTTCCGCTTCATGGGAATAACATTTGATTCCGTATTTGTCGCAGATTTCCCGTGCTGCAAGAATATGGTCAAAATGTCCGTGTGTCAGAAATACTGCCTTTGGAATATAGCCTTTTTCCGCAATCCTGTCCACGATTGCATTATAATTATCTGCCGGATCAATGATAACCGTTTCCATGGTTTCTCCGTTACACACGAAATAACAATTGGTACTCACCATTCCGAGAACCTTATAATCTATCTTAACCTTGCCCATGCCTTTGCCCCTTTCCAATACCAATACTACACCAGTTAACCCCTGGTTCTTTCGATATCAAGAACACCTTCCACGTTGCGGATTTTATCTACCAGTGTCTTTAATTCCTCCGTGGAGCTTACATCAAAGGAAATCAGGATGGTCGCCTTATCCTGCTTATTAATACGACAGTTCATGGCAGTAACGCTGATATTTCTCTCCGTAAGTACCTTGGTAATATCCACAATGATGCCGATTCTATTGTTGGCATAAATGCTGATTTCAACCGAATATTTTTCATCATTTACAATGCTTTCCGCCTGCCATTCCGCATCAATCAGCCGCGTCCGTTCACTTTCCGGAAGATTAATGATATTCACACAGTCCGTCCGGTGTATGGAAATACCTCTTCCCCTTGTGACAAATCCCACAATTTCATCACCCGGAACCGGCATGCAGCATCTCGAAAAACGTACTGCAACATCATCCACACCTTTTACAACAATGCCGCTTGATGACTTCTTCGCCGGTACTTTTGCCGTCCTGTCCGCATTATTGGCGCCATTGTCAATGGATGCCATGATTTCCTGGTCGGTAATTTCTTTCTTTTTCTTCTTCTCGTACTCTTCACATAACTTATTGACAACCTGGCTTTCTTTTAATCCACCATGTCCCACTGCTGCCACAAGGGAATCCCAGTCACGGAAACCATACTTTGCCATTGTCTTTTCCATGAATTCCGGCTTTGAAATCTCCGAAAGATTGATATTCTTTCCTTTACAATAAGTTGCAATAAGGTCGCGTCCCTTTATGATATTATCTTCTTTTAATTCCTGCTTAAACCACTGATTAATCTTATTCCGTGCCTGCGCACTCTTTACAATGGAAAGCCAGTCACGGCTTGGCCCTTTGGAATTCTGTGAAGTAATAATCTCAACACGGTCTCCGGTTTTTAACACATAATCAATATTCACAAGCTTTCCGTTGACCCTTGCGCCGACCATCTTATTTCCGACTGCACTATGAATGCTGTATGCAAAATCAATGGTGGTTGAACCGGCAGGAAGATTTTTCACATCCCCGGAAGGCGTAAAACAATAAACCGAATCTGAAAATAAATCCAGGTCGCTCTTAACGGACGACATGAATTCCTTATTGTCAGACATATCCTTCTGCCATTCCAGAATCTGACGAAGCCACGCCATCTTTGCCTGTTCGTTACTGTCTCCCTTGCCGCCTTCTTTATATTTCCAGTGTGCAGCAATACCGTATTCTGCTATACGGTGCATTTCATGGGTACGAATCTGTATTTCAAACGGCTGTCCCGTGGAAGAAATCAATGTCGTATGCAGGGACTGATACATGTTCTGCTTTGGCATTGCAATGTAATCCTTGAATCTTCCCGGAATCGGCTTATACATCTCATGGATGACACCCAGTGCCGCATAACAGTCCTTAACAGTTTCCACGCGAATTCGCACGGCAAAGATGTCATAAATCTGATCCAGAGTCTTATTCTGATTAACCATTTTCCGGTAAATGCTGAAGAAATGCTTTACCCTTCCGTCAATCTCGGCTTCGATTCCGGCATTATCAATATGCATTTTCACTTCCTTGATAATGCCGTTAATAAAGATTTCTCTCTCCTTCTGGCTTAAACTGATTTTTTCCACCAGTTCATTGTACACATCCGGCATGAGATACTTCATGGACAGGTCATCCAGCTCTACCTTGATTTTGGAAATACCGAGACGGCTGGCAATCGGAGAATAGATTTCCAGGGTTTCCCTTGACTTTTCCTTCTGCTTTTCCGGCTTCTGATACTGCATGGTGCGCATGTTATGCAGACGGTCTGCCAGTTTTACAAGAACGACACGGATATCCTTTGCCATGGCAAGAAACATCTTACGCAGATTTTCTGCCTGCAGTTCCACCTTATCCGCGGAATAGTTTAACTGTGTCAGCTTGGTAACGCCGTCTACCAGCAGGGCAATCTCATCTCCGAATTCCCTTGCGACGTCCTCACTGGTCATGACCGTGTCTTCTACCACGTCATGAAGAAGTCCTGCCACAATCGTTTCCTTATCCAGTTCCAGCTCTGCCAGTATGATGGCAACACAGATTGGATGAATGATATATGGCTCGCCGGACTTACGGAACTGTCCTTCATGAGCCTTTCTTGCTATGTTATATGCCTTTTCAATCATGGTAAGATCTGTATTTGGCCGATATTTCTTAATACTCTTCATTAATTCGTCATACAGTTCTTCCGGGCTGGTAAAATCCGCCGGAGCCTTTACCGGGCTTTCCACTTCATCCAATTCTTTATTTAAAATCTGTTCATCTGTCATTGCCGCACCTGCTTTCCGTCTTTCACTGATTCATGTATGAAAAAAAGGACTAATAATCCACATTAGTCCTTTTATTATAAAAGTTATGATGAAAAAATGCAAGTTTTCTTAACAACTCATATTAATTCCATACTTTTTATCGAATGGAAAACACCCAGATTCCTTCCTCATTGACAATATACACATAATCCCCAATATAGACACTCCGTGTCCCATAAATGTTACTGTCATTTAAGTCAAAACTTACCAGTTCCACAAATCCGGCATTCGTATAAGTGTAAACACGATAGGTGCACGATGCCCCCGTACTATTATAATAATCCTCCGTAACAAAACCGAATAAATTCTTCTGCGGATCAATCATTACCATCTTGTAATCATACAGGGCAGGTGAATAAGTGGCATCATTCAGAATCATTTTATCTTCTTCCGTGACATCATACGGATCCGTGATATCAAACATGGAAAGCTTAATGTAATCCTGATTCCAGCCATTTTTATTTTCCATCTGCTCAATTCCGATTCCAAGAAGTCTGCCGTCGCCATACGCATGCAGATACTCTGAGAATCCCGGTATTTTCAACGCTCCCATGATTTTCGGATTTTGAGGATCAGACAAATCCACAGAATAAAGCGGGTCTGTTTCACGATAGGTTACAAAATACGCCGTATCCCCCATGTAACGCGCCGAGTAAATACGTTCTCCCTGGGCCAGCCCTTCGATACTTCCTGCCACATTTAAATCCTTATCCAGCACAAATACATTATTGACACTTCCCCCATTGGACGGATAACTGGTCGTCATCATTCGGAGATATCCGTTATATTCATTTACTGCAAAGGTATCCTTTACCACACCTGGAACCTTTCCTTCCGATATGGCACCAATCAGTCCGTTGCCACTGACATAATCAATTTTACGGATATCCGTGACGCGGTTTCCCCCATTCATTCCGGAATCATAGGATGTACGGTAAAGGTACATGTTCTCATTTCCCATGTAGAATGTTCCGTTAAATCCAAGTACCGCCGCCGAATCGATTTTTTTCATGTCTTCCGTGATGTCCACACTTGAAATCACCGTATACACAGTACCTTCTGACTCTTCCGGAATATAGATATCTTCCGGTGCAATCAAATTATCACAGACAAACGGAATAAATGTTTTCGGATCGGATTTCTTTATGTTATTCACATCACTGTAAACCTCAGTGACAACATAGACAATATCCCCGATTTTTCTCGTCTCTATGCTTTCCCCCTCCTGTGAAAAAGCACCTACATATTCCGGATTTTTCCTGTCAGTAATATTATACTTTACCAGAGTAACATGATATTTATCATCCCGGTAAGAACTTCCTGTTGCAAGCAGAGTATCCCCATCTACATAGATTTCGCTAAGACTTCCAAGACCTTCGATATATAGATTGGTTATCTTTTCCGTCTTTTCACCATCAACGCTGTAAATCGTTACCGTGTGCATATCAGAACTTGCATAGTAAATATACTTTCCATCGGTTTTTATGATATCTGCCTCATCAATACCCACTGTCTGAACATTGGTTTTAGAATATCCTGCATCTCCCCCGGCTTCTTCCGGTGCACTTTCCATTGTTCCCATCATTCCCTGTGTCGTTGTCGCCGTGTCAGAAGCTGCCCATGTTTCTGACGTAATCATTTCATTTTCAAGTACACCATATGCTACATTCTTTTTATTGCTTCCATCAAATAACTTTACAAACCAGTTTGGTTCCGGCGTCTTATATTTTGCAAACTCCTCATAAACCTCATCATAGCCGGACACATTTCCCGTCTGGGCAATTACAAGACTTTCTTCCTGTTCCATGCTTAAAGATTCACTGTTATCCACTCTTGCCATGTCAGAATTTATGGTATTATTCTGTTTTCCCGTTATCCCCTGATAAGCAAATACTGCCACAATCAGAATCGCCGCTGCAGATACCAGCCCTGCCATTTTTCTGGCGGTAACACCCCTTCTTATTTTCTCAAAGGAAATCACTTTCTTTTTCTTCTTCGAATCACTGATTGTATTCATGATATTTTCCGGCAAAAGTTTTTCCGGCACATGAATATCTTTTGTGCTTTCATTCAATTGCTCTATAATCTTCTTCTCATCCATTGCCAATTCCTCATTCCTTCTTAATCATTCATTTCCCTTGCCATTTTTTCCAGTGTTCTCTTCCGGATACTGCGGATTGTGTTAGCATTCATTTTAAGAATCACACCGATTTCCTTGCTGTCGTATCCGCCAAATACCGAGAGTGCCACAACCATGCGTTCTTTTTGTGGAAGTTTTAAAAACATCTGTTTTACCGAAAGGTTCAGTGCCATGTCAATATTTTCCGCTTCCTCCGGTACTTCCTCATCGGATGCCACGTAATAGTCCCGCATTTTTGCCTTACATTTGTTGGATAAAATCCTAAAAATCCACGTTCCGAACACATCCGGATTTTTTAATTTGCTTATGCCGGCATAAGCGTCTGCCATCGTTTCGCTTACCGCATCCTCTGCATCATGCACGCCCCTTAACGTGTATGCGGCATAGCGGTATAACTTCGTGTAATACATCTTGTATAACTCCACAAAAGCATCTTTTTCCCCTGCGATGGCTAATATCACAAGTTTCCTCTCATCCATGTCTTTTCTCCAATCGATCGATTCTTCCGTAAGCAACGGATTTTGCTATATTCTATACTTAGTCTTTTCATATAATATAACAAAAAATCCATTTTTTAACACCTACATTCTATAAGTGTTAAAAAAATGGATTTGTGTTGCAGGAAAATTTAATTTTTCTGTTTTTGTATTTTATTCATACTGTGCATAGTACATTTTCTTATAAATTCCATCCTGTGCAATCAGTTCGGAATGTGTGCCCTGTTCGGCAATTTTGCCGTCCTGCACCACAAGAATGGCATCTGCATTGCGGATGGTGGACAGGCGATGTGCAATGACAAAACAGGTCTTGTCTTTCATTAGATTTCTCATTGCCTGCTGAATCATAATTTCCGTCCTGGTATCCACATTGGAAGTTGCTTCATCCAAAATCAGCATTCTGGTATCCATAAGCATCGCCCGTGCGATGGTAAGAAGTTGTTTCTGTCCCTTAGAAATATTCGTTCCTTCTTCGGTAAGTATGGTGTCATAACCATCCGGAAGGGATTCAATAAAATCATGTACCCTTGCTGCCTTGGCTGCCGCAATAACTTCCTCCCTTGTGGCATTCTCCCTGCCATAAGCTATATTTTCAAAAACCGTACCCGTAAACAGCCAGGTATCCTGTAATACCATGGCATAGGACTGGCGCAGAGAATCTCTTGTTACCGTGCGGATTTCGTTATTGTCTACATAAATGGCACCTTCATTGACATCATAAAAACGCATCAATAAATTTATGATGGTGGTCTTTCCGGCACCGGTAGGCCCTACGATTGCAGTAAGACTGCCCGGCCTGGCATTTAGATTTAAGTCCTTCAGGACAGGTTTTTCCGGCACATATCCAAAGGTTACATCATCAATCCGTACATCTCCTGTCACATCCGTAAGTTCTTTGGCTCCAACAATATCCAATGCTTCCCTTGGTTCATCAATAAGGCGGAACACACGCTCTGCTGCCGCAAATGCTGACTGAAATTCATTCATGATGTTTGCCGCTTCATTAATCGGTCCTGAAAATTTACGGGAATACAGAACGAAGGATGAAATGTTTCCAAGACTGATTCGCCCTTTGATAAAAAGAATTGCGCCAAATACCGTAATCAGGGAAAGCGACAGATTATTGATGAAATTAACGCTGGGACCTGTCATTGTTCCAAAATAGTCCGCCTTATAAAATGCACCAACCACCTCTTCATTATGCATATCAAATTTCTGAATCACATTCTTTTCCTGATTATATGCCTTAATGGTCTTATGCCCTGCTATCATTTCCTCCACATAGCCATTCATCCGCCCGATGGATGCAGAACGTGCCCGAAAAAGCGGTCTGGTTCTTCCCGTAAGGAATTTTGTAATCACAAATGAAAGCGGAACCGTAAACACAAATACCAGAATCAGCGGCGGCGAAATGGTAATCATCATGGCAAATGAACCAACCACCGTTATGATACTGGTCAGAATCTGAATAATGTCTGTGGAAAGCGATGTATTAACCGTATCTATATCATAAGAAATCTTACTTAATATTTCACCAGTCTGATGGGTATCAAAATACGATACCGGAAGTTTTCCCAGACTGTCAAAGACATCCTCTCTCATCTTAAAAATGATTTTCTGGCTGATATGTATCATCAGAATGGCAAGCAGATATGCAAATATGGATGAGAACAGAAAAAATACCGCCATTAGTGCCGCATAATAATAAACTCTGCTAAAATCCACTTTTCCCACACCCGGTTCAATGGCATCAATGGCAAGACCAGAAAGTTTAGGCCCTACCAATGATAAGAGATTACTTGCAAGTGACATGATAAGCGCCAGAAACAAAAGCCACTTAAAATGCAAAAGATACCCTCCAAGGCGTGCTATGACACCACGCTTTCCAAGACGTCTTACTGTTACCTCTTCCGGTCCGTTAAAATTATTTTTACCGCGTCCTGCACCCTGCACTTCGCGAAGTGTTGATTCAAAGCTTGCCATGATTATAACTCCTTTTCATAACACCACCAATTTCCCCGTATTAATTACTTTACACCGCCAGCTGCGATTCCCCGATCTCCCTGTAAATCTCACAGTTCCTCATAAGTTCCTCATGTGTTCCGTATCCCAGAACATTTCCCTGTTCCAGTACAAGAATCTTATCGCAGTTCATGACGGAGCTGATGCGCTGTGCAATAATAATGGATGTGGTGTCACCGTAATTTTGCGCAATTGCCCTGCGAACAGACGCATCTGTCTTGTAGTCCAGTGCGCTGGAGGAATCATCCAGAATAAGAATCTGCGGATTATCGGCAAGTGCCCTTGCAATGAGAAGTCTCTGCTTCTGTCCGCCGCTAAGGTTGGCTCCCTTAATGGCGACCGCCGAATCATAGCCTTTTTCCATACTCTCAATATGCCCTGCAATACCGGCATGCTCTGTAGCATTCTCAATCTGCTTCTTATCAAGTCCACGTCCCAGATTAATATTTTCCAGAACCGTATCTTCAAAGATGGTATCATTCTGAAATGCCACACCAAACATACTGTGAAGTTCATCCTGTGGGAAGCTTCGGATATCCTTTCCATCAATAAGAATACATCCCTCATTGACATCATAAAAACGCATCAAAAGACTGATAAGCGTTGTCTTTCCCGAACCGGTTGCTCCAATGATTCCAAGACTCTCTCCTTTTTTTAAAGAAAAACTGACATTATCTAAGTTCTTGTGTCTGCCGTTATAAGAAAATGATACATTGCGAAACTCAACATGATAAGTGTCATTCTCATCAAAATCCGGAATCTGTGCATAAAGCCGTGATACCGCTTCCATGTCATCACAGGAATCAATGACCTGCATGATACGTCCGGCAGAAGCAACTGCCTGGGACATTTTCACAAAAAGACGGGTAATGGAAAGCATCGCATTTAATATAATTGTAAAATATGTAAGAAATGCCACAATCTTGCCGCTCTCCGTAAGTCCCGCATTGACCCGGTACGCACCTACCAGAATGACCAGAACCCATCCCATGTTCAGGATGAAATTCATGACCGGATTGGTAATTCCCATGGTCATTGCCGCACGTTTTTCACGGCGTACCACCTCTGCATTAATGTCCGAAAAAGTTCTTTTTTCATAATCTGTCTTGGAAAGTGCCTTGATGACCCGGATACCGGTCACATTCTCACGAACCTTACGAATCAGAACATCCACGGCTTCCTGCTGCTTTCTGTAAAGAGGAATTCCCTTTTTGGAAACAAGATACACCAAAATTCCCATAAACGGCAGAATTGCCACCAGAACCAAAGCCAGGGAATAGTCCAGTGTCAGTGTCACCGCAATGCCTCCGATTAAAAGAATCGGTGCGCGCACACCAAGTCTCTGTATCATTCCAATGGCATTGTGAACATTATAGGTATCGGAAGTCAGGCGGGAAACCAGCGAACTTTCGGTAAATTCATTGACTTTTTTACAGGACAGGTAAGATACCTTTTCAAACAAATCATGACGAATGGTTTTCATGGAAAGTTCTGCTACCTTGGAAGCAAAGCGGTTGGCAAGAATATTTCCGGACACGGCAAAAAAGGCACATACAATCATGAGAAATCCCCACAAGAACACTTTCCGAATGCTCTGCGTCGGAACTACTTCATCAATCATATATGCCAGAATCCATGGAATGAGAAGATCCATGATGGTTCCAATGAACTTAATCACGAATCCCCCCGCCATTCGTAGATAATATGGTTTTAAATAATATGTCAGAACCTTTTTCATTTATTTTCCTTCATAGATGATAACCGATTCCACATCATAACCGGAGAGTTTTTCACGTCCGTTAAGCCCTGCAAGCTCCATGAGGAAGATTACCTTAACCACCTTACCGCCAAGCTGCTCCACAAGCTTAATACTTGCTTCCACTGTTCCACCGGTTGCAATCAGGTCATCCACAATGACTACCTTATCCCCCGGCTTAATGGCATCCTTATGCATTTCAATCGTTGCACTGCCATATTCCAGATCATAGGAAACCTCCACGGTCTCACAAGGAAGCTTTCCTTTCTTTCTTACCGGAATAAACGGCTTATGAAGATTATATGCGATTGGCATTCCAAATATAAATCCCCTGGACTCCAGACCTACAACGGCATCAAAATCCACATCCTTTAAAAACTCCTGCATCTTGTCCACAGCCATGTGCAGTCCGTCTGCATCCTGCAAAACACTGGTCACATCACGGAAAATAATTCCTTCTTCCGGAAAATCCGGTATGCTTCTTACATAATCTTCCATCTTCTTCATGGTAAAATCCTCTTTTCATTCAGTTTCTTGATAATATATTAATTGTTAAAACAATCCCTATTATAATCCGGCTGTTTTATGACCTTGCATACAATTCTTCCATAAAATCACGGGTTGCAATGGCATTTTCCGGCTTGGTATTCTCAAGGGAAATGTGCACAAACGGCTTTCTTTCCTTGATGTACTTCATAAGAAGCGGGTAATTAAAGCTTCCCTGCCCTGCAGGAATGGAAATGAGTTCATCACCCTCCACCTTATAATCCTTACAATGAATGACCGCAATGTCATCCCCCAGAATGTCAAAGGCATCCTTAATAATCTGATCCTGCTCATGGATATTTCCCACATGAAGCACGTTTACCGGGTCAAAAATAATCTGAAGATTCGGAGAGTTAATGGCGTCCAGTACCTTCCTTGCCCGTTCAATATTGTATACAATATGCTTGTACACCGGTTCAATGGCAAAAATAACACCCATTTTCTCACAGTATTCCACAATCGGTCTTAAATTTTCAATAAAAAGCTCCAGTGCCTCTTCGGAATGATTTGCCGGCTCATACTTGTATTCTGTATTCACCGCACCAGTCTCCGTACCTACAACCGCACAGCCCAGTACACTTGCAAAACGGATATGTGCCTTATATTTTTCCACAATCTCTGCATGCTTTACCGGGTCCGGATTACACAGATTCAGATAACAGCCAAGAACACAGATATCCACCTTGTACTCCGTACATAATTCCTTAATGTACATGGCAAAGCCCGGCGTCATCATGCCGATATCTACCTTATAGTCATACACCGCCTTGGAAAGAGCCAGCTGTGTACAGTGAAACCCCTTATCGTGGATGTTTTTAATCAGCTCGTCTAACGGAGCCTTCTCCATGTCGTGTGCACGAATTCCTAATCTCATATGCGTACCATCCTTTAAATTTAATCCATTACCAAAATTTTGCATATCGTTTCTGCGCAAAATCACTATTAAAATAATACTATTTTTTTCTTACTTTGTCCATAATTATCCGATAGCATTTTCCTTCCTCTTTACATACTCCAGAAATTCCGGCGTCTTCAACCAGTATTTCACACCCCAGTTTTCAAAATTCCACTCTTCCATGTAATCATTACATTCATAATCCACATAGTAAATTTCACTATCTCTTACCACAAAATTCGTCGGAAAATAATCGATATTGGTATAAGCATCATAAAGCATCATGCACATTTCCCTGATCTGTTGAAAGTACGTTTCCTGCATCCTGTCATTTAAAACCAAATCAAAAATAGTATCACCCTCTATGTATTCCTTTAAAATCCGTTCTTTTTCAATATCTACGTCAAGCATTTCGGGCATCCGGATACCGATTTCCTTCAATCTTTTATAATCATTGATTTCGGCCTCAATTTTATTGCCAAACTGGTAATAATCGCAGGGCTCGTGATGGATTTGTTTTAAGACATACTGCTTTTCTTTATCCGTTACAAGATAAGAATAACCGCCCTTTCCCTTGCCGAGAAGTTTTATGATGGAGAAAGACTGGTGATTGACCGATATGATTTCTGTTTGCATTATAAAGACCTCCTTTTTTCGCCGTATCAATCAGGCATTCTATTACATGATTTCCGGTTTACACCAAACTAACGTTCTGCTATAATCATATTATCTTGAAAAGGAGGTGTCCCATGCCAAAGCCAGTGATTTTCCACATTGATGTGAATTCTGCATTTCTCTCCTGGGAGTCCGTGCGCCGTCTCTCACAGGGTGAGACCACGGATTTGCGTGAAATTGCCTCCGTCATTGGTGGAAGTGAAGAAAACCGTCACGGCATCGTACTTGCAAAGTCGCCTCTTGCCAAAAGCTACGGTATCGTAACCGGTGAACCCCTCATGCGTGCACGCCAAAAATGCCCGAATCTGGTGGTCGCCTCCCCGGATTATAATTTCTTCGTGAAGTGTTCCCGTGATTTCATGGAGCTTTTAAGAAAATATGCTCCCGTGGTGGAACAGTACAGTATTGATGAGGCCTTCTGCGACATGACCGGAACCGAGCACCTCTACGGTTCCCTACCGGATTTTGCCATAAAGATTAAGGATGAAATCTGCGCCAGCCTTGGTTTTACCGTAAATATCGGTGTTTCTTCCAACAGACTTCTTGCCAAGATGGCATCGGATTTTAAAAAACCAAACCTTGTGCATACCCTGTTTCCGGAAGAAGTCCCGGAAAAACTCTGGCCTCTTCCGGTAGATGACTTATTTTTCGTGGGACGTTCCACGGCAGCAAAGCTTCACGGTTTTGGTATTCATACCATAGGCGACCTTGCCCATACGGATGTGGAGATTTTGAAATATCATTTTAAAAAGCACGGTGAGGTCATTCACGATTACGCCAACGGACGGGACGTGAATATGACCTTAGACCACTCCGTTGATAACAAAAGCTATGGTAACTCCATTACCTTAAAAGCCGATGTAACGGACACGGAAACTGTCAACCGGATTCTTTTATCCCTGTGCGAAACTGTCGGTGCAAGAATCCGCGCAGATAAAGCATACATCAGTGTTGTCAGTGTAAACATCACGGACTGCGAATTTAACCACTATTCCAGACAGACAACTCTTTCTTGTGCAACCAATGTAACAGAAACCATTTACGATACTGCAAAAATACTTTTTAAGGAATGCTTTTCCGGTACGCCAATCCGCCTTCTCGGGGTCAGTACCGGAAAAGCAACCAATGAATTTTTTGAACAGTATGATTTATTCGACCAGCAAAAAAATGAACGTCTTTCCAAATTAAATTCCGCCATTGACCAGATTCGCAGCCGCTACGGAGAAGATTCCGTAAAACGTGCGTGCTTTGTGGATTCTGAGGAAGAACACATGACAGGTGGCATGAATAAGGCGAAACGAAAAAAAGAATAATAAGCAGTTACTTTTGCACCCTCATCTCATGAATCACAATCTGCAGGGTCTTTTTCCCGTTAAATTCATTCACCGAAGGATAATAAATCACCGACAGCAAATCTCCTGTCTTCACCTCTCTTAGCATATTCTCATCTGCATTAAATTTTAATGCCTCGATGGTATTGCCTCTCTCATTGGTAAGCTGTAACTTAAGCACATTACGGTTCTTTCCAATGATATTAACTCTGGAAACCATCAGATTCCTGTCAGCAAAGGAAGGTTTTTCATTTCCTTTTCCAAAGGGTTCCAGGATATTTAACTGACCGATTAATTCTTCTGTTATGTAATCCACCGGCATTGCCACATCAATCCACTCTACCGGAGTCAGTTCCTTTTCCGTAAGATTCGCATCCTCATTCAGTCTTCTTCGGAATTCCTCCAGATTTTCCTTAGGAAGCGATACTCCTGCTGCCATGGGATGACCACCAAACTTGGTCATTAAGTCACTTACCATAAGCAGCTTTTCAAACATATGATAACCTTCAATGGAACGACCTGAGCCTTTCAGTCCTTCCTCGCTGTCGGTAATTACAAACACCGGCTTATAATACCGCTCCCGAAGCCTCCCTGCAATAATTCCCGCAATGCTTTCGTGACAGTCCGGAAGATATACCACCAATACGTTATCTTTTGAAAGCTTGGTAGTTTCCACCATTTCTGATGCAATTTCCGTCTGCTCCAGGGTAAGATTCTTCCGTTCCTCATTAAATGCCTTCAAATCTCCCGCCAGCCGGTCTGCATCTGCCTTATTATCCGCCATCAAAAGCTCCAAGGAGCGTCTTGCCGTATCCAGTCTTCCGCTGGCATTAAGACACGGTCCGATAATAAATCCAATATGATAGGCACTTAAGTTTCCCGGACTGATTCCATTTAACTCCATAAGAGAACGAAGTCCCAGATTCTTTGTATGATTTAAAAGCTTCAGTCCTTCCTTTACAATAATCCGGTTTTCTCCCTGCAAATCCATGACATCACCTACGGTTGCTACCGCCGCCATTTCAAGAAGGCTGTCCATGAACTCCCTGTCATTTTCCTGCATGTCCCGGCACAGGCACTCAATAAACTTATAAGCCACCGCTGCCCCACAAAGTTCCTTAAAAGGATATCCGCAGTCTTTTTGTTTTGGATTAATGACAGCATCCGCCTGTGGAATAATATACTGCTTTTCTCCGTCTGTTTCCTTAAATCGGATGTCATGATGGTCCGTTATCACCACGGTCATGTTAAGCGATTTTGCAAATGCAATCTGCTCTATTGCCGCAATGCCATTGTCACAGGTGATAATCGTATCCACGCCGGAATCTGCAGCATCCTGTATCAGCTTTTCATTAATTCCATAACCATCCATAATACGATGAGGAATCACGTAATCCACATCGGCATTAAGCCTCTTTAATCCTTTTAGCAGAATAAAAATCGAAGACACTCCATCCACGTCATAATCACCGATAATCCGAATTTTAGTCTTTCTTCGTATTTTACCGGCAATGATTTTTACACCTTTTTCCATGTCCTTCATGAGAAAACCGTCATATAAATCCTTCCTGCTTCCGTTAATGTAACGCTCCAGATTCTCCCATCCTTCCACGTCGCGGTTTCGTATAATTCTTGCAATTACCGGGTCGATTCCGTATTTTTTTCCGATTTCATTAAAATCTGCCTTCTTGGCATATACTTTCCAGACTGAATTCATCCCTTAAAATCTCTTTTCTGCTTATAATTTTCTACTTTTCTATGTAAGTATATCATAACAAATCCTATCTTACTACATGAATTCTCTATATAAAAAATAGCGTCATGCTCTAAACATAACGCTATTCCATGATGATTCTGTCAATTTGGTGCAAATACCATCTCTTTGTTTTACGAAAAACGTTCTACAATTCCGCTAATTGCATTTGCATTTTCCTTATTCTTGCTGATGATAACAGTCATAGCTTGTGCTGTTTCTTCCGTTTGTCTGGCTTTTTCAAAAATATCCTGACTTCTGATACTCTGATCATCCGGAACACCGGATACCTCCCGAATCTGCTTCTGAATATTTTGTACGGTTCCTGCAAATACTTCCGAAGCCTCTGCGATATCCGATATAATCATCTGCATTTCCTTAATTGAATCGTAATAATCCTTTGTTGCCTTTGCAAATCCTGTAAACTGATTCTGTACATCCCTTTGCAGAAATAAAATAATCTGATCAAAGCATGCCTGAACGTTTGAAATATTATTCTTCGTTTCATTACAAATTCCTTGTATCTGTGTCGCTGTTTCTGATGAACTTGTTGCTAAGTTACCAATTTCTCCCGCAACAACCGCAAAACCTTTTCCTGCCTCTCCTGCTCTGGCAGCTTCGATTGATGCATTTAATGATAATAAATTGGTCTGGCTGGTAATGTCTAAAATTTGTGATGCCATCTCATCAATCCGCATTAATGACTGCAATTCTCCAATTGCCTCTTCAATTGCCTTTTGATTTTCCGTAATCTGTCTATTCGTATTCTCAAGTGTATCATTTGCCAGTTTCTGCATCTGTTCTACTTTATCCAGCAAATAGCTGCTATGTAAATTACCCTGCTTAATTCTTTCTTCTACATCAGAAACCACATTGCCAATCTCAACAATTTCCTGTTCAACTTTTCCGACTGTACTATCAATCTGCTCTGCACGCTCTGCAAAAGTAGTTGTTGCCTTGGAATTATCAGAAATACAGGAAATCAATACATCGGAAGAATCCTGCATTGCCGTTGCCGTATCATTTAACGAATATGAACACGCTGACAATGTTTTTACAATATCTCCCATGGTTCCATATAAAGAATCCATGGCTGTCGCAATCTTGCCAACTTCACTTTTCGTTCCAATCCACGGAGTCAGTTTTTCATTTCTTTGTAACTTCAGATTACTAAGCTCCATGATTGCTTCTTCAATGTAATGTAAAGGTCTCATGCTGATAAAAATCATAACAAAAGCCAATATACTGATTACCAGTACAAAAACGATACAGATTCTTCCCAAAACAAACATATTTCTATTCGCATTTTCATAAATATTCCTTTCACTGTCAAATGAAACAACTGCCCATCCATGTTTATCAATATATTGAAAACTTGCGATCTGATTGCCTTGTTCTCCTTTGTATCTTACTTCTCCGCTATTATTTCCATTTTTTATCTGTTCAATAATATTCAGTAACATTTCATCCTGAATTTCCGTTGCAATAAGTGCCTCGTCATCCGCAAAAATGTACTTTCCTGTTTGTACATTTATCATGTAATAGCCCGCAGTATCCTCTTCATTTCTCAGTTTATACAGAATTTCTTTCAGGCTCTCCACATTCGGACCGCCCCCAACGTACCCTACAATGGTTGTCCCATTGGTATCAAACACCGGACAATACATGGACAAAATAAGCTTTCCAGATGCCGGTGATACGATAATTCCTGCATCATATAATCCATTTCTGGATGTCATGGCATCCTGTAAATCTTTGAGTGATGCACCTTCTCTCAATGTAATTCCAACCACACCCGGATTTGAGTGTGCAATAACATGGGTATTCCATTCCCCGATATAAAGACCTTCCCAATTATCTAATCCGGCATAATAATACTCGGTATATGACTGTGCATTCTTTTTCTTTTCTTCATTATTAACATCTTTCAAAAATTCCCTGACTGCAGGAGTTTTGCTATATGCAATCAATAATTCTTCCTGTCGCATTATAAATTCTTCAATCAAACTGATCTGTGCATCCAGAACACTCTCCATATGGCTTTTTTCTGATTTCTGAATCATTCCCTTGAGAGTCTTATTTGCCGTCACATACAACAGACTCATGCATATGATAACAATAAGTGTGATTCCAAGTGTTAATTTCCTGCTTAATTTCCAATTCTTCATTCTTTTCTCCTTCCAGTCATCTAGAGTATATTGTAAAAAAGTGCTTTATGTGTTCTTCTACAATCTTGAGTGCTTCTTTCTTGCAATCCGGTTCCCACTGAATATGATAAAACTGAACATGGATTGGGGAAAAAAATTCATATGCCATAATTTCTATGCCCTTATCAATAAAAATTCCTTTTTCCACCAGAAAATGAATCATTTTATTATAATAATTCAACGCATCAATATATTCACATTGATTCTGCAACGATGCCAAACTTGGATTACGAAACTGCTCAATCGTCAAAAAATTTCTTACCCTGCTAAAGAAGGGATCCGAAATAAGATACTCAAACTGACTTTTTACATACTTAAAAATATATTCTTCATTCCACTTAATGTCTTCTTTGAAATTATCCTCTGTCATTTCAAAATCTTTAAGCATACGTTCCGAGTATAATTGATATTGCTCCTTTATTTCATCCACCAGCAAGTCCAGTATTTCTTTCTTTGATTTAAAATGGCTGTAAAGAGAATCTTTTCTAATGCCAACTACATTGGTTATCTGTTCTATGCTGGTTGCTTCATATCCATTGACTGCAAACAACTTAAGTGCCTCATCCAATATTCTGCGTTTTGATGATGAAATATCCATTCCCCCGACTCCTTTCATCCAAATATAGTTCTTCTTATTGAGACCTTAATACCTATTCTTTATTATAACTAACTACCATTTGGTAGTCAATCTAAAACTCTCTCACCGGATTGATTTCCAATTCAAATACGCCTCGGCGCACTTGTCAGCGAGATAAAACATCTTGTCCTATAATAAATTCTGTTATATAATTTGTCTGAATTCAAATCCTTGAATCCATATGAAGAAAAGCTTGGAGATTACATGATGTTAAAGGACAATATTATTTTAATCGGAATGCCTGGTGCAGGAAAAAGCACCATCGGCGTCATACTTGCCAAAATACTCGGATACACCTTCATTGATTCCGATATTCTCATACAGGAAAAAACGGGTAAATTATTAAAGGACATCATTTCCGAACAGGGTGATGATGGATTTCTTGAAATTGAAAACCAGGTCAATGCCTCCATTGACGTGCATCGCTGTGTGATTGCCACTGGCGGAAGCGTCGTCTATGAGAAGGAAGCCATGCAGCATTTAAAAAACATCGGTACGGTAGTTTATCTTTCCGTCCCGTACGAGATTTTAAGCAAACGTCTTTCAAATCTTGCAGCACGCGGCGTGGTATTGCGGAAAGATCAGACCCTCTTAGACCTTTATGAAGAACGTTCAGTTCTTTACGAAAAATATGCAGACATTACCATTTTAGAACAGGGAATGGATATTGAAGCGACCCTGGAACAGATTCTTTCTACTCTGAAATTTTAATACCATGTTTATCAAAAAATTCCCGGATAAACCGTCCTCTCTCATTGGAAAAGAAACGGTTTCCCGGGAATTTTTTATTTTTTGCGATTACTTAACACATACTCTTTTTAATATCCTAAAAACAACTGCGCAATCGGAGAATCTGACGGCAGGATAACCGTCTTATTTCCACCTTCAAAAGATTTTTCCAGTGCCTCAAGACTCCGGATGAAAGAATAAAATTCTCTTCTGGAATCATCTCCATATGCTTCTGCAAGAATTCTCATGTATTCCGCTTCTCCTTCTGCCTTAATTGCCGCTGCCTGTGCCTCGGCATTGGATATACTGATAGAAACATCCTTATCCGTTGTATTCTTAATCACCTGTGCATCTGCTGCACCTTCTGCCGTATAAGTTGCCGCAATCTGTGAACGTTCGGAAATCATTCTCTCATATACCGCATTCTTATTATCCTCCGGTAAATCCAGCTGCTTTGTCTCCACAGAAACGATGGTAACCCCATATTGATCCATGCTGCTTCCGATATTCTCCATTATTTTTTCATCCAGTCCGCCCTTCCTCGAACTAATGACATCATTCTGGTTCATGCTGCTTATGACATTTTTAATGGAATTATATACCACTGCATCAATTCTTCCTTCTGCCCCTGCCACAGAGGAATTAAGTGTCTGTGCAAATTTCAACGGATCTGATATTCTCCAAAGCACATAGCTGTCTGCAATCATGGTCTTTTTATCCATCGTAATGACATCCGACTGCGCCAGGTCATAAATCATTAATTCCTTTGGCAGTGTATCTACTGACTGTATAAACGGAATCTTAAAACTTAAACCCGCTTCATCCCTTATTGCACTCACCTTACCGAACTGTCGGATTAATTTATATTCATCCTCATGTGTCACAACCACAGAGGACATTCCCAAAACCAATACTAAAACTATAACTATTCCAATTACACCTTTTTTCATGTCATTCCCTCCTTACTGTGCCTGTGTAGTCTGTGATGAACCCGTGCTTCCCAAACCGGCTGTTGTACTGTCAGATGCTTTACTGCTATTATCCATTGTCACATTAGAAAATGAATCCAGCGGAAGAACGGTTGATACTCCTGTTGCATCATCCGTAACAATTACCTTGGCTCCAGGAAGAACATTTTCCATGGTCTCGAAGTACATTCTTCGCTTGGTAATTTCCGGATTCTTAATGTATTCCTCATACATTGCATTAAATAATGCCACTTCCGCATTTGCTTCATTAACACGCTGTGTCTTTGCAGCTTCTGCATCCTTTAAAATCTGGTCAACCTTTGCTTCTGCCTCCGGTATTTTTTCGTTGGCATATTTATTGGCATTGTTAATTGTAGTTTCCTTACCCTGTTTTGCCGTTTCCACTGCCTTAAATGCCTCCATGACCTCTGCCGTTGGCGGCTCAGAATCCTGAATTGTGATATTTACCAGTGTCACGCCGATATCATTACTTTCCAGTTCATTTATCATTTCCTGTTTGATATTTGCCTGGATTTCTGCCTTTCCTGTTGTCAGGACATCATCCACGCTGTACTGTCCAATCACTCTTCGAATACAGCTTTGTGCAATATTCTTAAGAATCTCTTCCGGTTCTTCCGAAGCATATACTGCCTTGATTGGGTCTGAAAAACGGTACTCCACATAGAAATCCACATTTACAAAATTATAATCCGATGTAATCATCACGGATTCGGATTCCACAGAATTTCCGTTGGCATCATATCCCACCCGTATTCCCTTGATTGTGGTATTTACCTTTTCTACCTGCTGTACAAGTGGTATCTTAAAATGAAGTCCCGACTGCGTAACTGCCTGTGCTACACCGAACGTGGTAAGCACTGCCTGCTCCTGTTCATTGATGGTGTAGAAAGAATCCAGGATCAGAATACCGACAATAATTCCGATTACAATAAATTTCACTACGGAACCTGACTTTTTCCCGACTTCCCTTGCCTTTCCATTCACTACTCTGTTGTCTTCCATACTTTTTCCTCCCATTTTGTGTTTTTCAGTGCCATGCTTTTATTACACCTGAAAGTCCGTTTCATAAAGTAAAAAAGACTTCTATCATGGCACTTATGCCATAATAAAAGTCTTGCAATTTACATAAGCTGCGGACCAGCCATGGCTGATCGTACTGACGCAAGCATAAACGTGTACCGTTTGCTACTCCCTTTTATTAATGTAACCTTATCATATCATACTGCAGAAATCTTGTCAAGGATTTAACAAAATCTTAATAATTCTTAACAATTCTTTATGCATTCATCCGGCAATTACTTTCCTTCAATCTCCTTAATTTCTTCATTTAAGGTCTCGATTCCTGCCTTTGCCGCCAGAATCGATGCTATTTCATCTGCATAGACATCACCCTCGTAATCCTGATGCGCCAGAAAGTATTTTTCACCAATTGATTTATACAGCGTCTCAATCTTACTTTCTTCAGAATGAATCTTCCCCTTAAGTACCACAATCGAAGATACATCCTTAGCCTTCTTGGATGCCTCAGCTCCTGCTGCTGCCAGCTTCTCTCCCATTTTATCAAAAAAATCCATATGGTGCCTCCTTACACATATTTATTAATACACATATTGTAAGTAATCTCATCCGAAAAATCAATTCGCAATTTTCTCAAAATCACTTGCCGGATGTTTACAAAGCGGACATACAAAATCTGCCGGAAGTTCTTCTCCCTCGTAAACATAACCGCACACGGTACAGCGCCATGCTGTTTTCCCTGTTTTATTTTCCGCTGCCGGCTGTGGCTTCGGCTTAATGTTGCTCTGATAATATGCATAAGTTGCAGACGGAACATTACTTAAAACTTCCATATCCGTAACTGCCGCAATGAACAACGTGTGTGTTCCCAGGTCAATTGCCTGTTCCACCCATGCTGAAATAAAACCGTTACAACCCTTCGTCACATAATTCAATCCGTTATAACCACGCTTGCAATCGGTAAATCCTGCAAATTTGTCTACATCACGTCCGGACTGGAAACCAAATCTCTTAAATAATTCAAAATCTGCATCCTCACTGATTACCGATACCGTAAACTTATTGGTTCTAAGAATCATGTCATGTGTTGCATTTGCCTTATTTACCGCAATACTGATACGATTTGGATTGGAAGTTACCTGAATTGCAGTATTAATGATACAACCATTATCCTTTCCGTCTTCATTTGCCGTAAGGACAAACAATCCGTAACTTAACTTATACATTGTTTTATTGTCCATATTCCGTGTCCTCTCTTTTCCTGCATGGTATATACCCGCATTTTTACAAATTACTCGTTACAGGAATTATATCACAGAATAGGCTAATAAATCAATAATCATTACTGTTTTTTTGTATGCTAATTGCCTCAATGGGATTAACAGCCTCCCCGTTCACACGAACTTCCCAGTGAAGGTGCGTTCCGGTAGAGTATCCGGTATTCCCCATGATTCCAATCACCGTTCCCACAGACAGGTTATCACCCTCTGCCACGGCAATACTTTCCAGATGATGATACTCACTTGTTACCCCGTCTCCGTGATCAATCTCGATATAATAGCCCTTTTCCACATCATATCCCGTATGAAGCACGGTGCCGTTCATTGGCATATAAACATTGGTATCCTCTGAAGTAAAATCAACTCCCTCATGAAAAGTGCTCCAGCGTTCACCATATGCACTGGTTATTTTACCTCCTTTTACCGGAAGAATTCCCTTTGAGCTCAATTCTATTCCAGCCAAATCTTCCGTAAACGAATCGGATATATCCGTTATTTCCTCGTTAAATTTTTCGACATCCAACTGGCTTTCCTGCAGTTTTTCAATGAGTGTCCCTGCCTGTGCACGGTAATGGATTCCGTTAATGGAAATCTCCGTTTCATCATAAATGTTTAGCTCTGCATAATAAGTCTGCGGTTCTTCTTTGACATCCAGCTTATCCCATATTTTTCCTTCTATGTCATAATAAAAAGTAATGCAATATAATGGATCCTGTATTCCATATGCATATGGCCATTGTCCCGGATTAAATTCGTCCTTCTTCTCCGGGATTTCTTCATATATCCAGAGAAGGGAGAAAATTTCACTATCCACGATAAAATTCTCACTTTTCATAGACACTTCCCCACTATTAAACCGAATTTCTGCCACTTTTTTCACATCAATATAATCTTCCAGCGTTTTGGCTGTTTCATTTTCCTCAATGATACTTTGTTCCTCTACGGTTATTTCCGTTCCCATAATCTCCCCCGCAGGTGTATTTTTACCCCTTTTGCCAAACATCATCAGATTTAACACTACGAATACTAATACGGCAGCTGCCACAATTACTGTCCCGGCCAGTTTTCCTGACCAGAAATTCATCTTATTTCCCTTCATGCTTCTCTCCTTCATCGAACCACTTAATACATCTTCAATAATTTCTTCTTTTCTTTTTTCATTCAGAATCACGCCTTCAAAGGCATTGCGAATCCTCTTTTCCATTAAAATTCACCTAACCTTTCCCTTAGCAGTTCCCTTCCCCTTTTAAGGTAACCTCTTACGGTGCCATCGCCTTTCTTTAACAATTTTCCTATTTCTGCTGATGAATATCCCTCATAATAATGCAGGTAAACGGACACTCTGATATTTACCGGAAGATTTAGTATTTCTTCCAGTAATTCTCTGTCCTCCTCACTTCCTGCAATGTCATCCGCAGTATTTTCATCATAAGAAACTGTTCTCTTATACCACCACGATTTCAGCATGTCCTTACAGGTATTTCCTGCCGTCACGATCAGCCATGCCTTCTCATGTTCCACACTGTCAAATTCCATGTCAGCCCGCATCAATTTCACAAATGTATTCTGCAGGGCATCCTGTGCATCCTGCGCATTCTTCACATAGGAATAACACAGTCTGTAAATATTATCCGCATGACGCTCATAAATCTCCCTGACCATATGTTGATTCACCTTATCACCTCCTGATTAGAATACGAAGCAGCATTAAAAAATGTCTGACCGGATAAATTTTTATATACAAAATAAAAAGGTTCACCTGATTTTTACTGCAGATGAACCTTTATCCATAATTATATCATTCTTATCTCTCATTCCGTTCTTGCCAGATTATTTTCATCTTACATCTGATGGCGCACAACAGCATATTCATCATATAACTGAAAATAATGACAGTTATCATTGCTTCCGGTTAAAAATCGCATCATCTCATCCTCATCCAGATTCATGTCGCAAAAATAACACTCTTCCTCTTCATCATATGCGTAATGACCGCACAGGTCACAATTTGTCCTGCAGTTTGACTTTCCTGCCATGTCCTTCCTCCTTTATGGATGAATATTCTGCTCATAAACTCATAATATACACAGCTTATTGTAACACATCTTTACAAAAAATCCAGATATTCTTTTACCGCAAAATGATTTTCCAATACACATTCGCATAGCTTTCTTATTTCTTCATCCGGTTCTGCCATGTCCGGCACCATAATAGGATGCATGCCCGCCGCATATGCCGAACGTATGCCGTTAAAGGAATCTTCAACTGCATATGCATTTTCCGGTGTAACCTTAAGACACTCACAGGCCTTAAGGTAAATATCCGGCTCTGGCTTGCTTTTCTTTACCATATCTCCGGCAATTACCACGTCAAAATATGAGAAAAGACCGCCATCCCTTAATTCCGTTTCCACAATTTCACGCCTGGTGGAAGATGCCACGGCAAGTTTTATCTTCCTTTTCTTAAGAAAAGTCAGCAGTTCTTCAATTCCCGGCTTTTTCTCAAGCCTTCCTCCTGAAGCTTCGTCATGAAACAAATCCGACATTTCTTTCTTATATTCATCATACGGAAATTGTTCCCCATACTTATTCTGAAAATATTCTTTTGTGGCATTCCGGTTTAGTCCAAGACAATCCCTGCAGGACTTCTCAATGTCCGGAACATTGTATTTATCCGCCACCATCTTCCAGCATTTCAGGACGAGCTTCTCAGAATCAAAAATAACTCCGTCCATGTCAAAAACAACTGCCTGTATGTTCATTTGGGTATCACTCCTATACTTCAAACCCTATCATCAATCCGCCCTTTTCTGCATAAAAACTACATAGTCCTGTTGTCTTTTCAATACGGACGTTGGCATCCGGATATTCCTTCCTGATTGCTTCTTTTAAAGAATTCGCGCCATTTTCATTACAGCAGTGGTCAATCACCACCGTACCACCAGCGTACCTTTGTTCCTTCATGCATGAAAGAATGGATGCAATCGCCTTCTTCTCGCCGCGGCTTTTATAAACCGGATGCAACTGCCCTTCCGGACTCACATTTCCAACCAACCGAATTCCCATTATGTTAGTAATCGCCGCAACTGCATGACTTACACGACCGTTATTTGCAAGATTTTTTAATGATTCCAGACCAAATGCCAGAGAAGTATGCTTTTCCTTGTGTTCTGTGATTTCCCGGCAAATGGTATCATAATCCTTGCCGGAAAGCACCAGTTCCTTAAGCTTTTCCACAAGGAGTTTCATTTCCGGTCCTGCCGAATAGGAATCCAGAACAAAAACCTTCCTTTGGGGATATTCTTCCTCATACTGCTGCTTTGCTGTCATTGCGGAATTGTAGCTTCCGGAAAGCGTACTGATAATCGTTACACAATAGACCTCCTCAGCATCACCAAATGACTTCAGCCAGTCACCCACTCCGGGACACGCTGTGCTGGAACGTCCTTTATAAGAATATAATTCTTCCACCATTTTGTCTACATCCAGTCCGGCATCATCCACATATTCCTTCTCATTGGTGATAATGGTAAGTGGAACAGAGGTAAAATCCACACCATCCAATGTTCGCATGTTTGATGCGGAATCCGATATAATTTTCTTGTTCATGATATTCTCCCATCTGCTTTTTATCATTTTGTATGTAGTTTTAAAAACTACTTGTTACGGTTTTAAATATATCATTATGTATAATGGAAGTCAAGAAGAAGATAAAAAATGCCATAATCTTCAACGATTACGGCATTTTCTGACATTTCATATTATGATGTTTTTTTAGAACTTACCAGCCTTAGCTGCTTCCTCGATACTTACTGCAACGCTAACTGTCATACCAACCATTGGGTTGTTACCGGCACCGATAAGACCCATCATTTCAACATGGGCAGGAACAGAAGAAGAACCTGCAAACTGTGCATCAGAATGCATACGTCCCATGGTATCTGTCATACCGTAGGAAGCAGGACCTGCTGCCATGTTATCCGGATGAAGGGTACGTCCTGTACCACCGCCTGATGCAACGGAGAAATACTTCTTACCCTGCTCGATACATTCCTTCTTGTAAGTACCTGCAACCGGATGCTGGAATCTTGTTGGGTTTGTTGAGTTACCGGTAATGGAAACATCAACCTTTTCCTTATGCATGATTGCAACACCTTCTGTTACATCATTTGCACCGTAGCACTTAACGGATGCACGAGGGCCATTGGAATATGCCTTCTGGAAGATTTCCTTAACTTCGCCTGTCTTATAGTCCATTTCAGTTTCCACATATGTGAAACCATTAATTCTTGAAATAATCTGGGCTGCGTCCTTACCAAGACCGTTTAAGATAACACGGAGTGGTTTCTGACGAACCTTGTTAGCCTTTAATGCAATACCGATAGCACCTTCTGCTGCTGCAAAGGATTCATGTCCGGCAAGGAAACAGAAACAATCTGTCTCTTCTTCCAGTAACATCTTACCAAGGTTACCATGACCAAGACCAACCTTTCTCTGGTCTGCAACAGAACCCGGAATACAGAATGCCTGAAGACCTTCGCCGATTGCTGCTGCTGCCTCAGATGCCTTTCTGCAGTTCTTCTTGATTGCGATCGCTGCACCTACGGTGTAAGCCCAGCATGCATTTTCAAAACAAATTGGCTGGATGCTCTTAATCATGTCATACACGTTAAGACCTGCATCCTTTGTAATCTTCTCTGCTTCTTCAATGGAAGCAATGCCATAACTATTTAAAACAGAATTAATCTTGTCAATTCTTCTTTCATATGATTCAAATAATGCCATTATGATGTTCCTCCCTTACTGTACTTCTTTGTCTGTTCTAGGATCAATAATCTTAACAGCATCTGCAACTCGGCCATACTGACCGGAAGCCTTTTCGTATGCTGTTGTAGGATCGTCACCCTTCTTGATGAAGTCTGTCATCTTACCAAGACTTACAAACTTGTAACCGATAATCTGGTTATCCTCATCAAGTGCAATACCGGTAACATAACCTTCTGCCATTTCAAGGTAACGAGGTCCTTTCTGCAAGGTACC
>JAQXXN010000058.1 GCA_029226085.1 Thermoflexaceae bacterium
ATCTATTACAATCAGTCCCAGATTTTCAAAAGGAGTAAACAATGCAGAACGAGGTCCGATCATGATATTGATGAGACCCTTTTTTGCTCTGACAAACTGGTCATACCGTTCCCCCTTGGAAAGTCTTGAATGCATGATGGAGACAGAATCGCCAAACCTTTTATAAAACCGCATAACGGTCTGAAAGGTCAGTGCAATTTCCGGAATCAGCATAATTACCTGCTTTTCCTCTGCAATGACCTGTTCAATGACCGCCATGTAAACCTCAGTCTTTCCGCTGCCTGTAACTCCCCGGATCAGATAGGTCTTACGAAGTCCTTTTTCATAATCGGTAAGAATGGACGACACCACTTGTTTTTGCGCTGCATTCAATTCATTCCGGATGGAATCCATTGTTTGTACCTTAACCGGATTGCGGTAATATTCTTCTGTTTCAATACGGATGTAGCCGTTTTCTTCAAAAAAACGTATGACCGGAAGGGAAATGTTAAGCTTTGTGGTCACAAGGCTGTATTCCACCACTTCCTCTTCCATGAGAACCTGTAAAAGTCTTGCCCTGGCAACAGAATGTTTCCGGTTAAATTCTTCCAAAAGTTCTTCAGCCTTTGATTTATCAATGATAAGACGAATGCTTTTCTTTTCCCGTGCCTTGACACTTTCCTTTACGGGAATCACGGTCTTGAGTGCCTGATTCATGGAACCGCCGTAATTTTCACGGATAAAGGAAGCAAGCTTTATCATCCTGCCTTCAATAGCTACCTTTTCATCCACAATGGAATCAATATACTTCATCCGGTTCACATCAAATGCCGGAGTCTTCGTAATATTCACCACAAATCCGGTAATCCTGCGGTTTCCGGCTCCAAAGGGAACATTTACGCGCATTCCCACTTCCAGTATGGGGATTATTTCCTCCGGTATCTTATACTGAAATGTCTTATCTAATTTATCATGGGATATATCCACAATTATATCTGCATACATAATTCTTTCATTACCTCGGCAATCAGTACCCTCTCATCCATAGGATACTTTACGCCCTTTATTTCCTGATAATCTTCATGTCCTTTTCCGGCAAGAACGATAATATCGCCTTCCCTGCCGTTTTCAATGGCATAGCGGATGGCATCCTTTCTGTTAATGATTTCCACATACTCTCCATCCGTCCTTGCAATTCCTGTCTTAATGTCGTCAATGATTGCCTGTGGTTCCTCAAATCTCGGGTTATCAGAAGTTATAATGGTAAGGTCCGCATATTTTCCCGACACCTCTCCCATCTCAAACCTTCTGTCACGGGAACGGTTACCGCCACATCCAAACAGACATACCAGACGCTTTGGTTCATATTCCCGCAGAGTCTTTAATATACTCTCAAGGCTCATGGCATTATGCGCATAGTCAATGAGAAGTGTAAATTTATCCGAAACCTTAACCGGTTCGATACGTCCCTTTACCTTAACCGAAAGCAATGCCTTCTTCAAAATCTCCATGGATATGTCAAAATGACTGGTCACCGCAATGGCACACAGGGAATTATATACACTGAAAATGCCAGGCATGGATAACTCAATGGTTTCATTTATCTTTCCTGTCACCTGATAAATCGTTCCGATATGGCCTGCCTCATGGAAAAACTTAATATCCGTCGCCCTAAGATCTGCTTTTTCCGATAATCCGTAGGTTTCAACATTACAGGTATGTCCTGTAAGAACCTGCGCGGCATGGACATCATCACAATTGATGATACCGGTTTTGCACTGTTTAAAAAGCATTCCCTTACACTGCATGTAATGCTCCATGGAGGTATGCTCGTTTGGTCCGATATGGTCTTTTTCCAGATTGGTAAACACACCGATGTCAAATAGAATTCCTGCCGTCCGGTGAAGCATCAGTCCCTGAGATGAAACCTCCATGACCACTGCCTTACATCCTGCATCCACCATTTTACGGAATGCCTTGTGAATTGCATACGCCTCCGGCGTGGTATTACAGGAAGGAACCCGTTCCTCTCCAATAATGGTTTCGATGGTACCAATAAGTCCTGTCTTAATGTTGCAGGCATCCAGAACATTTTTTACCATGTACGTGGTCGTGGTCTTCCCCTTGGTTCCGGTAATGCCAATGGTAAAAAGCTCCTTTGCAGGATATCCGAAAAATGCAGCTGCCATCAAGGCTACGGCATATCTTGTGTCCTGTACCTTTATAACCGTAACATCTTCCATTCCGCTCAAATCAATGTCTTTGGACACCACAACCGCCGATGCCTTTTTCTCTGCCGCCTGCCCTGCAAAATCATGTCCGTCTGAATTTGCACCGACAATGGCAACAAACACGCATCCCGGCACAATTTTGCGGGAATCCATGACAATATCACACACATCCACATCCACACTGCCACAGACTACTTCATAAGTACATTCCCTTAACAGCTCTTCTAACTTCATTGACATCGCACCTCCATATTTACACAATTTGATATCTGCTATCTATGTTCATTATTTTCCAGAATTTAAAAACTCTTCAAATTCCTCCATGGTCATCAGAATCTTTCTCGGCTTTGTACCTTCTTCCGGTCCCACAACACCTGCATCCGCAAGCTGATCCATAATCCTTGCCGCACGGTTAAATCCAACCTTATAAAATCTCTGAATAAGACCGATGGAAGCTCTCTCCTTCTCAATGACAAATCTCCCTGCCTCAGCAAAATACTGGTCTCTTTCTCCGCCAAATGCCTGACTGTCTTCCATGGTCACATTATTGACCGCACTGATAATCTCTTCATTATATGCCGCCGGCTCCTGATTAGATGCAAGGAAATCCACCACATTGGCCACTTCCTTATCGGATACAAATGCACCCTGTGCTCGTACAGGCTTCTGGTAGCCGGATGGATAAAAGAGCATGTCACCTTTTCCCAGAAGCTTTTCCGCACCATTCATGTCCAGAATCGTACGGGAGTCCACACCGGATGATACGGAAAATGCAATTCTTGAAGGAACATTTGCCTTAATCAGTCCCGTAATGACATTTACCGATGGTCTCTGTGTTGCAATAATCAGATGAATTCCGCAGGCTCTTGCAAGCTGTGCCAGACGGCAGATGGCATCCTCCACTTCACCCGGTGCCACCATCATCAAATCTGCCAGCTCATCGATGATAATGACAATCTGCGGCAGTTTCTTCGGTTTGTTTTCATCCTCAATATCCTTAATGGCTTCTACTTTTTCATTATAACCCTTTAAATCCCTGACATTCACTTCCGCAAATTTCTTGTAACGGCTTTCCATTTCCGCAACCGCCCAGTTTAACGCCTGTGACGCCTTTTTCGGGTCAGTGACAACCGGAATCAAAAGATGTGGCACACTGTTATACATGCTAAGTTCCACAACCTTCGGGTCAACCATGATTAACTTTACCTCATCCGGTCTTGCCTTATATAAAATACTCATGATAATCGTGTTAATACATACCGACTTACCCGAACCGGTTGCACCCGCAATCAGAAGATGCGGCATCTTGGCAATGTCTGCAACAATAACCTTTCCTGCAATATCCTTTCCTGCTGCAAATGCAATCTTGGACGGATGGTTTTTAAATTCATCCGACTCCAGTAATTCCCGAAGTCCCACACCTGTTGATTCTTTATTTGGTACTTCAATACCCACGGCAGCCTTTCCAGGAATCGGTGCTTCAATACGGATATCTGCCGCAGCCAGATTTAACTTAATGTCATCTGCAAGGGAAACAATCTTGCTGACCTTGGTTCCTCTTTCCGGAAGAAGCTCATAACGGGTCACGGACGGGCCGCAGCTTACATCCGTAACCGTGACATTTACGCCAAAACTCTGTAAGGTCTGCTGAAGTGTTCTTGCCGTTTCACGATTTTCACTTTCTGCATTGACATTTTTCTTCGCCGTGATCTTATTCAGAAGATCAATCGGCGGATACTTGTATGTCTGGACTTCCGTCTGTGTTTCCTTAATGGAAAGTTCATCCGGATGTTCTGCCATATGTCCCGTTGCCTGTTCCGGCTTGTTTACAGTTTCTTGTACCGGCTTATGTTCTGTGGCTTTCTCCGGTTTTTCTGTTGCACTATCCATAACGTCTTCTTCCGGCATGCTGTCTGCAACTACGCGGTCAATATACGGTATAACTGTATTATCCTTTTTATTGTCCGCATGACTTACCACATCCTCCACCGTTGTGATGCGGTCTTTCTCACTCTGTTTATTCACATCAATCGGTTTAATTTCAAAAATATCATCCGAATATTTATCCGTCTGCTTTGATACCTTTTCATTAATCTCACGTACATCACCATGTTTGATGCCGTCGCGTGGAATTATGGTATCCATTACCACTCCGGAAGCCTTCTTTTCCATTCTCTTCGTCTGTTTTTCTTCTGCTTCTGTCTTATAACTTTCAATATTTTCCCTGGTCTTATTGTAGACTTTGGTTCCCTGTTCCTTTACTCCGTTAATAAAAGAACGTTCCGTAAGAATAACCAGTCCCACAATAATCAGAATACAGATGATAACCACGGCTCCAAAGCCAAAAGGCTCTAAAACCTTATTTAAAACACCGCCTGCGGCACCGCCTCCTATATGTCTTGCGGCACATTCAGCATAGATATCCTTTAAGACCATTTCTTCCCCGATACGGTTATCCATGATGTTAAACAATCCGCTTACGGCAACAAATGCCAGTGCAAGCCCGAAAGTCTTAATCTTTGCGGCACCGTTGCAATTATTCGCTACAAGAATAAAAATTCCGACTGCAAGCACAAACGGAAATACATATCCCAGCATTCCAAATAAACCAAAAATCGGCTTGCTAATCACATCGCCAGCCGTTCCGCAGACTCCTATCAGACTTAGAAAAAGCAGAATCACAAAACCGATTAACAACAAGAGAACAATCTCATTTACTATTGGATTGCTTTTCTTTTTTGTCGAAGTTTTTTTCCTGCCGGACGTTGTTCTCCCTTTTGAAGAAACTTTACCTTTTGAATTACTTTTTGAAGCCATTATCATTCTCCTCCCAAGCTTCCAGACTTATTCTATATAATTAAATCACAAATCACCACAAACACGCCTAGCAGGATTCCATACAGTGAAAAAACAATCATGGAACCCTTTTTTGAAAGATTTAACATTAATTTTAGGGCAAGGCAGGATAACACCCCGCAAAAGAGCATTCCTGCAAGAATGTTTGCAAGATTACTAACTGATACTGCTGTCCCTGCCAAATCCTGAAGGCTAAGAAGGGACGAACCAAGAATTGCCGGAATTGCCAGCATGTACGAATATTTGACTGCAAATGTCCTTCCATATCCGAGGGCTACTGCTGCCGCAAAGGTCATCACCACCCGTGAAATGCCCGGCATAACAGAAAGTCCCTGCGCCATTCCAATGACAATGGCATCAAAAGCACTCATGTTCTTAACAGTCCGCTTTCCCTGTCCCAAATGATCTGTCAGAAACAAAATCACACCGGAAATCACAAAGCAGACCCCAATCACCATTGGTATCTGGTTGGAATTTTCTGCAATACTTTTAATAAAGGTTGAAACAACATAAGTTACTGCCGATGAAACAACAAGCATTAAGACCAGCTTCTTATATGGATTCGTATTCAGTACATAATACCCGTCTCTATCCATTCTAAGCCTTTTTTTTATGAAAATCACAATATTGGAAAAAACATCAAGAATCAACTGATATGTACCAATGATTAGTTTTATGATATCCTTAAACATCACAATCAGAATGGCTGCCAGGGAACTGACCTTCAGCAGGCATAAAAAAAGCGTGGTATACCCAGCATCCATGTTAAATAATTTACTTAATAATAATATGTGTCCGGAACTGCTCACGGGCAGGAATCCTGTTATTCCCTGTATAATCCCAAGCAGTATCTCTCTGAAAATCTCCATATTTTCCTCCAGATGCTATTTGGGGTTATTATATCATTTTTGGATTATTTAAACAACTAAAAAAGTTAGGGGAAGCAACGCATTTTTTTCAAATCAAATTTTCCTATTTCAATATCCTAAAGGATTTCCAACCACATCGATACGTCATCCATGTAAATATCCAGTTCTCCTTAACAAAAAACACCATGGAACAAGCTGAAACCTGTCGCTTACTCCATGGTGGATGTCGTCATAAAATATATGTATATCATATAAATACCGCATCTTTATATTTATACAGTCACCTGCGTACTCTCATCCTTCTTAAAGAGCATTTTTAATACAATCGGTGTCAAAACCGAGGAAACAATTATCAGAAGAATAACCGAAGTAAAGTATTTACTATCCAGCATTCCGACAGATAATCCCTTCTGTGCCACAATTAATGCCACTTCACCTCTGGTCATCATACCCACACCAATTTTCAGGCAGTCCCTTCCACGGTAGCCGCACAAACGTCCCATAAGCCCACAACCGATTATCTTGGAAAGAAGCGCCACAATAACGAATACCACGGAAAATGCAAGAAGTCCCCACGACATTTCACTTATCTGCGTCTTCAGTCCGATACTTGCAAAGAAAAGCGGTGCAAATAAAATATAGGAATTTAAGTCCATCTGCTCCGCAATGTACTCCGAGTCTCTTAAATTACAGAGAATAACACCAGCCACAAATGCTCCCGTAATATCCGCTATACCGAAATACCGTTCTGCAATGTACGAGAATACAAGACACAGTGCCAGTCCCATAATGGATATTCTTCTCTTATGCGGATATCTCTTGGAAAGCTTCTTAAAAATCTTATAAATAATATAGCCGCTTACAATGGCAATGCTAAAGAAAACAACTGTATTCCAGATTACGGAAACCGGATTAGAATCGGGATTCTTAAATCCAATTACAAAGGATAATACCACAATGCCGATAACGTCATCTATAATTGCCGCACTGACAATGGTTGTTCCGATTTCGCCCTTAAGCTTTCCCATTTCTCTTAACGTTTCAACCGTAATACTTACACTGGTTGCCGTGATGATAACACCTACAAACAGTGCACGGTAAAAGCCTTCCGTTCCCATGGGATGAAAGCCATAAAAAAACATAAACAATAATGTACCAAAAACAAGCGGAACAAATACACCTGCGCAAGCTATCAGGCAGGATTTCAGACCTGTCTTTTTCAGGTCGCTTAAATTGGTTTCAAGACCTGCCGTAAACATTAAAAGGATGACACCAATTTCTGCCATTCCCGACAAAAAATCTGTCTGTGCCACCAGTCCCAGAACACTTGGTCCGATAAGCAGACCTGCAACAATTTCTCCTACTACCTGCGGTGCCTTTAATTTTCGGGCAACAATACCAAAAAACTTAGCAAAAACGATTATGATTGCCAAATCCTTAAACACCAGATAACTTTCCATAAATTTCTCCTCAGTCTTTCGTTTTCTTTTTTCCAAAAACGAATTATAGCACTTGAAGGAATTTTTGCAATATATTTTTATAAAGTAATGGAAAAATCAGCAGCAGCAAAGCCTACAGAAAAGATCTGCAAGGCAGAGTTCACAGCACATGCTGCCGGCAGGCTGCATTGGCATGCCGTAGAAGCTGCCACGTGATGTGTACCATTCGCCGGTATTAGACAACTGTGCATAGAGCTGGCGGTATTCCATGTTATCCGGTTCCATTTCTGTTGCAGTACGGGCATGTTCTAAAGCTGTTGCCATGTTACCCGTACCTGCCATGGCAATGGCGCTTAAATAGTACCATCTTCCGTCACGCAGCTTTATCCCATCCAGTACGCGCAGTGCTTCCGCATATCTGCGGTTACGGATAAAATTGGCTGCGGCAACGTAATAGGAGGCCTCCTGGCTGTCGTATCCGGAGGAATTACCGCCGTAGGATGAGTTAAAGCCATAATCCGTTCCCACATTTTGATTCATGATAGCATCGTATGCCTGCTGGACTTCCTTAAATTTTTCTTCTGCCTGCTCTTTATTCGGATTATTGATATTGGCATCCGGATGATACATCCGGCTTAATTTTCGATATGCTTTTTTGATTTCCTCATCACTTGCATCCGGCGATACGCCAAGAACCTCATAAGGATTTTTCATCTTTTTTCCTCCTGTCGGATGCTGCCGCAAATTTTGTCCAGATACCGGAATAAAGAATATTTCTTAAGATTTCCACTTCATTCAAAATAGGAAGCTTTTCAAATTCACGGGCACACTCCGCAGCATTTACCGTAAGAATCTGCCGTACCTGTTCCTCAAAATCCGGTTCTTTCCATTTCTCCTTAAAGGGATTATAAAGATTCTCCTTAATATCCTTTTTCAAATCATCATATGCATCCAGTACATAGACATACTTTCCAAGATAGAAGCCTGTCTTTCTTAGGGATACCTCCCATTCATCACCGTATACTGCACAGATTTCCTCAAATGCCTTTCCAAAATATCCGGAAACCACATCAATATTGCTTTCATTTTCTTTTTCTGCCTTGCTTATGTTCATCATGCACTGCTCTATGATTTCAACTTTTTCCGGATACTTTTTTCTGACTTTTTCATATTCTGTCTTCAAAAGATCCCCATATGCCTTTTTTACCACTTTCTTTTCATCATTCCAGTCATCCTGACATTTCAGTCTTGTGAGTACAATCCCCATGTCCGAAACATAATCCGTAAACTTATTAATCTTCACAGACTGTTTCCTAAGTGGATGCACAATACACTTTTCCTTCCCTCGTATTTCCTCCGGTTCATATAATCCCGTAAAAAGCAGTATCAGAAAAACATAGTCATACGTGAGGCATAACTGGCTTTTCATGCCGTGATTGTTTTTAAGTGCATGACATAAGCCACAATAGTATTCTTTATATTCATCAAATTCCCTGATTTTTAATTCCGGCTTGTTGACCACAATATAACCAAACATACTAACTCCTCTTCATAAACTCATACCCACATCTCGGACACCGTATCATGATTTTTCCCTTTCCTCTTGGAATCCTGATTTTCTGTCTGCAGGACTTACAGGTATAGATATGATGCGTACGGATGTCCTTGTAGCATCTTAATTTACGAACCTTGGAAAGATACCACTGGTTCTGCGCACTGCATCTTGCATAATTTTTAGAAAACATTCTGTAATACACAAAAATAATTCCTGCCCACACAAGAATTGTAATAACCGGTGTTCTTACAAAAAGATTTATGAACATGAGAACAATGACTGCTCCCATTAGGAATTTTGAAAACTGGTCAA
>JAQXXN010000059.1 GCA_029226085.1 Thermoflexaceae bacterium
TACCGATTACAGTGGTTTCACCGATTACGATGCCTGTTCCGTGGTCGATAAAGAAATATTCCCCAATCTGTGCACCCGGATTAATGTCAATTCCGGTCTTTCCATGGGCATGCTCCGTCATGATTCGCGGAATAAACGGAACCTTTAATTCATACAGAACATGTGCATACCGGTATACCAGAATCGCATAGAGTCCCGGATAGGAAAAAATAATCTCTTCCTTACTGTTTGCCGCCGGGTCCCCCATCAGTTCTGCATCCACATCCTTTAATAAAAGAGCCTGGATTTCCGGAATCTTATTCAGAAACTGCAAAGTCAAATTCTCTGCCTTTTCCACAATCTCCCGGTACTCTGATTCCTTATTGCCATAGAACAGCGCAACCTTTATCTGCTGGAATAATTTTTCGTAGATGGTAGCCAGTGTGCTTCCTGCAAAATTATCCTTGGACACATATGCCATATTCTCCGTTCCAAAATATCCCGGAAACGTAATCTTACGAAGCTCATTTACAATCGAAATAATGACATCACGGTTTGGCAGCTTCTCGCCAATGTCCACATTAAATAATTTCTGGGAGTCATAATTATCCTGAAGCTTTAAAGCTATATTTTTAATTTCTGTCTTAACATTATTATCCATGATTCAATCTCCGTCTGATACAATCTTCTTTTGGAATGTATTCTAACATAATTTTAGCCGGATATCAAATCCTTTACCACTTCTGATGCGATAATCAGTCCCACAACAGACGGCACAAATGCCGTGGAGCCAGGGATTGCCCTGCGTTCGGTACATTTGTGTTCTGCCCCCGGAGGACAGATACAGTTCTCCCGGCAGCTGATTGCCATGTCATCAACCGGCTTTAACGGTTCCTCCCTGGAATACACCACCTTTAACTTCTTAACCCCCCGTTTCTTAAGTTCACGGCGCATTACCTTGGCAAGGGGACATACGGATGTTTCATAAATATCTGCCACCTCAAATGCCGCCGGATTCAATTTGTTTCCGGCTCCCATGCTGCTGATAATCGGAGTATTCTTCTCCTTCGCTTCCATGACAAGCTGGATTTTTGCCGTAACCGTATCCACGGCATCCACCACATAAGAATACTGTGAAAAATCAAATTCATCCTTTGTTTCCGGAAGGTAAAAGCACTTGCAGGCCTCCACCTGACAATTGGGGTTAATGTCTAAAACCCGTTCTTTCATTACATCCACTTTATATTTGCCGACCGTCTTTCGGGTAGCGATTATTTGTCTGTTTAAATTGGTCAGGCAGACCTTGTCATCATCAATCAGATCAATGGCACCAATTCCGCTTCGAACCAGTGCCTCCACCACATATCCGCCTACGCCGCCAATACCAAAAACAGCCACTCTGGAATGTGCCAGTTTCTCCATTGCCTCTCTTCCCAATAATAATTCGGTTCTTGAAAACTGATTTAACATCTCTATTTCTAGTCCTTTCTGATTCACGAATTCCTGCTGTTTTCCATGAACACTACCATTATCCTTTAAAAAATACTTTAAGTCAATCATTAACCGATTTGATTTTGTAATCTGATTTGGTCATCAGATAATATATTCTATCTGTTCCATTGTCTGTCTTGTTCTCGTGTTAAATAAAAGCACACATTCCCTGCATTCCGTTTTTCCCAAAGCATAAATTCCTTTTCCCGTATCATTTAGTACATCCGCGTGAACTCTTCTGTTTCTTCTTTTCGGCTCATCCCATATCATGAAAACACCGTCCGCCTCATATGGTTTCTGCCTGTAATATGGATCAAACAAATCCACATATTCTCCTTCGATACCGGTAAAAAGAACGTAATGCCAGCATCCTAACATCACCTTGGCAACCACTGCCCCTTTCTGTTGAAGGCATTCCGTAATCCTGGAATTTTCGCTGATAAAGACATCCTTTCCGCTTAAGTTTTCACAAAGAACCGGAAACTTACGCACCTTGCCAAAATGATTCAGCCAGTTTGAAAGGAACCACATTGCCGTATCCGTTGTCCCACTCTTATAGGCTTCCCCACGACTGTTATAACCATCCAGACAATACTGCATGATGCATTTGGTAATATCCGGTGAAATTTCTTCCCGTTTAAAAAGAAAGCTGATGGCATTCATCATGGTTGTAGGCCCACAGTCATATTCGGTTGTCTGATAATTTAACGGATTTTTCATATTTCCGGCTCCTCTCTTCTTTTTCTTTCAAAATTCAAAGCATTGTTTCCAGTTTCTTAATAATCCCCTCAGCAAGTCTGCGATGCCCCTCTTCATTAAGATGCTCCCTGTCTGTCTCACTGGGTTCTGCGTAATCCGATGCCGCCAGAAAATCAATGTTATTCTCCCTTGCAATCTTCTCATACACCTTAGGAAGCTTCTTGGAACGCTCCACGGATAATTCATTAAACTCTGTATCAAATCCTTCCTCCCATACTCCATCTCCCAATGCAATGGGCGACAAAAGCAATATCCTGCTCTTGGGATTAATTCCTTTAATCTGTCCCAAAAGACGTTCAATTCCTTTCCCGATAACCTCTGCCGAAGCGTCATACACAGTCTTGCAGTCATTGGTTCCAAGCATCAGTATTACCAGTTCAACCGGTTTATGGGTCTCCAGAAGAACCGGAAGCAATTCTGCCCCTCTCCTTCCATCCCGCAAAGGATCATCAAAAACCGTTGTTCTTCCGCATAGCCCTTCCTCAATCACACGATATCCCTTCGTTTCTATCCACTCATCCACAATGGATGTCCATCTTACACCCCATCCATATCTTCCGTCCACTCCCGGAATCAGTCCAAATGTATTTGAATCTCCAAAGCATAATACCTGTTTCATAATCCATCCTCCTAATCATAAACCATCCTTCAAACTTTAACTTACTTACTGGATTAAGTATACTATTTTACTAGGATATTGACCAATACAAAAAAGAAGTGATTAGTTATAGTTATAAGCTATAACTAATCACTTCCGAATTTTATCCAGATAGAATGAATCAGTGCGTTTGTTCGCCTGTGAGGCGGTGTGGACCGCCGTCAGGAATGACTTCTAAAGACCGCTTACAGCTGCCTTTGCGCAGGATATTAGAACTTCTTAATGTTACATCCGGTAATCAGCAATTCCGGGCATGGATGCCCGGAAAGGCTTATCCCCGCCACGAGGGCGGATTATAAGCCGTTTGCGTCACTAACCGCAAAATCACGCATGGAACATTTAGAAGTTCTTATATCCGTAGCCTGTGCGCTGTAAGCGGTCTTTAGAAGTCCTTCCTGACGGCAGTCCACACCGCCTCACAGGCGGACAAACGTACTGATTCTCCCTTACTTTAACTTCTTTCGAATCTCCGACAACCGGTCCAGCGCCTCATATAACGTCCCATCCTGTTTTGCAAAATGAAACCTGATGAGATGATTCACATTTTCCCTGAAAAAGCTGGAACCAGGCACTGCTCCAACACCGACCTTACTTGCCAGGTCCTCACAAAATTCCAGATCACTCTCATACCCAAACTCACTGATATCCACCAGTACATAATAAGCCCCCTGAGGCTCCGTAAAAGTCAGACCGATATTTCTAAGTCCGCCGATGAATAAATTCTTCATGTGCGTATAATGTGCCTGAAGCTCCTTATAATATTCATCCGGAAACAAAAGTCCCACGGTTGCCGCCTCCATTAGCGGCGCTGCAGCCCCTACCGTAAGGAAATCGTGAACCTTCTTTACCCGGTCAATAATCTGGGGCGATGCAATTACATAACCAAGCCGCCATCCGGTAATGGAATAGGTTTTTGACAGGGAATTACAGATAATGGTTCTTTCCCGCATGCCCGGCAGTGTGGCAAGATAGGTATGCTTGTATGGTTCATACAGAATATGTTCATATACTTCATCTGTTATGACATATATGTCGTATTTTTTTGCCAGATCCGCAATGATGGTAAGTTCCTCATAAGAAAATACCTTACCACATGGATTGGAAGGATTACAAAGGATTAATGCCTTAACGCCAGACTGTCTTACTGCATCCTCCAGTTCATTTGCATCAAAGTCAAATGTCGGAGGCTTTAGCGGAACATAAATCGGTTCTGCACCGGAAAGTATGGTATCTGCACCATAATTTTCGTAAAACGGTGAAAAAATTACCACCTTGTCGCCCGGATTGCATACGGTCATCATGGCTGCCATCATTGCTTCCGTGCTGCCACAGGTTACCACAATTTCCGAATCCGGATCTATCTTCATTCTCAAAAAATGCTCCTGTTTTTTTGCCAG
>JAQXXN010000060.1 GCA_029226085.1 Thermoflexaceae bacterium
GAAGTACACCGGCACATTCATTGATGACAACATTAGCATCCGAAATAAGTGCGCCCTCATCCCATGCTCCATTCTTATAATTTGCCACAAATCTCTTGTCGGTATCAACATAACCAAAGCCGAGATTTGACCAGTCAATATTCTTCTTTTCCATAATTGCTGCTTCCTTTCTTTCCCATTAGTGTATCACTAATATATTGAAATAATCATAACTCTAAGCAAACCCGGAGTCAAGTATTATAAAATTTTTATTAACATCATAAAGTTTCTTGATTAATATCATAATATATGCTAAATTGTTAGATATGCAGGAATGATACAAACGTATCCCATCATATATTTTTTAAGAATGAACAGGAGGAGTTCATATGAGTTTCGACAATAACGATAACGATAATTATAATGAAAACGATTATATGAACAGTGAATGGCAGGGCAGAACCTGGTCTGATAATTATTATAATGATTCAGCAGACACCGGCTCATCTACTTCATATAGTGCATCTGATTTTTCATCCAGTTATTCAACCAATTATACAACCGGTTCCGGCAGTGCCGTGAAAGCAGATTTTGAAGAAAATGTACTGGCACAGTCCTTTGTATTTATGGCAGTTGCACTGATTATCACGGCAGTTACCGCATTTTACGTTTCTTCCTCACCACGATTAATCGTAAACATTCTTTTTAATGACGGATTGTTCTACGGATTACTCATCAGTGAGCTTGTGGTTGTTTTTGCCGCCAATTATACCGTAAAGAAGAACCTGATTGTTCCATCAGCCATTTTGTTTACTTTATATTCCGTAATTAATGGTGCTACATTGTCCATTATTTTTGTCTGCTATACATCCGCTTCCATTGCCTCAACATTCCTTGTTGCAGCTGTAATGTTCGGTGTAATGGCTGTATACGGAATTGCAACCAAGAAAGACTTAAGTTCCGTTGGAAGCTTCTGTCTCATGGGTCTTATTGGCATTATCGTTGCCGGAGTGGTAAATATGCTTATTTTCAAAAACTCCATGCTTGACATGGGCATCAGCATCATCGGTATTATTATTTTCATCGGCCTTACCGCTTATGATACCCAGAAGATTAAGAATATGTCCCGTTTTACCACCACAGAGAACATTACCTGTATCGCCCTTTTAGGAGCATTGGAACTTTATCTGGATTTCATCAATATCTTCTTAAAGCTCTTAAGCCTAATGGGAAGACGCAGAAACTAGTTAAGATACGCAAAGACGATTTCATTCAAGAACCGGTTCATGAACAGGTTCTTTTTATTATGTCAAAATTATCTGAAAGCAGCAGCCAGTTTGCCCAAAACCATGACATAACCGTCCAGTATCCGGCTCCCCTTAGCTGAAATTCTTTAATCAGATCAAATTTTGCCTGAAGACTCCTTACATCTTCAAACCACACCACATGCTCCACACCTTCACTGGTATAGTAAAAATACGGTGACTTCGCCGTTTCGTCAAACTGTATCACCGCATTATTTTCAATAGCAATCTGCACTGCCTCCACATTTACTATGGTTCTTGCCACAGTAACCCCCTGAACAAATGGCAGAGGCCAGTCGTATCCGTAATTAGGGATTCCCAGCATAATCTTTTCCGGTTCAATCTCCGTAACGGCATACTCCACCACCTGACGCACCTTATTAATGGGTGCCACACCCATAGGCGCCCCGTATTTGTATCCCCACTCATACGTCATAAGAAGAACCGAATCTGCTATTCTCCCAAGACTAGCATAATCCTTTCCTGCATACAACAGCCCCGGCTGATTCCTTGAAATCTTAGGTGCCAGATCCACGCTTACCAGATATCCTTCCTGTGCCAGCACATTCTTAAGAGTTTCCACAAACGCCGTAAACGCATCCCGGTCTTCCCTCTTAATATACTCAAAATCCACATCAACCCCGCCATATCCTTTTGTCCGCAGTACATACAGCACTTCCGATACAAGGCGTTCTGTATACTCACGGCTGTTTACAACACTGGTAATCAGATTATTATTAAATTGTCCGTTTTCATCCAGTGGGGTAAGCGTCAGAATCGGTGTAACCGCATTCTCCAGTGCCAGTGCAATCATCCACTCATCCGGAAGCGGCGGATATAAAATATACCCTTCCATAGTAAATCCATAAGAAAATACCGACAAAAAAGAAAGATAGGGAAGCGTATTTTCCAGTACCCATCTGCTGATAAACGGGTATGCAAATCCATTCACGTATGCATACCCGTCCTTATCCTGCTCTCCATCTTCAATTAAAAGTGCCTGACCCACTGCCAGTCTGTATGGATATTCCAGCTGATTAACAGCGATAATGCTCTGCGGCAGCACACCATAGTTTCCTGCAATATCATCCACATTATCTCCCTGCTTTACCACATAAATGACCATATCCATCCTGCTTACTTTTTATTACTATGTATATTCATCTCTTTACTTCATTACCACTGCATAGCTTTGTTCCAGTTTAATCACGCACCGATAATTATGATTCCATTCTATCACTTTTTCCTTCACATACCGTATCAGTTCGTCCTTATCCTGCTTATAATCCGGTGGAAGCACTAGATCAAAAATCACATTGGTATGGGTAGGACCCGGGACAATCCTTAAATCATGAATTGTAAGCCTTGTATCATATTCCTTTACCACCTGTGCAACATATTTCCGGAGTTCTCCCACCTTTTCATCCGATGTGACAATCGGGTCATAATGGACAACCACCTGGAGATTATCTTCCGTCAGGAAATCCTTCTCAATGTTGTCTATAATGTCATGTGCCAGAAGCGAATCCATTTCCGCAGGAAGCTCCACATGTACGGATGCAAACTGCCTTCCTGGCCCATAATCATGCACCATCAAATCATGAAATCCCAATACTTCATTATAGGACATGATTTTATCCGATACCGTCCGTACCAGTCCCTCATCCGGGCATTCGCCAAGAAGCGGGTCAATGGCATCCTTTAACAGTCCAAAACCACTGTAAATGACAAATGCTGCCACAACGGTCGCCATAATGCCATCAATCACGGCAATATTAGTAAATGCCGTAAGAATAGTTGCAAGAAGGACTGCCGTGGTGGAAATACAGTCGTTTCGGCTGTCCGCTGCCGTGGCACGAAGAGTGTCCGACTTAATAATTCCGGCAATTTTCATATTAAATCTGCCAAGCCACAGTTTTACAAGAATGGAAACAACAAGGATTCCGATGGTAAGCCAGCTAAAAACCATAAGCTGTGGATGAACAATTTTACCCAGGCCTTCCTTTAAAAGATTTAAGCCAATTGCAAGAATCATGACACAGACAGCCAGCCCTGCAAGATACTCATATCTTGCATGTCCATACGGATGCTTTTCATCCGGCGCTTTTGCCCCCAGTTTAAATCCCAGCAGACTTACAATACTGCTTCCTGCATCGCTTAAGTTGTTAAATGCATCCGCCGCAATCGCCATGCTTCCAAAAAGTGTTCCGGCAAGAAACTTCCCGGCAAATAAAAAAATATTACAGATAATTCCGACCGTTCCTGCCAGCTTTCCATACTCTGTACGGACCTCAGCATCTTCTGCGTCCCTGTCCTTTCCGATAAATAAACGAATTAATAATCCTGTCATCTATTCTTCTCCTTTCGTCTTTTTATTATTTCTTCGTATAAGATATGGAAGTTCATACAGCATCATTGCCATCCATCCCATAAGATATGCCCATGGAAGTGCCGTTATTCCCATATTAAAAACAAACACCAACGGAATACAGCCTGCCACACGAACTGCGAAATTAATAATACTGCTCCATAATGTAATCTTTAAATCACCCATGCCCCTGAAATATCCCTGCACACCATTGGTAATTGCCGGAACGATATACATAAAGGCAATCAGATGCAGATAGGACTCTCCCATAAGAATCGTCGCCTCATCATATGTAAATAATTTCATCAGTGGATTGGCAAAACACAAAAGTACAACTCCTGCCAGAAGTCCATAAACAAGTTCCACGTACATTCCCATCCGGAATGCTGTCTTTACCCGTTTCATTTCTCCGGCGCCACGATTCTGTGCCATCACGCTTGTCATTGCATGACCAATATTCTGCTCCGGTATGTATGCATAATCATCAATTCTGTTAATGGCAGTAAATGCAGCCGTTGCCGTAACTCCCATAGTATTAACGATTGCCTGTATTCCAAGCTTTCCAATCTGTACCGTCGACTGCTGCATGGCGCTTACAAACCCATACTGAAATGTTTCCTTTAAAAGACCCTTATCAAAAACAAACCATTCCTGTCCCAGATTCAAAAGCGGAATCTTTTTCTTAATATAAATCCAGCACAAAAGACAGCTTAACGCTTCACTAAGTACCGTACTGACTGCACATCCTGTTGTTCCCAGTGAGAATGCCACAACAAAAATAAGATCCCCGATAATATTAATCACAGCACTGATTCCCAGAAAGTAAAGCGGCGAATTACTGTCTCCCATCGCTCTTAGCGTACTTGCAAAGAAATTATATATAAAATTAAAAACCAGTCCGCACATCACTATTCTAAGATACAGCACGGCTTCCTTCAAAATCCCTTCATCCACCTGTAAAAGTGTAAGCAGAAATGGAGCTGCTGCCAGTGAAATTACCGTAACTGCCAGTGAAAAAGCAAGACCCGCCATCATGGTGGTACTAATCTGTCTTTTCAGCCGTTTATAATCCTTTGCTCCATACATGGTTCCCACAAGAATTCCTGCTCCAAGACAAATTCCCTGCACAAACAATATAATCAGCGTCATCAAAGGATTACTGGTACCAACTGCCGCCAGTGCATCCTTTCCCACATACCGTCCCACAACGATACTGTCAATAGCATTATAAGTTAGCTGAAGCAGATTCCCAAGAATCAGGGGAACGGTAAATTTTATCAGTAACGGAAAAATATTTCCTTTCGTCATATCGTTTGTCATGATATTCATCCTTTTAAGAAAAAATGTTCTTTTCTTTAAAATAATTTCGCATTCCTTACATAATGTAACATATTGAAGAATTTGTCAAATAATAATTGAAAAAAAGTCTTTCGGAACGTATTATAATAATAAAACGGATACAATATCCGCACCATAAAAAACCGGAGGAACAAATCATGAACTATAACGATATTCCAAATGTAACCGTTCTGGATCATCCACTGCTTCAGCATAAGATTTCAAGATTAAGGGATGAAAACACGGGAACCAACGAATTCCGTAAACTTGTGGAGGAAATCGCCGTTCTCATGGGCTATGAGGCACTGCGTGACCTTCCGGTAGAAGACGTACCAATCAAGACACCGATTGAATCCTGCATGACACCAATGATTGCAGGCAAGAAGCTGGCAGTCGTTCCGATTTTAAGGGCAGGCCTTGGAATGGTAAACGGCATCCTGACCCTGGTTCCAAGTGCCAAGGTCGGACACATCGGTCTGTATCGTGATGAAGAAACACATAAACCACAGGAATACTACTGCAAGCTTCCTCATCCCATTGACCAGCGTACCATTGTAGTTGTGGATCCGATGCTTGCCACCGGCGGCTCTGCCATTGCGGCAGTAGATTTTATCAAGGCACGCGGCGGAAAGAATATCAAGTTCATGTGTATCATTGCTGCACCGGAAGGCATTGAGCGCCTGATGAATGCACATCCTGACATTCAGCTTTTCATCGGTCATGTAGACCGGTGTCTCAATGAAAATGCTTATATCTGTCCGGGTCTTGGTGATGCCGGAGACCGTATTTTCGGTACAAAATAATAAAAAGCGGAGAAGGCTTTCATGATATTATCATTTCTGCCTCTCCGCTTTTATCATTACCATATACCGATTAGTCCACCTGCCCAGTATATCACTCCAAGCAGCCAGCTGCTAAAAATACCGTACAGTATAACCGGCCCCGCAATGGAAAAAATTCTTGCTCCAACACCAAATACCCAGCCTTCTCTCTTAAATTCCATTGCCGGGGCACATACTCCATTGGCAAATCCCGTAATCGGGACCAGGGCACCCGCCCCACCCCATTTCGCAATGGACGGATAAATATTAAGACAGGTAAGAATGACACTGATTAATACCAGAATCAGCGTGTTCCATAAACCCGCTGTCTCCTTGTCCATTCCCATGGTCAAAAATGCGTTAATAATTGCCTGCCCTAATGTACATATAATGCCTCCCGTAATAAAGGCCTTAAAACAGTTTGCCGGACAGCTGTGCGTTGGTGTTACCTGTTTTACATAATCGTTATATTTCTTATTCCGGTCTTTTTCCAGTTCATTTTCCTTTTTCATGTGCTTATCTCCCATTCTTATATATTTTTTATTCTATGACGGCGGTATTCTTAAATTAAACACAAAAAAGTAAATCAGGCCTCCGATTCCTTTTCCCAATGCCATCATCAGAATCAGAAATCCAAATCCGCTTGTAATTCCCGAGCGCATGATAAATACCGGTATTGTCTTTATAATCTCAGCCAGTGCTATTGCAAGACATCCTGCATAAATACCGCCGATAAATCCAAAAATTATGAGTGCCGGTGTCCCAAAAGGAACCTTTATGTCAAAAACGAATAAAATATTTCCCAAAGCAGCACCCCAGATAACACATTCCTCATAAAGCAGGATATCCTGTGCCGTATGTGTATCCTGCGCAATCCGGTTAATAATCCCCAGTGTGGTAATCAGCGCATACATTCCGCCGGAAACCAGAATTCCTCCTGAAATTCCAACAAGAAAAAGAACCACATACTGTATGATAACATTAGGAAACATCGAATTCCTCCTTATTTCTTGATGCCCTGTCCACAACGGCATTATCCACATCCGTTTCATAGCTTCTCATCTGGACTTCTACCGGTGTAGGTGTATCACTTAATTTCTTTCCTACAAAATGATTATAGAAAACTGCAATACCAAATGTCAGCCCAATACTATATGCTGCCTCCAGAATCCCGTTGTTTTCACTTACTCCCATCAGTTCATACACCTTTGCAAACAGTTCATTTACTCCCACATCATTATTATAGGCCATGATGGTATACATGCTTCCGATGAAGACAATCAGGCAGCTGGCAAATATCTTTAAAAACCAAAGCACTCCCTTTGACGGCGGTTTCCTCTTATACTCAATAATAAAATCACATTCACCAATATTATTGACATCTGCATCCGGACATACCTTGGATATTCTCTCAATTACATCCATCACCGAAAAAACATAGGTTCCTTTTTTTACGTCCGGGATTGTAAGAAGCTTAATTGCCCGTATCTTTGCCTGTATGGTCTTATCCGTACAATAAACAGATGCAACATCCCCAATGATGACCTTCCGTTCATAGAGCATCGTATTTCTTTCAAATTTCAGGTAAACGGTTTCAGACATAAAAAAACCTCCATTCACAACTTATTACTATTGTTGCAAATAAAGGTTTTCCTATTCTGGTAATTTTTTCAAATACAACGGTTTAGCAGTTTTCTTCCTTCCTGAAATCTGCACAGATTGTCCAGACAAATATCCCATATCCGGTTCTCCGTATCTTTCGAATGCCCAAAGCTCGGTCCGGAAATATGAGGAGTAATCATTACATTTTCCATGTCCCATAAGACACTGTCCTGCGGCAATGGTTCAACAGACTCCACATCCAGCACGGCACCGGACAGATGCCCCTCCAGAAGTACTTTTTCCAGTGAACCATCCTGTAACAGATGCCCTCTTCCTACATTGACAAAAAGTGTATCTGCTTTCATTTCCCTTAATCGGTGATAATCCAGAAGTCCCACGGTATCGTCATTATTCGGCATACATCCTATCACAATATCTGCCTTCTTCAGCTCTTCATCCAGCTCCTTAAGCGTATGCATCTCGTCAAAAAACTCTTTTTTCAGGCTGGTTCTTCGTACTCCCGATACATATGCGCCGAATGTCTTTAGCCGCTTTGCCGTCTCACTTCCAATATTTCCTGCTCCAAGTATCAGAACTCTTTTCCCATAAATGCACCGTTCACTTCCCATGTCCATCCACAGATGCATTTCCTGATTCTTCCGATATTGTGGAAATCTCCGGTACATATTAAGAATTGCACCAATCACATACTCCGAAATTACCACACCAAATGCCCCGGAGGCACTGGTAAGCATAACACCTTCAGGAAATCCCGGATTTCTGGTATACTTATCCGTCCCTGCCCATGTCATCTGAATCCATTTAAGATTAGGTGCATCCTGAATCCATTCCATGTCCGGCTCTCCGATAATAACATCTGCCTGCCGGATATAGTTCTTTACCAGTTCTTTGTCAGCGCCTGTTCCAAAAGTAACATGATAACGGTCTTTACATTCCTTATATAATTTTTCTTTCTGATTGTCATCACACGGTACAAGAATCAAAAGTTCATTCATCTACTGAGCCTTTTCTACTTCTACAATTGCTTCCTTCTTCATCGGAATTCTGCAATTCTTATTATTACCAAATTCAACAATAACCGTATCTTCCGTGATATCAATTACCGTACCGTAAAATCCGCTGGATGTCAGAATATAATCTCCGTTTTCCAGTGTTGACATAAGATCATTATGCTTCTGCTGCTGTTTCTTCTGTGGTCTGATTGCCAAAAAATAC
>JAQXXN010000061.1 GCA_029226085.1 Thermoflexaceae bacterium
AGGACATTCTCATAAAAAAAACTGGTTTTTAAATCCATGATAAACACACCAATACTCTTAAGATTATTTCATACGCATAAAAAGAGATTATCCAGACCATCCTCTTAAATGACATAATTCAACGAATCACACACGCTCACAATGGCATCCTGTTTCTCCGGAAGGGAAAAATCCGTCATGTCCTGTTCACTGAACACAACATCAGCATAATCCGTATCTTCAAACTTTGATGCTGCCACCGAAAGCATGTCCGAAGAAAGGTCAATCCCCGTCATCTTATAGCCCAGTTTACACATTTCCATTGTAAAACTTCCTGTACCGCATCCAAGTTCTGCCACATGGGCTCCCGGTTTAATTTCATTTAACTCCAGAATACTTTTGGTGTATTCTGCCCATTCCTCATAAGGAATATCCCCCATCATCGTATCATATACATATGCAAAATCGGTATACATTTCCATAAAACACCTCTAATCATAAAGAGACCTTCGTGTGTGAACACGAAAGTCCCTGAAAATTTTAACCATCGTTACCATTAACTGTTATGCATTGGCTCCACAGCACTTCTTATACTTCTTGCCACTTCCGCAAGGGCACGGATCATTACGTCCGATTTTCTTATCCTTTACAACAGTATTGGACTTTTTCTGCTGAAGATATAATTCCTTTCTTCTGTCAGCCGGAATCAGCTCTTCCCACTGTGGCAGCTCATATAACCAGTCTGCCTTGGCTCCAACCATGTTATAGTATAATTTTTCCTTATCAAATCCCAAATTAACAACCGTCTCTTCATCCATTGTCTCAATCGGATTTGGATTTACAAGGCTGTCGTTAATACCATCCAGGTATCCCACCATAATCATGAGATCTACACCATACTTTTCTGCCAGTTCCTTTACAGTACCGGAAACGACCTCATCCGGATTGGATAAAATCTTCTCATAGATGCCTTTCTCCAAGTTAAAATAGTTTGCCCAAAACATCTGAGCCTGCTTATTGTCCATTTCTGTCTCATAAGCCTGTTTTCTCCATGTCTCTAATAAAGTCATTGTCCTACTCCTTCAAATGTATCTTCTTATAATATTCTTGATTGCTTTAGAAAAAGCTGGAATACAGGGAACCACTGTATGCATAACTGCTTCCGTAAGCACCTGTATCCGTATACAGACCGCCATTCAATCTGGAAAGCTGTGAGCTTGCAGAATTTGCAATGGAAGATGCGGAAGATGATATGTTATATGCATAGGAACCTGTTCCGTTAAATAATGTCTTCACATTATTCATATCTGATTTTTTGAATGTATCCTCATTAATGGACAGCTTATTATTAAGCCCCACCGTAATACCGACCTTTGCAAGGTTCTTTGACATTGCACCGGTAAGTGATACCATCCGGTTTCCGGAATCCAGTACGGAACTTGTACCAGAATTTCCCAGTGCTTCCACGGCACTGTTATAATTCTTCACAAAATCAGAAACTGCACTGTATATTGCATTCGTGTCATATTCCTCTGTCTCTTTACCATCTTCACCAGTTACTTTCTTCTTATTAAACAAAGAATCCTCACCGGTTTCTAAAAGCTTTGCAGCCGAACTTTTCAGATTCTTCGCCGCATCCTTCTCGGAAAGCAGCTGAACATTCGTCAGCTTATCTGCCTTTGAAGTGCTGTCTGAAGATGACGTCTTATCCGAACTGTCCGAATCAGCCTTGTCATAATATGACTTTAACAGCTTCGAATATGAGCCGTTCCGGATACTGGCATAATCCGATAACAATCCTGTTGTATTGGAAAGCGAACCAGAACCGGAAAGCGAACCGAATAATGAGCTTGCACCGGAACTTGTCAGTCCAAAATAGCTACGGTTTAATGTAGCGAAATTAATACTCGACATATCCTATCCCTCCTTGAAAAAAATATTGCGACCTCCGTGTCTTATTGTTTCACTCCCTATTGTGCAGGATATGTAAATGCATACACTCCCACTCTTAATTATATTATATCACGGGAAATCCGATTGTCAAATCCTATCACAGATTCATTTCAATCAAGTTCCTTTTGCTTCTTAATCCATAAGAATATCCGCATAAGTACCGTTTACCACACGTACCAGATCATCGGGATTTAAGTGAATCTGAACTCCGATTTGTCCGCCGCTTACAATGATTGTATCAAATTGTTTTGCACTCTCATGAATAAATGTCTTATACAGCTTCTTCATGCCGACTGGCGTACAGCCGCCCCGGATATACCCTGTTACCGCATTGATATCCTTTACATGAATCATCTCTACGGATTTTTCCCCGGCGCATTTTGCCGCCTTCTTAAAATCCACTTCCTTGTCCACCGGAATCACAAATACATAATAATTTCCGGATTTTCCCACTGTAACCAGTGTCTTAAAGCTGATTTCATAAGGCTGGTTTAACTGGTCTGCTATATGTACACCGTCAACAAATTCATCACACTCATAGGTTACCACTTCATACCGGACTTTATTTTTATCCAGAATACGCATGGCATTTGTCTTGATTTCTTTCTCTTTCTTTCCCATGTCTATCCTCCGTGCGCTTAATGTCCCTTAGAAAGCTCCCTGCTGTCAAGTACAATGGTAACAGGGCCGTCATTTAACAGTTCCACTTTCATGTCCGCCCCAAACTCACCACACTCGGTAGGAATCCCTGTATTCTTTATAAGCTCCACGAAAGTTTCATATAACGGAACGGATACTGCGGGCGGCGCCGCATTCACAAAGGATGGGCGGTTTCCTTTCCGGCAGTCCGCATACAGGGTAAATTGTGAGATAATCAGAATCTCTCCACCCACATCCTGAACGGACAGATTCATCTTTCCCTCATCATCCTCAAAAACCCTGAGCTTTATGATTTTATTTACAAGAGCCTCTGCATCCTTTATGGTATCCTCATTTCCCACACCCAGAAGAATCAGAAAACCCCTGCCGCATTTTCCTATGGTATTACCATCCACTTTCACCAAGGCATGCTGTACACGCTGAATTACCACTTTCATTATCTTTTCCTCTTAAAATTCTATAATCTTGTTCCCAGAATATCCTTATATCCTTCTCCGTAAATTTCATTTGCACTGGAAATAATCATAAACGAAGCCGGATCCTCTTCCTTGATAATATCCTCAAGGCGTGGTGTAAGCTGTTTGCGGATTACGCACATGATGACGTTCTTATTCTCATTACTGTAACCGCCCTTACCTTCCAGAAACGTTACCCCCACATCCAGTTCCTTAAGAACCCTTGCTGAGATTTCCTGATATTTGTTGCTGATAATATAAATCAGCCTTGCCTCATCCGAGCCATAAAGGATGGTATCCATTACCCTTCCGGAAACAAATACCGAAATCAGTGCATACATGGCAATATTAAAATTACCGAACACAAAACCGGAAACGGCTACAATAATCATATCAATGGTAAAAAACAACACTCCGGTCTTAATGTGCTTATATTTTGTCTTAATAACTTTAATGACAATATCCATGCCACCGGTTGTTGTTCCCGCCCTGAAAATGATTCCTATTCCCGCACCAATCAGAATTCCTCCGGCAAGCGCCGCAAGAATGGGTTCCGTGGTAATGGCATCAAATCCCGCAAAGAAATCCGTAAGCAGTGAGTTCATTACGATAACCACAGTTGTGGACGCCATGAACTTAACACCGAATTTCCAGATTCCAAGCAGAACGATAGGAATATTTAAAATAAAATACAATGTACCGGTACTGACCGAAAGAACCCTGCTAAGAATCACGGAAACACCCACAAGTCCGCCCGGTGCCAGATTATTCGGGTCCAGAAACAAACTGATTCCCGCTGCATAAAGTATGGTCCCAAATATAATATAAATACTGTTTCGAATTATTTTCTTCATTTTGCCTTACCTCAAAAACATATACGATGGAATTCCATTGACAAACGCCACTTTGCTTTCTCCCTGAATTAACGGTCTTAAATAACGTTCCATTGGTTCCTTGACGTCTGTACCGTCTTCATTAATCCATTCATCAGGGATTTTCTTTTCGTAATTTGCAATCTTTTCAATATCTGCCTCGCCATACACCACCTTGTATGGTTCATCAGATACTCTGTTAAGCGTTGACATGACACCGGTTTTTTCTTCCATGGCAAGTCTGACACCATTTGCTCCAAGACAGAAGCTCTCCTCGATATCCGTTTCTGATGCTATATGGGATGCTGCCCTCTGAAGCACATTTAACTCCACGCTTCGAACCTTGCAGCCAACTTCCTCCGCCACAATGCTTTCCAGTACCTTACCGGTTCCGCTTAACATTACATGCCCAAACTTATCTACCTTGCCTCCCTGTGCGGAAATGTAATTGCCGTCTTCATCTTTAATTCCTTCGGAAACAGCCACAATGACATGGTGCTTTTCCTTAAGAAGCTCTTTTACTCTTTGCACAAAATCCTTTTTATCAAATGCCCTTTCCGGAAGGTAAATCAGATGCGGTGCATCGCTGTAAGAAGTTCTCGCCAGGGAAGAGGCTGCTGTCAGCCATCCTGCATTTCTTCCCATGATTTCCACAATCAGTACCGTATCAATGGCATAAATATATGTGTCATGCGCCATTTCCAGAACGGAAGCTGCAATGTATTTGGCAGCAGAACCAAACCCCGGAGTATGGTCAATACAGTAAAGGTCATTATCAATTGTCTTTGGAATACCAATAACCTTTACATCAAGTCCCTTATCCCTGGTATAGGCAGAAAGCTTTGCAACCGTATCCATGGAATCATTGCCTCCGATGTAAAAGAAATATCCGATATCATATTTATCGAGAATCTCACATATCTTATCATAATCGGAGGTATCCTTCTTATAATCCGTTAATTTATAACGGCAGGAGCCAAGATACATGGACGGAGTATTTTTTAAACGCTCAATCTGCTCCTCCTTTGCGAATATATCATTTAATGCAACAAGATTGTCATTCAGGACGCCCTGAATTCCATTTTTTGCACCATAAACCGTATGAACCGCATCCGACTTTAACGCCTGTGAAATCACACCCGCGAGACTGGAATTAATGGCAGCCGTAGGGCCGCCTGACTGTGCAACCAAACAATTTCTACTCATGTTAATATCTCCTTAAAACCATAAAATATGTATTATCCATTTTTGCATATCCAAGTATAACATAAAAAAATCATAATGTCATCGGAGGCAGCCATGAAAAAATTACTAACCCGTCTGATTCCTGCTTTATTAATACCAATACTCGTTCCCTATACCATCACCATGGCAATGACCGGAATACGGGATGAGCCTGCAGCAGTAATCCCTTATGATGGCAGAATCGTAATCGTGGAAAATAGCGAAGCCAACATTTCCCAAAGCATGGATTATTCCCAGTACCTGGTTGGCATGACCGCAAGAAACCTGATTTCTCTTAACGAGGACGTATGGGAATATCCTGAATTCATTAAACTAAACTGCCTGATTTCCAATACCCTCCTAACCTACGCTTTTTCCGGACAGGATGTTTTATCCGAAGAATTCTTAAGCGAACATTATATTTCTGATGACGACCTGAAAATTTTGTGGGGTGAACATTATACCGATTACATGAATACCATAAAAAATGCCCTAAACGAAACCAACGGACTTGTGATTACCTGTAATAATGTTCCCATAAAACCTTTTTACCACTACATCAGTAACGGCATGACTCGTTCATCCCCCGATTTTGAAAGCTATCCGTACTTAAAATCCGTAAACACCAATAAGGATTTGGAGGAACAGGGTTTTCTATGCGTCCGCCAGTATTCCTATGTGGATTTTATCAATGTAATCAATGAAAATTTTGAAAATACCGGACTGGACAAAAGCACCACCTCCCTTAAGGAAAACATTCAGATTATCAGCCGTGATGATGCTGGCTACATTACACAGCTTCAGATTGGCAATCTTCTGATGAGTGGAGACGACTTCATGAATTTATTTCAGATTAACTCTCCTTCCTTTACACTGACCTTTCAGGAACAATCGTTAAAAATCATAACAAAAGGTATCGGACACGGATATGGAATCAGCCTTTCCCATGCACTCCGCATGGCAAAGGAAGGGAATACATACATGGATATTGTTCAATTTTTTTACGAAAATGTGGAAATTAAAAATTACAAATAAAAGAATAAAGCATCTGATTTGAGGTAATCATATTCTCAGAGGTGATGATAATGAGAAATAAAACCAAATCAAAACGTACAGAAGCTGCATTATCCCTTCTTGTAACAAGTGCCCTGGTAATTACACTTGCAATTGCCGTGGCTTCAGCAATAAAAAAGGGAACAAATAACGATGAAAACAATATTGTAAATTTAAACGAAACAGAATCCCAGAACCTGTCTGTGGATAACCGCAGCCAGCAAAAGACCACAAAAGCACCGTCAAAAACACAATCCGCAGAGAATCTAACAAGCCGTGGCAACAGTGAAACAGACCTTGTCACAGATAAAACCGAAACAGAAGATATGGAAAATTCTTCCGAAGAAATCCAGTCCGAAAAGACTGCCGCCGGTGACACAGCCAATGAAGATATCCCCGTTGCATCCCCGAATTCCGTAAATGCCGGATATTCCTTTAGTGAGGCAGATACCCTTAAAATGCCTGTCTTGGGAGAAATTATTCTGGAATACAACATGGACAACACTATCTGGTTTCCGACCCTTGGCGTATATAAATGCAATCCGGGTATATACATTTCAGGAAATGTTGGAACAAACGTAGTCGCATCTGCATCCGGAACCGTGGAATCCATTACGTTCAATGAAGAACTGGGAAATATTGTTACCATCAATATGGGGAACGGTTATAAAGCTTCCTATGGACAGCTGGATGATGTCAAAGTATCAGAAGGTGAAGTGGTTCTTTCCGGCTCTGTTATCGGAACCGTTGCTGAACCGACCATTTATTATACCATGGAAGGAAGCGGTATCTATTTTAAGCTTACTCATGATGACATACCGGAAAATCCTCTCGACTATATGGAATAACTCACTAAAATGGAGCAAATGGAACTGCAGAACAAACTGCCATCCCAGATGCTCCTTTTATTATTTCCTTTTATTATTTCTTCTTATTCGTTTTCCTTTGCAGCAATTCCCGCAATAATATTTCCATATGTATTGACATACTCTATGAGTTTCTTTGGATATGTCACATAACCCCTGCACGAATCAAAGGAAATTACCCCTATTACCTCATCACGCAGATCACGTATCAGAACCTGTATGGCCGATTTTGTCTCAATTTCTTTAAATTTAGTATAAACCTCCGGCAATCCATATTCAAACTTATTAATATTCTCTGCCAGTATTATGTCATTTTTAAACATTTCCAAATACTCTTTATTATGTATCATAGTTCCATGACCCGGAATAATTCCTTGTTTCCGATACTCATATTCTGTTCTTGAACCATTTTCCAGATAGATGCCAATCCGGTCAAAATGGAACGATGTAGCCATATGCTCAAGTAACGCATTAATCTCTACCTTACCGTTTATAATGACCTTCTTCATCCATTTGCTGACATCATGGATATCTGTTTCCGCATAATAATCCGATTTCATTTCAACCTGGGATTCATTTTCATCAAACTTAAACTCGCCATGAAGCTCAGTTTTATAAATAATGTACCGGTTTTTGCCTTTTTGCTTTGCAAGATACAGTGCTTTATCCGCAACTTTAAACAGTTTATGATAATCTCCGGAATCAACATCGCTTCGCGAAGCACCGATAGAGCATGACAGCTGTATATCGCCAATCTTTCCCTGATACATGGAAGCAATGTTAATCTTAATGGTTCTTAAAACATTTCTCAGATGCAATTCATCCAGATAATCATTAAATACCAGAAAGAACTCGTCGCCGCCCATTCTGCCTGCAACACCCATTCCGCTTATGGCTTCCTTAATAATGCTTCCCGCCGACTTTAATACTTCATCTCCAAACATATGACCATATGTATCATTTATCTGCTTAAAATTATCCAGATCAAGCATTGCCAGAGCCACCCGCTTTTTATTCCTGTCTGCAACCGCTTCCTTTGCATACTCTGTAATAGACTTCTTGTTCAGAAGTTCCGTAAGTGGATCCAGATAAGAATCCACGCAGAAATCCTCAAGTGGTGCATCCGTCTGTTCATTAATAAGATTCCATCTTCCCACAACCTTTTTTATGCCCTGCTCATTTATTATGGTCATAAACTTAATGCGGTTGATATCCTCTCTTTCTCCCTTTGTAATAATTTTTCCATGGAAAGAGTAATTATTTCCACCCTTTAGTTCCTTAATATGACTACACATATTATGGAATACTGGAAAATCTTCTTTTCTGACATATTCCAGACTTATCATCTGTTCCTGCCAGATATCAAATTTCATTTCGTAAATCACCACATCCAGCTTGCCGGATACCCAGAAAATCTTAATAAAACCCGAAGTACTGTCATATTGGAAAAGAATATTATTTTCAACCGTAAGAAATGCCCTTAATGCATTAATATCTTCATTAAGCTTATATATAATTGCATCTACTTCCTCAGCGTTA
>JAQXXN010000062.1 GCA_029226085.1 Thermoflexaceae bacterium
CACAGTCTACCCACATCCGGCAGGAGAACCCGACACTTCAGCGCGACAACCCCTAATTTGCCGCACGAACAAATTTATGCATTTTCCTTTCAATAACTAAAAATTGTCACATTTATCACTTCATCCGTCCCTGCAACACGAGACTCGATATAGAATTTTCCAGTTTCATTTTTGGGATAATAAATCAGGTTGTTTTCATGCCATTCCTGAACGAGAAGCTGCTCATTACTGTCGGTTAATTCTTTGCTGATGCGGTATTCGAAGGTAACGGACTGATAAGTTACCGGATTAATGGATACATATTCGTAGTTCTCAAAATCAAAATACTTATCTTCTGCTTTTGCTTCGTCAGAAAATTCATCCAGAGTGGTCATGATGTATCCAATCAGCGGCGAATCCAGATTGCATAATTTATCGTTAAATGACTCATAAAAAATATTGGAGTCCAGTTTGCCGGTAAAAAATTCTGCAAATACGGTACTGAACTTTTCAGCACCGTTTCCGTTAAGGTGTCCTGAATCCATTAAATCATTTCCGGTAATATCCAGCACTTCTGTCTTACACAGGTTAAAGTCATAGTAAGGTACACCGTATTCGGACAAAAATTCATTTACCTGCTGTATGTAGTAGTCATAGTTGCCAAATGAAGCAAGAGAAAAATCAGACATCGGAGCAGAGAAAAAGGCAAGCTCGATATTATTTTTTTGGCAGTAATTAATTATTTTTTTCAGATATTTCTTACAGTCTTCGGAAATGTAATTTTCATTAAAGGCAAAATTAACGGAACGGGCATAATTGGAACTTTCTCCCCAGATTTCACTGCTTTCCACATATCCTTTTCCCAGATAGGCATCGGTGGAACTTGTGATGTAGGTGTAATGATTGTAGGAGAAAGAACGCTTTTTTTCGTTCAGTTCTGCAATATAGCTAAAATCAAATAATTTTTCCCACTCTCTTCGGCCAAGAACAAAACTGTTAAAAAGATGCTCGGAGGAGCCTGCTTTTAACAAAAGCTGCATCCTGTTTAAGGACGGACGCATGTAATCGGAGATGAGGTAAACAGCCGTTAAATCATTTCTTGTGGAAAAGATTTCCAATGGGATTCCGTAATATAGTTCCACATAGACTTTTTTCAAATCATTGTACTTTCCTGCTTCTTTTAACAGTGCATAGGTTCCGTCAAGTCCCTGGAGGGAGGATCCGGCATTGAAGGTATTAGTATCAAACAAAGCATCCGTTATCTGTGGGTTTAAAGAGCGGTAGCAATGGGAGGAACCAAGGAAGAGAACGTCAATATTTTCTTCCTGATGATACAGTTCATGCATCATGATCCTTGTGTAGGAATTGGTGTCATCAATGAGAAGATAGCGGAAAAATTCATTGATGCCGCACATTAGCAGGAAAAAAAGTATACAGTTAAAAAGAATTTTAATTTTTTTCATGAGGCTGCTCCTAAAACTGAAAATAAATAAACTGGCTGGAAGTATAACTGATTCCGTAAATTCCAAACATGATGCAGGACCAGATAAGTAACAGATATAGAATCCAGCGGAAACATACGGGCTTTTTATATACGAATTCAAAAACTGATATATTATTTTCGTGCATGACGTCCACAATCAATAACACAATCAGACCTGCCAGCAATACAATCATGTTGACGGTGTTTGGTCCCATGTGGAATAAGGAGGAGACACCCGGATGGGTCAGCATCTGGACGAAGATTCCGCGTGCCATTGCCATGTCATTTGCACGAAAGAAAATCCAGGCAATATCAACCAGGACAAATGTAATCAGCCTCTTCCACAGACCTTGCATGAAAGAAGAGGTAGTTGTCTTGTCTTTGGAATACTTTCTGCGAAGGATGCCGGCACACTGGTAAATGGCGTGAAGAAAACCCCATGCAACGAAATTCCAGCTTGCACCATGCCACAGACCGCTTACGGTAAATACAATCAGGACATTAAGAAGCTGTCTTTTTGTTCCCCTGCGGCTGCCGCCAAGGGGAATGTAGAGGTAATCCGTAAACCATGAAGTCAGGGAAACATGCCATCTTCTCCAGAAATCCTGAATATTTGATGCAAGATATGGCTGGCGGAAATTCTTAATGAGCCGGATTCCAAGGACTCTGGCAGCACCTCTTGCAATGTTGGTGTATCCGTCAAAGTCGCAGTATACCTGAAATGCAAAGGCAATGGATGCTGCGGTAATGGAAAGAAAACCATAGGCGGTATAATTATCATACACGGTATTTACTAAAAGTGCCGCACGGTCTGCAATGACTAGCTTTTGAAATAATCCCCAGAACATAAGTAAAAGTCCGCTTCTTACATTTTCAAAATCAAACCTGCTTTCCGTTTCAATTTTACGAATCTGTGTCAGGAGATTGGAGGTGCG
>JAQXXN010000063.1 GCA_029226085.1 Thermoflexaceae bacterium
ATACAGAGACTATTATCAGTATGAAGTAATACAGGGTGCTGACAGAAAGAAGATGGAGAAGATACCAGAAGCAGCCTTCAGAGAAGCAATTGCGAATGCTCTGATTCATAGGGTATGGGATGTGGATTCACACATCAGAGTGTCCATGTTTGATGACAGAATAGAAGTTGTATCTCCGGGTGGATTGCCATCCGGAATAACAGCAGAAGAATATTTGTCTGGTAAACTTTCTGTTTTAAGAAATAGAAACCTTGCTAATGTGTTTTATAGATTAGGATTTGTCGAGATATTTGGAACAGGAATTACAAGAATAAAACAACTGTACGCAGAGGGGCTGATGAAACCAGACTTTGAAGTGTCAGAGAATTCTATAAAAATTGTGCTTCCGTTGTTTGAAAAGGATGCTAATTTAACCGAAGACGAAAAAGTGATTTATAAACTCTTAAGTAAGACTATGTTGAAACCAATAAGCGATATTGCACCATATATACCTTTTGGCAAATCAAAGACAACAAAGTTGCTGAAAGATATGGGAGAAAAAGGTGTGATTGCAATTGAGGGAAAAGGCAGAGGCACGAAATATATAATAAAATAGCGACAGAGAAGACTGCTTTTTGTAAAGGAGTGAAAGTACAATTATGACAAAATCGGAAAAAATCACAAGCATGATTTCTGAAAAATTCTTTCTGCCACAATACATTTATACGGACATCTACGTTAAGGAAGGTAAGTTGGAAAAAGAATTATGAGACACGATTTAAAAGAATGCGGAAAGCGTATTCAGCAGCTTCGCAAGGGATTACTGTTAGTATGGATAAGGTTCAAGCCGCTTGTGATTCTGCAAAACAGAATCCGGGGGAGGAAAATGCATTCAGACAGTTGCGATTGAATCAGTGGGTAAAACAGGCAGTCCGTTGGATGCCGATGGAAGCATCTTATTATAATCTGACAACCTATAGACCGGATTCTATAGACGTGGCTATTCAGAGAAAGGCTAAAATTTCTACTATACCAGATTGGCCAACACTGTCTGTGTATTATTATGCAGATGATCGATTCGAAATGGGAGTTGAAACGGTAAGGGAAGGTAAAAATCAATTCAAAATCTATGATGTTGAAAAAACGGTTGTGGACATAGTTTTCTTCCGCGAAAAGGTAGGCATTGAGGAAACGAAGGAAATTCTTGTGAATTACCTTAGACGAAAGGATAGAAATCTTAACAGACTGCTGCGTTATGCGGAGCTACTTAAATGCGGAGAAGTTATGAAAACATATCTGGAGGTACTTGTATGATAAGCGCAATATCAGTAAAGGACAGATTAAAAAATCAAGCCAAAGAAGATGGAAGAACGATGCAAGATGAATTGGTAACCTATGGATTAGAGAGAGTAACAATGGATATAGACCTTCTTGCCCAGCATATTTCGAATGATGCTAAAGAGATGAAGAAAGTGTTCCATAATATTTTTTCAATAGAATGTGATGATGCATTGCGATTCGATTTGGATTCATTGGATGTAATCAACATTACTGAATTTAAAGAGTATCATGGCGTAAATGTTTCCATCATGGGATATTTGGATCGCACAAGAGTGCCGATATCTATTGATATTGGTTTTGGTGATGTGATTTATCCGGAACGAATGCGAATGAACTTTCCGGTATTGCTTGATATGGAGGCTCCAGAGGTATATGCGTATTCTATTTATTCCGTAATCGCAGAAAAGTTTGAAGCTTTTGATGGTTAGGCAGGATATTGATTCCAAGCTGGACCCGCTGGGCAGAAAAATGACAGTTAATGAACTGATTGACCGCTACTTGCAGACCAGAACCGGAGTGAAGCCGAATACACTTACCAATTACAGTTATGTAAAGGATTTGATGGCAAAAGAGGAATTTGGGAGCCGAAAGATAGCAGAGGTGAAGACATCTGATGCAAAGTTATTTCTTATTAAATTGCAACAGGATGGACGAGGCTCCAGCACTATCAAAACAGTTCGTGGAGTGCTGCGACCGGCATTTCAGATGGCAATGGATGCGAAATGGAAACAATTAACACACAGAATCAGAAAAAACTGAAGGAAGCTGATGCGGATATTTCCAGCATGAGACGTACAATTGCGAAACAGGAGGCTGAAATCGAAGCTCTGAACGAAACAGTTACGGCTCTGCGTTCTGAAAACACAAAACTTGTTCAGGAGAATCGGCTGCTGAGGGATGATAATGAACGTATGAAGAGGATCCTTAATAATAACAGCCACAATTCATCCCTTTCACCTTCAACAGACCAGAAGAAAAGCAGTGCCATTGATACCTCTGATCATAAGGAAGATAATGAAGGAGATATGGAAAAACAGGGGAAACCAGCGAATACCTATAATGGAAGGAAAAGCACCAAAAACAAAAAGGGCGGTCAGGCAGGACATCATGGAACAACACTGACTAAAAAGACTGTGGAAGAAAAAATACAGGAAGGTAAGTTTGCCCATCAGGTCAAGACTATTGGTCAGGAATCAGGGGATTATATTGTACGTTACGTACTCGATCTTTCTATCGGCGTAACTGCCACAGAGATCCGTATCTATGCGGATGAAAATGGGAAATTCCAGATCCCAAAGGAATATGCAGCGGAAGTAACTTATGGATCTAATATACGGGCAGTCACATCCATGCTGTACAGTGAGGGAGTCATGTCAAATGACAGGATTTGTGCATTCATAAATTCCATCAGCGGTGACTCTCTATCCATATCAGAGGGATGTATCTATTCCATTTGTAAACAGTTCTCCGGACTATGCGGACCGGAAGTAGAAAAGATATCCGAAGACATCAGGAACAGTGACGTGGTATGTACAGATGCTACCACCATGTCCCTGGATGGAAATCAGGCTTATATCCGAAATATGAGCACTGCCAGTTCGGTTGTTTATATGCCCATGTTATCAAAAACAATTGAAACGATGAAAGAATGGCCGCTGCTGGCAGACTTTGCGGGGATCCTGGAGCATGATCACGAGACAGGGATGTATCATTTTGGAACAGGCCATGCGGAATGTAATGTACATCTTGCAAGATATCTACTAAAAAACACGGAAGAAACCGGAAACAGATGGAGTCATGACCTGACCATGTATTTCAACGGCCTGAACCACCATAGAAAGATGCAGATAGAAAAAGGGCATGTTTGCTTTACAGAGGAACAGTTGAAAAGGTATAGTGACAGATATGATGAAATCCTCCAAAAGGGCTGGGAGGAACATAAACAAACAAAAGGGAGATATGCAAGAGAAGAAGAGAAAAAACTTCTGAACCGCCTGAAGAAGTACAAAAAGAACCATCTGCTGTTCCTGTATAATTTTAAAGTCCCTTTTTCAGATAATATGAGTGAACGAGACCTGAGGAAATGCAAAAACCGTCAAAAAATGTCGGGCGGATTTCGGAAAATGGACGGGATGAAGATGTATTGCACGATCATGGGATACATCGAAACAGTGAAACGAAGAGGTTTAAATATTTATCAAAGCATATCTGCATTATTTGAAGGCAGGTCAGTCATTGGGTGACTGGCCTGCTTAATGTGTTTATTTTTCTACCTGGCTGAACTGTAACTGATAGTATATCAAATGCAAAAAAAGGCAAGAAAATTGTTTCTATATAAGCGGTTTTTATTGTAAAATAGTAAATATCTATGATATTTTATGCCGTATAAAAACGTCAATATATCATAATTTGACCCAGGTTTAGTTTTGGGCCAGATTTTGGGACAATTAACCGAGAAGAAATAAGAAGTTATAAGAAAAGATAAGAAAATCAAGATTAGAAGAATATCCAGAAAATGCCCTAATTAAAAGGATATAAGAAGATATGAGAGGTTATGCGAAGTATGCTAAAAATACTATTTATATGCCACGGCAATATTTGCCGGGCATGATGAAAAGTCTCATATCGTCTCATAAGCCCCGTTTTTAAGCGTTTTTTGTGTTTCAATCTCAAATTTACCAAAGATTTACCAATATTTCTGGAGAGTCAGACTTGCGATTCTAATACCAGAATAAGGAGATCAACACAATGACTGA
>JAQXXN010000064.1 GCA_029226085.1 Thermoflexaceae bacterium
GCCGTATCAATCTGCATATGCAGCGGTTCTAAAAGTCCCTCTGCAACTGTCAGGTTAATCGCATTATCGTCTATAATCAAAATTTTAGCTTCCGGTGCCTCAAAGGATGTTTCTGACTCATTTTTGGTAATTTCTCCAAAATGTACTTCTTCCTGATTCAAAATTCCGGCAAGATTCAACACTGAAAACGGTTTCTTTAAAATTTTGAAAATACTCTGGTTCTTCCATTGTCTCACATCCGCAAAGGCATCAACCAGAAGCACAATGTGTGCCCTGTTATATATTTCCGCATCCATGTCACTGCTATTTAACTGTTCATAAAATGCCTGCTCCATCATGATATAGTTTTCCTGATCTTTGTGACAATCCAGCCAGCCAAGAACCGACTCATTGATGTTTTTTGCGCCGGTTAAATTCACCGTATGTACTCCCAGTTTTACAGCAACTGCCTTAAATTCTTCCGCCACATCCTCTCTTGCAAAGAAGCCCGCTACTGCATATTTCTCCGGATTATCCAATGAAACGGAAGCCTTTCCATCTAAAACCTTCTGCGGAATCTGAAATGAAAACGTACTTCCCTCTCCATAAACACTCTCCACAAAAATCTGTCCATGCATCAAATCTATCAGCTGCTTACAAATGGCAAGGCCAAGTCCGCTTCCTTCCACATTCCGGTTACGCTTGCTGTCCACCTGCTGGAAAGAATTAAACAGCTTATTCATATCCTCTTGCATAATTCCGATTCCGGTATCCTTCACCGCTATCTTTAGTATAATGGTTTCTTTATCAATACAGTCAAACCCGACAATCAGCTGCACATGACCCTTCTGGGTAAACTTGGTTGCATTATTTGCAATGTTAATAAGAATCTGACGAATCCGTAAATCATCGCCATACAATTTATATGGAATATTTGGATCACAATCCAGCAACAGTTCTACATCTTTATCCACTAAACGGGTCATGATTATATTTGATACATCATGAATCAGACTCATTGGCTCATATTCAACCTCTGTCAATTCCATCTTTCCGGCCTCAATCTTGGAATAATCCAGAATATCATTAATCAAGGTAAGCAAGGCTCTTCCTGATGATTTAATCTGAGTAATATAACCTCTGGCCACTTCCGGAAGCTCCTCACGGAGAGCCATTTCAGCCATGCCAATAATGGCATTCATTGGTGTACGAATCTCATGGCTCATGTTTGCGAGAAAATCGGACTTGGCACTGCTGGCATTAACAATATTCTCTCCATCTTTTAATGCCAGATATTTTCCATAAATCATATCCGAAAGAATGCCCGCAACAAAATAAAGGAAATTTGCCACACGATCTACTTCTTCCTTTGTCCTAACCGGAATCTGACCGGCCGCTTCCCACAATGCGTCCTCATCAATGGATAATTCCCGCGCTGTATTTCGAATTCCTTCCTCATCCGGTTTTTCATCCAGCAAAAGGCCACTGGCAATATAACCCATCATACGTCCCTGAAGCATGATAGGAGCTGCAGTCTCCATCATTCCGGCATGACAATAATGTACCACTGCATGTCCTGCACGATGTGCACTTTTTGCACTATACTTTATGCATTGTACACAAAGCATCTCTCCTATCTTATTATGGAGTATATAATCATTACAAAAACCAGAAAAATTGCTTCTACTGGTCACGGGTTTTCCGTCTGCATCAAAAATAGCCACCGCACCTCCGATGACATCCACAAAGGAATCCTGGATATGCTGCAGTGTTTCCACATCAATCAATTCTGTTAAAATGATATCCTCAATGCTTTTAACTGCCATAACATCAGCCTTTCTCTCTTCACTCTTTCAAGTAAAATTCATAAAAATCGTATCACTTAGACTTCGAATTTGTACCCCATGCCCCATATGGTCTTAATGCAGTCCCCCGCATCCCCCATCTTCTTACGCAGCTTCTTTACATGGGTATCAATGGTTCTTGCATCTCCAAAATAATCATAATTCCACACATTATTCAGAATCTTTTCCCTGGACAGTGCAATTCCCTTATTATCGATAAAATACAATAAAAGCTCAAATTCCTTAAAACTTAGTTCAACCGGTTCACCGTTAATCTTGGCTGTATGAGCCGCCTTGTCGATTTCAATCGGACCTTCCTTCACGATTTCACTGCTGTCCACCATATAGGTTCTGCGGATTATGGCATCAACCCTTGCCGTAAGGATTTTAGGACTGAACGGCTTGCTGATATATTCATCCACGCCCAGTTCAAATCCCAGAAGTTCATCCCGTTCATCCGATTTTGCTGTCAACATGATGATTGGCACCCTGGAATTCTTCCGGATTTCCCTGCATACCTCCCAGCCGTCCATTTTAGGCATCATGACATCCAGAATAATCAGTGCTATATCCTTATTTCCATAGAAAATATCCAGTGCCTCTTCGCCGTCACCGGCTTCCAGCACTTCAAAATCCTTTTTTACAAGGAAATCCTTAACAAGCTTTCTCATTCTGCTCTCATCATCAACCACTAATATTTTCATCTTATCCATTTCCATCCCAGTCCTTTCCGCTTCGTTCTGACACAATATTAACTAACCTTGCATACATTATATGGACAATCTATGAAAAAAGTGTGTTTTTTACTTTTTTTCCAGTTCCTCTACTGCCTTTTCTCTTTCTTTAAGGGATTCTTCCTTTTCTTTTAGTTCCTCTGCCCAGGAAGAATATTTATCCTGAAGTGCCGTTTCATAATTCAGAATATTCACATTGGAACTGGTAGACGCAATGTATATCATAACCAGAATGCCAATGACAAGAACGATATTAAAAAGTATGGATGTCATCAGCCTGTCTTTCGTCTTTTTCAGTTCTTTTTCCATGGAATCAACATCTTTTGCAGGCTTTGCGGGCATATTGGAATTATCAGGCTGAAGGATTTTGGGAATTTCTGTGGAATCCCCTGCCATAACGCCCTCTTTATAACTTTCTAAAGTCTCTTCCGAATTTTCGTTCTGCCCTGCTTCCTCCATGTCCGGCACATTAAACATACCGCTTTGAATCAGATATTCTTCCACTGCATGCAGATAATCATACCCGATAACCGTCTTGAATAAATTCTCATCAACAATTTTATTATAAATTAAATATGCCTCTCTCGGAGAACATCCCTCCATCTTCTGAGCCATGTACTTCACTGCTTCTAACTCTTTTTTTGCTTCATTTGCTGACTCCATGTCATCAAATTCGTAACCTTCCACAAGATATTTTTCTGCCACAAAAACTACACCTCCAATTAATTTAATCATAACATACTTCCGTTAAAATTTCCACTTGTCTATTCATCCAAATAATAGTACAATGTTATGAGAAAAATTTAAGACTAAGGAGCTCGCATATGAAACATTTACTAAGTCCATTAGATTTATCTGTTGATGAACTAAATGATTTGCTGGATCTGGCAGCCAGAATTGCTGCTGACCCTAAGAAATTTTCAAAGTGCTGTGAAGGCAAAAAGCTTGCAACTTTATTTTACGAACCTAGTACTCGTACCCGTCTTAGTTTTGAGGCAGCAATGCTCAATCTTGGAGGGTCTGTCCTAGGTTTTTCTTCTGCCGATTCCTCTTCGGCAGCCAAGGGCGAAAGCGTTTCTGATACCATCCGC
>JAQXXN010000065.1 GCA_029226085.1 Thermoflexaceae bacterium
ACTTCTTATTGCCTTATAAGCCCCATTTTGCACAATATCGCCGGCATCCGCCTCATTATGCACATAGCTGTAAGCTAGGCGGTAATACTGATTATACTTTTCCAAAAGAATTCCCTCTATTAATGATTTATTTGTTTTGTCCTTTTTTTCGAAAAAAAAGTGCAAAGCTGTTCACCTCCTTATGCCCTTCTGAATTATTAGATATCTGATATGATAAAAAAGTTTCATCTAATTTTTATTTTTTTACAGGAATCTGTTTATCCATTTTCAGAATGTGGTTTATCAGCCAGTTAAGCAAAAAATCCATCAGTTCATCAAGAATATCTACAATTTTATCGTATTTGTCATGAAGGAATTCTGCCTTGATTACATCGTTTGTTTCCCTTATGATTTCAAACAGTCTCTCATGCTCATTATCTATAACGGTTATACCAGTCCTGTACATATCCACAAAAGCAAATTAGTCTTCTTTTTTTCAGCATCCGACAGCCTTCCGATTATGGTGTCACTGCCAAGGATACTATGTACTCTTCCTCGTGTGCGAAATGTGTTGCTGCATAACCTTTTAATTTCAGCAGTAAATTTCTGATAATCACTCCTGAATCACTGCCGTTTTCTATAAGTGCCATTACCTCGTTAAGCATCGCAAAAAGATTTCTATGTTCATCATCAATTTCTTTAATTTCTCTCATACAATCTTCCGTAAATCTATACATTTTTCCGCCTCCTAATTTATTTTTCTTTATCTGATTGCACAAAATTTATTTCTTCATTCCGATGTGCTAAACATTGCGATGAACCTCAGCTGAGTTTCATCTTCGTAGCACATAAGTCACTCATCTAATATATTTTGTGCAATCTGACGGATATATTTTAATTATTTGGCTTTTGACACCCTTATCTAAAAAAGGGGCTGTTTTTTTACAGCCCCTTTTTATCCGTTCCCCATTCAATTCGTTAGTTCATTTCCTTGATTGCCTCAACCATTTTAAGGTCATCCTCACACACTTTAAGGTTTGTCGTAAAATTCCTTCCATCCGGGGTCGTAACACTCACCTCAATCACGGTTCCCTCCTGCATTCCATTTACAGAAACCGCCTTGATAAACGGTGTAAATCTTGGATGATTCTGATTAAACTTATCCCAGTGTGATTTTAATTGTAATAATTTCATTGGATTCATGCTGTTACCTCACTACACTCTCGTTTTGACATAATCACGAATTTTCATATTATCTTCCGGCATACGGCAGCCTACAATATATCTGCCTTCATCATTTGTAGAGCGTATGATGACACCCTTTAATGCCGCACCGTTTAACAAGGCAAAATCATTGATAGAAATCTCAACCTGTTTACCCACGGCACTTTCAAATTCTTTTGCTGCCACACAAAAAGCAAAACCTCCAGCACTTATATTCACAACATTTCCTTCAAATATCCTGTCTGAAGAAGCAAGCGAAATACTACATCCGTTTGACATGGAAAGACGCGGATACTTTCTACGGTTAATGACCTGTGGATTTCCATTGATGAACAACTTATAAAAGACCACACCATCTTTCTTTATGCATCCAATCTTCATATCATTCCAGGTATACATTGCATTATCCACGATAATGCGCACATCATACTTCTGCTTGTTTCCCTTTGGTCCAAAAAAGGCTTCTGCAGAATGGTTTTCTGCAATCAGAACACCATCCGCTTCTGTCTGTGCCACTTCCGTTTCAAAACTATCCTCCCGATTCGTGTCACCGGACGGGAATATGACCAGATTCATGTCTTTCTGAATATCCTTAATTCCCATGAATCCGCCTGCACCTAATTCTTCAACCAGTTTTCCCACAACATTTTCAATGTTAATAACATTGCGGGAAGTTTCTACATATTTACTCAGCATGGTCTTTGTAGTCGATTCCGAATTCTGGACACTATCGGTCATGGTTACCATGATATCTCTTACCTGTTTCATGTTATCCACCATGTTCTTGTTAGAATCTTCTACCTTCCTGATTGCCGTATCCACAATCTGGATTTCGTCTCCAAGCTGTCTGGAATCTTCTGAAATGGAGCTGACACTATCATTGACCTTTTTCATCTTATCTAACGTCTCCTGAATCAGCTTTAAGATTGTGGTAATGGATTCTGTCATCTTATCAGACGTCGTTTCCAGATGATTTAATGCCTCCATGATGCTTCCAGAGGAGTTCTGTGTTCCCATGCTTAAATTGCGGATTTCATCCGCTACTACTGCAAAACCTTTTCCTGCCTCTCCTGCCCTTGCTGCCTCAATGGAAGCATTCAGCGCTAAAAGATTCGTCTGTGATGTAATATTATTGATGGTACCCGTTTCCTCTTTTACCATGTTAAACTGTTCACGGAATTCATTTAATATTTTCTCAACTTCAGAAGACAACTGGGCCATCATATTCGTGGATTCCAGAACATTGGATAATTCCCTGGAGCTGGAAACAGCATGGGCTGCTGATTCGTTAATAATCGCTACCATCCGGTCTGTTAGTTCTGCAACATTTTCAACCTGACTATCAATGTCCTCTGTCATTTCCATGGAGGAATCAATCTTCTGATTCAATACACTATTATTTCCTGCCAGTTCTTCCATGCTGCGAACCACATTTTCCGCACCCTCTTTATTTTCATCAGCAAGCTCACGTACCACTGTTACACCATCTACAACGGATGTACTTGCCGTCTTGACCTGTTCAATGGTAGTAATCACTTTCTTTAAATTTTCCTTAACAGAATCCACCATCGCTCCATCTGACTGGCACAGATGATTAATGGATAAAATGTATCCCACATAACACAGCACAACTGCAGCCACCTGTATCTCATAATTCGAAATATCACTTGGTGAATTCGCTCCCGCCATGAGATTTTTTACAATGGATGCTACAATAACGAGCATATTAGCAATTCCACACCGAATCATGAAGTTACGGTTTTTAAACAGAATCAGCATACTGGTCAGCGGAAGAATAAACATGACCGATAATACTGACGTAGTAGTCATCATGACATACAGATAAAAAACACCGTATCCTACTGCAATAACATCTTTATAAACTGTTGTTGCAGGGCCTTTTATCTTCAGGACAAAAAGACCGATAAAGAAAGGAATCCAGCATACTGAAACAAAGGAAATATAATAACTAATCGTTCGTAATCCCTTTAATACTTCAATTATGTAAGCTGCCGACAACACTATTCCCAGTGTCATCCATATAACCATTGCCTTTCGATTCGCACTCCGTGCGAAATATTCTTCATTGTACTCCATTCGCCTTGCTCTCCCTTCGTAATCTAAAATCCTATATGAAGATTCTATCATATATAAGAAATAATTTCCAGTAATAAGAAAAAGCCGAAGCTAATACCGCTCCAGCTTTACCATCATTGGCTCATGCCCTACTTCCTTTAAAAACACATCCAGTAAATCGCTCATTTTAAATTTAATACTTGACGTATTAATACACGGATGACATCCAAAATATTCCCCAGACAGCACCTCTTCATCCATGAGAAGCTGTACACGATTTTCGGTATCATTCATAAGTCCCATGACACTGACAGAACCAGGCGTGATGTCCAAAAGTTCTTCCATGTATTCTTCTCCTGCAAAGGACAGCCTTGCACTATGAATCTGCGCCGATAAATCCTTAGTATGAAACTTCTTGTCACCCGGCATCATCAGAAGATAGAACTGACTCTTCTGCGCATTGGTAAGAAACAGATTCTTACAGATATATGCATCCAGAATCTTATCCACCTCTTCGCACGATTCCATGGTCATGAGAGCTTCATGATCCACCCTTTCATAGGAAATTCCAAGCCTGTCCAGTAAATCATAAGTACGAATTTCTTTTTCCAGGCGCCCTGTTGTATCCTTCGGACGCCCATGCTGCATTATAAGCATTTTTCCGGCTCCTTTATGTTCTTTAATGATGTTTATTATTCTGAAATTTCATTCATGCTTTTTCATGTACAAGACGGTTAAAGACCTCGCCACGCTCTTCAAAATTCTTAAAGATTCCATAGCTTGCCGCCGCCGGTGACATGACACAGCCTGCTCCCTTTGGGGTAATGCTTTTTGCAAGCGCCACTGCTTCCTTTAAGTCCCCTACCAGATGCAGGCGGGATTTATCCCGGAAATCTGCATAAGATAAATTTATCTCGTCATAAATTCTCCTTCCGGTTGCCTCCATGAGAATAATGTTTGGAATATCATGGGAAGATAGAAATACAATCAGTTCTCCATAATCAATTCCCCTGTCCATTCCGCCGATTAAAATCGTTGCCGCATCCTTTACACTGTTTAACGCCTGAATTGCCGTATCACAGATTGTAGAAATGGAATCATCATAGTATTTGACTCCGTCCACGGTTCCGATATACTGAAGACGATGCGGAAGAGTTTCGTAGGAGCAGAGTCCCCTGGTAAATTCCTCATCCGTCACGCCAAATTCCTTCGTCACGCCGTAAGCTGTGGCAATATTATAATAATTATGTTCGCCTAAAAGCCTGATGTCACCTACCGGAATCACATACCGGCTGGTTCCATAAGTAATCACATTTCCTTCTATACGGATATCTGCATTCTCCTTATATCCCACGGTTACCACATCCGAGGCACACGTATCCTTTCCCGGTACAATCAGCTCATTGACAAAAAGCCTGTCACCCGGCACCTGATTTTTGTAAATATTTTCCTTTGCCGCAACATACTTTTCCATTGTTCCGTAATGGTCCAGATGCTCTTCATGAATATTCAGATACACTGCCGTCTTTGGCGCAACAGTCATGTATTCCAGCTGATGTGAGGACATTTCAAAGGTAATGATGGTATCGTCCGTAATCTCTCTTATGATGTCAAATGCCGGAATACCGATATTACCTGCAAGTACCGTATTTTTTCCCGCACTTTTTAAAATGTGGTGAAGCAATGTTGTCGTGGTACTTTTCCCTTTGGTTCCTGTAATTCCGATAATCTGGCTGCGGTATCGTTCAAAAAACACCTCCGTCTGTGAAAGAAGCTGCCCACGGATATCTTTCCTGTCCATTTCCAGCACGATTCCGGGACTTTTAAAAATCACATCATACTCATTCAGGCACTTCTGATAATCCTCACCGCAAATCAGAAGAACATCCTTTTCCATTATGTCCTGTGGATTCCTGTCCGAAATCGCAAGGGATGAAAAGCCACCTGCCTCCTTTAACAGTGCAAGTGTGGATTTTCCTTCCCTGCCAAAACCAAGGATTAATACTTTTTTATTGTTTACATACTTTCGTATTGTGTCAATCATGTAACTGCCTCCATATCCATTTCTCTATGCCATGCAGCAATTTTTTCTCACAAGCTCTGCAAATTTTTCCGGAAGCAGATTGTCTTTATCATATCCCGTAAAGAAATGATTTTCCCTTCGGCTGAATTCTGCATACTGTTCTGATTTTTTATAGTGCTTTAATAATACCGGCAATTCTTCCCCTGCTTCTTCCAGCTGATGAATCGTCATGCAGATTGCAGTATTTACTTCATCCCTGCTTCCCACACATTCAAACGGTTTTTCTTCCACCACCCCGGTAAGCTGTTCCATTACCGGAATCATGGATGCATCATTTACCATGTCTGCACCGAAAATCCCGCACAGACGCTCATGGGATATAAACGGTGACAAAATGAAAAATACAAACATGCACTTTGGGCAGTGTCCGCACCACTTATCCTCCTTGCTTCCCACATTACAGCTCCGGAAAATGTCGTGATACGACGTACATCTGGCAAAATATCTTGCAATCTGGAATTCACTTAAAGGACGAAGCAGGCTGAAATAATAGGTTCCCGTCTTTAAAAACTCTGCCTCATATTCATGAAAATCCTTTTCGAACTTAAAGCTTTTGGAATACTGATGATTTACCGTACTTCCAAGAACAGTGCTTTCATTGGCACTTGCCTCATTGGAAAGAACAATATACTGCAGTCCATGAAGGTATGCTGCAATGGTTGCCGAAAATGCAACAATTGCCGAAAATGGCGTATGTCCGTTTAAAAACCCTTTCGCATTCAGTTCAATCATTCTCTTATCCAGTGTTCTTTTGGATACAATCACATCCTCCTTTGCAAACTTTCCTGCAACGGTTGTATTAATTGTCGCACCCCTTGGATTAATGATATAGCATTTTGCTTCTTCCCCGATGCTTCGAAGAAGTTCCACGGAAACCACGGAATCTTTACCGCCGCCGATTGGTACCAGACATCCCTTTGCATCCTTTAACGGTGCTTCTTTTCCCGGATTCTTAGTTCCAAGAGATACCATGTTCATGAATCCCTGGGCATCCAGTTCAATGCCATTGGTATAAAAAAATTCCCCAAGTCCGTAGAAATACAGTTCCTTCCACCATTCAAGCTGCTTTTCATTAAGACTTCCGGCAAGAATTTCCACCTTCTTCGGACATGCTATCTTCCAATAGCTTATCAGTTCCACCATTCCAAGATTGAATACCAGATCAAGAAATGTTTTATTCTCCATTAGTTCATGAAAATCATGACCTGCCAGTCCGAATCTCCATGACGGTGCAAACTCCGACAATCCCTCTATTTCAAAATGATATTTTATGATAATTTCATTATTTTCAACCGATACCTCATAAGAACGATACCGGAACACATGATATTTTTCCCGTAATTCCTGATATAAGGACATAAACGCCTCCTTATTATATTATAAATATATTCTCTTCACTCTCCTGCTGATACCACAGACAAATTCATAATTAAAGCTCCCGGCAAGATTTGCTGCTTCCTCCACGGAAATTGCAGCATCCCCGTCACGTCCCACAAGAATTGCCTCATCTTCTACCTGAACATCCACAATATGGGAAACATCCACCATCATCTGATCCATGCACACTCTTCCGATAATCGGTGCATACTGTCCGTGAATGATAACCCTGCCTTTATTGGAAAGCGACCGTGGATACCCGTCTGCATAACCAACGGACAGTGTTGCAATGCAGGTCGGTTCCTTTGTAACAAAAGTTGCCCCGTAGCTTACTCCATGTCCGGCTTCCACCGTCTTTACATTAACCACATGAGTCTTCCATGTAAGCGCCGGAGAAAGTACTACCTCATCCGTACGCACTTCATCCGAAGGATACAAACCATATGTAATAATTCCGGAACGTACCATGTTAAACCGATGGCTGTCGAATTCAATAATTCCCGCACTATTGCAAAGATGCTTAACCGGAATCACAACGCCTTCCTGTTCAAGCCGTTTTGCAAACCAGTCATAATTCTCCATCTGCTTTTTACTGTATGCTTTATCCCGCATATCCGCACAGGAAAAATGAGAAAACATTCCCTCCAGGAACACATTTTCCAGCTTACTGACTGCCACAACCTCTTTCACAGACTGTTCACTCATAACGAATCCGATTCTTGTCATTCCCGTATCCAGTGCAATGTGAATCTTTCCTTTTTTTCCGGCTCTCTTTCCTGCCTCATCCATCTTCTGTGCCGTATCCAGACTATAAATCGTCTGCGTGATGTCGTATTTTATGATATCATCATACTGGCATGGTGAGGTATATCCAAGAATCAATATGGGAAGTGTTACTCCTGCCTGCCTTAATTCAACTGCCTCTTCAATGGTTGCCACCGCAAAATACTGTACTTTATCCTTCAGGCGCTCTGCAATGGGATAAGCCCCATGTCCATAGCCGTCTGCCTTGATTACTGCCAGAATCCAGACATCCTCTCCAACCTTTTTGCGGACCTCATCAATATTATGTTCAATGGCATCCAAACTGACCTCTGCATAACATCTTGCATACTCACTCATAAACTGCCTCCAAAGAAATATATTAGGCAATCAACCATAAAAGTCTTTGTCCGTTGATATTGTAACACAAAATCAGATATTTACATACGTTTTTTATTGATTTATTTGAAATATAAATTTATAATGAGATTAATGTTTTTTTTCGGAGGTCATTATGCTTAAAATTTATAAAGCTTTCCCTGGTGGAAAGCACAAGGTCCTTACCATGAGTTATGATGATGGAAAATTTGCAGATAGACGGCTGGTTTCCATTTTTAACAAATATGGTATCAAGGGTACATTTAACCTGAATTCAGGTCTGGTTCATGATGGAATCCGTATTGATCCAGCGGAATGGCCGCAGCTATACGAAGGTCACGAGGTTGCTACCCATACCGTAACCCACCCTACCATTGACCGTTGTCCGAATACGGAAATCATTTCAGAATACTTAAATGATAAACAGTTTCTGGAATCCGTAATGGGATATCCAATAAGAGGTCATGCTTATCCGAACGGTTCTTTCAGCAAACGGATTGAACGCATCATGGAAGACCTTGGAATCAAATACGGACGTATCGTCGGCGATTATTATGCGGATGAATATGTTGTAAGACAATCCAAAACCGAATGTGGCATTGATGTTGTGGGAGATGTGAACGGATTTGCTTTTCCGGATAATTTTCTGGAATGGAAACCAACCTGTCATCACAACCATAATCTTCTCGGTTTCGGTCAGAAATTCAAGGATCTAAAGAAGAAGCAATACCTTTACATGATGTATGTATGGGGACACAGTTATGAATTTGACCGTGATAATAACTGGGATTTAATCGAAAGCTTCTGTGAAATGATGGGTGGTCAGGAGGATATCTGGTATGCAACCAACATTGAAATCGTTGATTACATGGAAGCCTATGACCGGCTTCAGTTTGCTGCCGATTTAAGTTTCGTCTATAATCCTTCTTTCCAATCCGTATGGATTATCATTAATGATGACAAGGTTGTTGAAATTCCAGGCGGTGCAACTGTCCGCTTAAATGAATAAATGATAAAAACCTATTTTCCATGAAAGAAGGCGATGCATCAATGCACCGCCTTCTTTTTTTCATAATCTTTTAACCGATTCTTACATTAATCCAAGATCTGAAAGAAGCTTCATTAACTCTTCTATGGTCATCGTACTAACTGGAACTGTTACATCAGATGCCTTATCCGGTGTTGTTGTCATGGTAAGTGTCATCTTGGATGTTTCACCATAGGTTTCCATGTCCATGTTAAAATTAATCACTGCACTTGTGCCATTTACACCCATGTCTATTACCATGTTAACTTTGTCATCACCTACACCATTGGCCTTAACTTCTTCTGCAGCAGACTTGATTTCCTCATTCATGCCCTCAACCTGCTCCTTCATGTATGCAGTATTTCCAACAGTTCCGTCAATCTTGTCAATTTTTTCAGCAAAATCCATAAAGTAATTTTCAATATCCATCGCTGCGAGCGCATCCATGATTGCAACAACATTATCATTATTCACTGTGAAAGTTGCCTTATCAGCTGTAATTGTAACAGCAGACTCGCCTGCCTTGACTGCGTATTCATCCAGCATGTTACCAAATACTTCAACCATTGCCTTTGTATACTCTTCATTCCATTCTTCGGATTGCATGGACTCAAGATTCAGTTCGGATATATCAATGCCCATCTGCTCATACAATGCAATTAAATCATCCAGGGTAACCACAAGATAATCGCCTGGCAGAGCAAAATAAGCACTTAACATTGCAAACTGGCTGTCAAGATCAGTCAGAAAATCTAAAATCTGCTGTACGTTAATATAAACCTCTTCATTAATAACATACATATTGGTAAGTTCTGCATAATCTTCCATTACATATGGATCCATGTTAAGCTTCATCTCAATGGTAGCATATCCATGTGTCTCATCCTGATTGGAGCCTGTAATACGAAATGCCATATTAAATTCTGCATCTTCAATTACAAATTCACATGTTACCGTGTTAGCCTCAACCTTGGAAATGTTCTCCAAAACATTCTTTACGGTAGGCTGTGCATCCGCACCTGCTTTTTTGCCACATGCTGCCAAGGATAAAACCATTACAAGCATGAGCATGATTGATAATACTTTTCTCTTCATTGTTTTCCCTCTCCGGTAAATTTATTTATGATATGGCAGGGTTTTCTGCCATAACTAAGCACATATACTGCGCATTAGTCCTTAAAAGAAAAGCATCCGAATGACTCCGGATGCTTTTATGTATCGGATATAATAAATTATAAATCGATACGACCGGCAATTTTACCATTTGCTACATAATATGCAGCACGTTCTTCCGGTTTGCAATAAATGTCAATTGTCTTAACCGAAGAAACTCTCTTGCCCATGTCTGCTGCAGCTGCTTCCTTTGATCTAGCAATGATATCATCATAGCTAAACTGTGCTCCTGCATACTGTATATAAAAATTACAAGTCTTCTCATCGTTAGTCTTCTTAACAGTTGCTTTCTTAGCAGCCGCTTTCTTAGGAGCTGCGGCCTTCGGTGCTGCAGTCTTAGCAGGCTCAGCCTTTACTGCTTCTGCCTTAACTTCCTTAACAGATTCTACAGCCTTAACAGGTTCTGCTGTCTTAACTGGTTCTGCTACCTTAACAGCCTTTGCTGTTTCTACTTTCTTTGTTGCCATTTTGTCACCATCTTTCAATAATAAACATTAATAACAAAATCATTATATATTAAGTATCCAAATTTTGCAATAAAATATGCCTAAATTTACCTATAATAAAAGTACTAAATTTTCACAAAAAATTCATATTTTTTCGTTCAAATGTTACAACAAATAGCCAAAAGCCATTCTTTTTCATCATTTTCCAAATATGAAGAAATTGTGTCATAAACCTTTTTCTGATAAATTTTCAAAAGATTTATTTCCTTTGGAGACATCTGTTCCAAATCCACCAGATCCATTTCAACCGGAACACAGGTCAGTGTTTCAAACCGTAAAAAATCACCATATTCATTGGTTTCATCCAAAACTGTAAGCAGTTCGTTCTCAATACGGATACCGTGGCTTCCCTCCACGTAAACACCGGGTTCATTGGTTGTAATCATGCCGGGAAGAAGAACACATCCGTCTTCCCGTTCCGGAACTTTTCTCCAGCGGAATCCATTGGGTGCCTCATGCACACCGAGAAGGTATCCTACTCCGTGTCCCGTTCCGCACCGGTAATCAAGTCCCATCTCCCAAAGCGGTCCCCTTGCCAGAATATCCAGGTTCATTCCAATACAGCCCTTTAAGAATCTGGCATTGGAAAGATTCAGCATTCCCCGAAGGACTGCCGTATACTGTGTCTTTATCTCGTCCTTTACCGGTCCTAACGCAATGGTTCTTGTTACATCCGTTGTTCCTTCATAATACTGCCCCCCTGAATCTACCAGAAGAATTCCTTCCGGTTTTAAATCTGCCGGGCCATTCACATAAGGATTATAATGCATCATTGCCGCATTTTCATTGTAAGCGCTGATTGTGGAAAAACTTGGTTCAATATAACCTTCCTGTTCTTTTCTGCATTTTTCAAGATACATTGCTGCATCCATTTCATTCAGCTTTCGTTTTTTCACTTCCTTTTTCAGCCAGTATATAAATTTGGTAACAGCAACTCCATCCTTAATATGTGCCTTTTTTTCATTCTCTGCTTCTATATGGTTTTTTACAGCCTTCATCATGATTTCCGGATTCGTCTTTTCAATCCGTGTGATTGTATTTCCCATTGCCGTATAGATGGAATAATTGATTTTCTCCTTATCATATAAAACAGACGTCTTCGGCATAATACTCCGGATAAATTCCTCAAATTCATCATATGGTTTTATTTCAATACCATCCTCTTTCAGCTGCCCGGTAAGTTCCTTTGAAAATTTGCCGGCATCCGTGAATAAAAATCCCTGTTTATCATCCAGATACAGATAGGAAAGAACCATGGGATTATACAGTATATCATTTCCCCGGATATTTAATGTCCATGCGATATCATCCAGTGTGGTAAGGATATGTCCGTCTGCTTTACTTTCCTTCATGAACTGACGAATACGGCAAAGCTTGTCTGCCCTGCTTTCTCCGGCATAAGAAAGCGCTAATTCAAAAGCCGGACTGGCTGACATTAATGGCCGGTCCGTCCAGATTGCTCCGGCATAATCCCTGTTTAATAATCCCACGCATCCGGCATTTTTTTGTACCTGCTCATAGGTTTCTCCGTCCTTTGCCGAAACAGTCCTTGTATCTGCCGCAATAAAGGTTCCCTTTTTACATATTCCTTCAATATACTCCGTAATCGAAGGTGTGGATTCCATTCCCATCCTCATTAACTCAATACCGGAACCGGAAAGCTCTTTTTCTGCCTGGATAAAATATCTTCCGTCTGTATAAAGAGCAGCTTTTTCGGTTCCGATAATCAGTGTTCCGGCAGAACCGGTAAATCCTGACAAATATTTTCTTGTCTCAAAGTATTCCCCTGCATATTCAGAATCATGATAATCCGATGACGTGACAATATACACGCTTACATTATCTTTTTTCATGTACTCACGTACTTTTTCGAGTTTCTCAATAACTGTCATTTCTTATTCCTTTCCGGGTTCTCTTTTTATGTCTTTTAATATCCTGCCCGAAGCTTGCTTAATGCCTTTTTTTCAATCCGGCTGACATAGCTTCTGGAAATACCCAGCATTCTGGAAATCTCAATCTGTGTTTTTTCCTGTCCGCCATATAGACCATACCGCAATGCAATAACCTGCTGTTCTCTCTTACTTAAGTTTTTCTGAATGGCATCCCTTAACCAGCGGATTTCATTATTCAGCTCCACCACCTGATATACATCACTATTCTGGCTTTCGATAAAATCAATCAGACTGATTTCATTTCCTTCCTTATCGGTCCCTATGGGTTCATTTAAGGACACTTCCCTGCTGCGCTTCTTATTGTTACGGAGTGTCATTAGAAGCTCATTATCAATGCATTTTGCCGCATAGGTTGCCAGACGGCTTCCTTTCTCCATGTCAAAGCTCTTAATTGCCTTAATAAGACCGATGGTTCCGATGGATATCATGTCTTCCGTCTCTACGTCACTTGAGGTATACTTCTTTACCATGTGTGCCACCAGACGCATGTTTTTCCGGATGAGAATTTCCTGGGCAGCCATGTCACCCTCTTTTAATTTAAGAAGATATTGCTTTTCTTCTGCTGCTGTCAGAGGTTTTTCAAATATTTTCAAGAAAGCACCTCAAAGTCATTTTATACATCATATGAATAAAACGCCTTCAAAGTGCCTTTCCAAATCTATTCTTTTCTTCTAAGAATATCATATTCACTTAATTCCACACCCAGATCAATGTATAGAACCTGCTTTGGATGTGGTGCTGATTCCTGTTCATTACCGTCTTCATCCGTAATCTTTCTTACGGTAACAGAAAGATTTCTTCCGTCCGGTTTCATGACTTCAATCACTTCACCCACGGAGAACTTATTACGCTGTTCAATGCGGTAAAGCCCGTCTGCATTTTTTTTGCCCACAATACCAAGATAGGTGTATTCACGGCAATAGGTATTATTGTCATAAATCTGTGTATTACTGTCCGGTTTCCCAAAGAAAAATCCCGTCGTATACTGCCGGTACGTGCACTTGGATATTTCTTCCTTATAGAACGGAATCCGGCTCTTATAGTAATCTTCACCTTTTTGATAATCATCAATTGCCATCCGGTATGTTCTTGCAACCGTGGCAACATAAAGTGCCGTCTTCATTCTTCCTTCTATCTTAAAACTGTCGATACCTGCATCAATAAGCTCCGGTATATGTTCAATCATGCATAAATCCTTGGAATTAAAAATATACGTTCCACGATCATTTTCAAAAACCGGCATATATTCACCGGGACGTTTTTCTTCAACAAGTGCGTATTTCCATCTGCATGGATGGGTACATGCTCCCTGATTGGCATCCCTTCCCGTAAGAAAACTGCTCAGAAGACATCTTCCCGAATAAGAGATACACATGGCACCATGAACAAAGGTCTCTATCTCCAGGTCATCCGGTATGTTTCTACGGATTTCCTTAATCTCTTCCAGGGATAGTTCCCGAGCCGAAACCACTCTCTTTGCACCCATTTTATGCCAGAACAGATAGGTCTGGTAATTGGTGTTATTAGCCTGGGTACTGATATGAATTTCCATGTCCGGCAGGACTTCCCGTGCAATGGTAAAAATACCCGGATCCGAAATAATCAGCGCATCCGGTCCCACATCTTTCAATTCTTCAAAATACTTTCCTGCGCCTACAAGATCCCTGTTATGAGCAAGAATATTTGCCGTCACATAAACCTTCACTCCATGTTCATGTGCGAAAGCAATTCCCTCTCTCATTTCCTCCATTGAAAAATTCTTGGCATTGGCACGAAGTCCAAAAGCTTCTCCACCAATATATACGGCATCCGCACCAAATATTACCGCGGTCTTCAATACTTCCAGACTGCTTGCCGGAATCAATAACTCTGGCTTTCTCATTCTATCTCCTTCTTTACACTCAATGTAATGCCATCTCCGATGGGAACAATGGACGTAACAAGTCCTTCCATGTGGGTAATGGCATAAATGTATTCCCGCATCCTCATGTGAATGGTACGGTTTCTACGGACAACGCCATATTTGGATTCAATGATGTCTCCTTCCTGAAGCACATTATCCGAAATCAGCATTCCTCCCGGTGCCAGAAGTCTCATGACCTCCGAAAGGAAATGAATATACTGTCCCTTTGCCGCATCCATGAATATGAGATCA
>JAQXXN010000066.1 GCA_029226085.1 Thermoflexaceae bacterium
GAAGCATCATTCTTTGTGAGAATGTGGATAAGGCAACGGCAGATGCGGATGTTATCTATACGGATGTATGGGTATCCATGGGTGAGCCGGACGAGGTCTGGGAGACAAGAATAAAAGAACTGATGCCATATCAGGTAAATAAAAAGGTAATGGATAATGCCAAGAAGGATGCGATATTCATGCATTGTCTTCCTGCATTCCATGACCTTAAGACGAAGATTGGCAGGGAAATTCATGATAAATTCGGTATTTCCGAAATGGAAGTGACGGATGAGGTATTTGAGTCAGCAAATTCCGTTGTATTTGATGAAGCAGAAAACCGCATGCATACCATTAAGGCTGTGATGGCGGTTACAATGGGCGGTTATTAGAAAGAGAGCAGGTAATGTTTACAGCAAGTAATGGAGCTTACCGCAGAACAAAAATCGTAATTGACTGGATTAATATTATTTTGGGCGTGGCCGTGGTTCTCATGGCCACGGTCATTTTTATTGTACCGGGTAATTTTGATTATTTGCTTCCGCTGGTATTTTTGGCAAGTGCAGGATTAAACGGTCTGCATGCGGCAAAGAATTATTTTAAGTTTGAGCAGAAAAGCGGACATATTCTGTCACTTTTGTCATTGGTCATGGCAGCAGTGACAGTTGTAAGCGCAATCATCTTATGGTAATGTGATGAAGAGGGTATGATATGTATACTGTAAAGGAAAAAGTGCTAAAGGTATTAACCGGAGCAGAAGGCTATGTTTCAGGACAGAGTCTTTGCAATGAACTTGACGTGTCAAGAACCGCAGTATGGAAATGCATCAACCAGTTAAAGGAAGAAGGTTATGTGATTGATGCGGTGACCAATAAGGGATATTGTCTGAAAGAATGCCCGGATGTGATTGATGAAGAAGCAGTTAAGGCAAGGCTTAATACAAGGTTTTTCGGAAAAAATGTGGTCTTTTTTGAAGAAACGGATTCCACTAATAACGTAATCAAGAAGCTTGCCGAGGAAGGCGCCGAACATGGAACACTTGCGGTCTGCGAGATACAGACGGCAGGAAGGGGAAGACGGGGAAGAAGCTGGTCATCTCCAAAGGGAAGCGGCATATGGATGTCGTTTTTGTTAAGACCCGGTATAGAACCGGAGGCTGCATCCATGCTGACACTGGTTACAGCAATGGCGGCGTGTAAGGCGATAAGTGTAAAAACGGATATTAATCCTGTCATCAAGTGGCCGAATGACATTGTGGCAAACGGTAAAAAAATCTGCGGAATCCTTACAGAAATGAGTGCAGAAGTTGACTGGATTCATTATGTGGTTGTGGGAATCGGAATTAATGTCAATACAGAAAGTTTTCCGGAGGATATCAGTAAGGTGGCATCGTCCATTCGGATGGAAACAGGAAAAAGAATAAACCGAAGCAGTCTGATTGCTGCGTTCGGAGAAGCATTTGAAGAATACTATGAACTGTTTTTAAAGACGCAGGATATGTCATTATTAAAAGAAGAATATAACAGCCATCTGGCGAATTTGAATAATAAAGTAAAAATAATCGATGCTTCGGGAGAATATACCGGAACCTCGCAGGGAATTAATAACCAGGGAGAACTTCTGGTAACGGATGATAATGGCATTTTGCACGTAGTCCGTTCCGGAGAAGTATCAGTCAGGGGTGTATACGGATATGTTTGATGAAAATAAAATTTTATGTGCATCAAGTGCATATGAGAAGAAATATTATCTGAACAAGGAATTTGAAAAACTTCCGGAAAGTATCAAGGATGAACTGAAAATCATGTGTGTACTCTTTACAGAGGATGTGGGAGGAGTACTGACGCTGGAGTACGAAGAAGATGGAAGCCTGTATTTTCATACGGAGGCAGATGAAGGCGATCTTTTATATGATGAGATAGGAAGTGAGCTTAAGATGAAACAGATGCAGAGTGAAAAGAGAGAGCTTCTGGAGGCACTGGAGCTTTACTACAAGGTATTTGTCCTTGGAGAAAACATAGAGGAATAGGAAATTTATGCAGATAGGAAATGTCAATATTAAGAACAATCTGATACTGGCACCGATGGCAGGGGTAACAGACCTGCCTTTTCGCTTGTTATGTAAGGAAGAAGGTTGTGGTCTGCTTTACACGGAAATGGTAAGCGCCAAGGCAATTCTTTACCATAATAAAAATACGGAGGGACTGATGCAGGTGACGGAAGGAGAGAATCCCATCTCGTTGCAGCTGTTTGGTTCTGAACCGGAAATCATGGCGGAAATTGCAAAGCAGGTCGAGGAACGGCCATTTGACATCATTGATGTCAACATGGGATGCCCGGTTCCGAAGGTTGTGAATAACGGTGAAGGTTCGGCACTTATGAAAAATCCTGCACTTGTGGGAAAAATTATTAGTGCAATGACTTCTGCTGTCAAGAAACCGGTTACGGTAAAGATTCGAAAAGGATTTGATGATTCCGGTGTAAATGCAGTGGAAATTGCAAAGATTGCCGAAGAGTCCGGTGCGGCGGCAGTTGCGGTGCATGGAAGAACCAGGGAACAGTATTATTCCGGAAAAGCAGACTGGGACATTATTGCAAAGGTGAAACAGGCAGTATCCATTCCTGTTATTGGAAACGGTGATATAAACAGCGCAGAAGACGCAATCGCAATGATGAGGCAGACAGGCTGTGACGGAGTTATGATTGGCAGGGGAAGCCGTGGAAACCCATGGATATTCCGTCAGGTCAGCCATTACATGCAGACGGGAGAGATTCTGCCAAAGCCGGACAAGGAAGAAGTAAAGCGGATGATACTAAGACATGCCGACCTGCAGAAACAGTATAAGGGTGAGTATATTGGAATTCGCGAGATGAGAAAACATTTTGCCTGGTATACTGCAGGCTATCCGAATTCTGCAGCACTGAGAAACAGGATTAATTATATTGAAAGCTTTGAGGAACTGGAAGCTTTGGTAGACGAAATTTAATTGACAAGAAAAAATGTGTATTATATAATAGCTTGATATTAGTTTTATTGGTTAATTCCAGAAGGGAGTACAATTATGGCATCAGAAAAGAAAAATATCATGACATACGAAGGACTTAAGAAGTTAGAGGATGAGCTTCAGGATCTTAAGGTTGTCAGAAGAAAAGAAGTATCACAGAAAATCAAGGAAGCAAGAGAACAGGGCGACTTATCGGAAAATGCTGAGTATGATGCTGCTAAGGATGAACAGAGGGATATCGAGGCAAGAATTGAAGAACTGGAAAAAATCCTTAAGAATGCCGAAGTAGTAGTTGATGACGAAGTTGATATTGACAAGATCAGTGTTGGATGTGCAGTAAAGGTTTATGACCTGGAATATGACGAAGAAATGGAATTTAAGATTGTAGGCTCGACCGAAGCAAACAGTCTTCAGAATAAAATCTCCAATGAATCTCCGGTTGGAGCAGCCTTAATCGGAAAGAAGGCAGGAGATGTGGTATCTGTGGAGACACAGGCTGGTGTCATGGAATATAAGGTTATTTCTATCCAGAAGGCAAATTAATTAACTAAGTCAGATAGAAGGAGTGAATAAGGTGGCAGAGCAGAATAATAATCAGAACAATGCGCCACAGGTGGATATTAGCGAACAGGCGAGAATTCGTCGTGAAAAGCTGGCGGATCTTCAGAGCAGAGGAAGAGATCCGTTCCAGATAACAAAGTATGATGTTACACATCATTCTACAGATGCAAAAGCACAGTATGAGGAGCTTGAGAAGGAGCTTCTTGGAAATCGTGCTGTACCGGATGTTACCGGACTTTCGGAAGAGGATGCAAGAAAAGTAATCAGTGATGATTACAATGAGCGTCGTGCAATCATGGATGCCCATCCAATTCAGGTAAGCCTTGCAGGACGTATGATGTTCAAGCGTGTTATGGGTAAGGCGTCATTCTGCAATATTCAGGATCTTAAGGGCAATATCCAGACTTATGTTGCAAGGGATAGTGTGGGAGAAGAGGATTACGCAGATTTTAAGAAGTCGGACCTTGGTGATATTTATGGTATTAAGGGATTTGTATTCCGTACAAAGACCGGAGAAATCTCAGTTCATGCAGAGACAATCACACTTCTTACCAAGAGCCTTCAGGTTCTTCCGGAGAAGTTCCATGGACTTACGGATACCGATACAAGATATCGTCAGAGATATGTTGATCTTATCATGAATCCGGAAGTTAAGGATACATTTATCAAGCGTTCTAAGATCCTCAAGGAAATCCGTAATTTCCTTGCAGGTCGTGATTTTATGGAAGTTGAGACTCCTACATTGGTATCCAATGCAGGTGGTGCAGCGGCAAGACCATTTGAAACACATTACAATGCTCTGGATGAGGATGTTAAGCTTCGTATCTCTCTTGAGTTATACCTGAAGAGACTTATCGTAGGTGGACTTGAGCGTGTTTATGAAATCGGTCGTGTATATCGTAATGAGGGTGTTGATACAAGACACAACCCTGAGTTTACATTGATGGAATTATATCAGGCATATACCGATTATGAAGGAATGATGGAACTTACAGAATCTATGTTCCGTTACCTTGCCGAGACGGTATGCGGCACAACGAAGATTACTTATGGCGGCATCGAAATTGACCTTGGTAAGCCATTTGAACGTCTTACCATGAACGATGCAATCAAGAAGTATGCCGGCGTTGATTTTGATACGGTAGCAACTGATGAAGAGGCGAAAGCACTTGCCAAGGAGCGAGGCATCGAATTCGAGGCTCGTCATACCAAGGGCGATATCGTTAACCTCTTCTTTGAAGAGTATTGCGAGAAGGAACTCATCCAGCCTACATTTATCATGGATCATCCGCTTGCAATCAGTCCGCTTACCAAGAAGAAGCCTTCTGACCCAACGAAGGTAGAACGTTTCGAGTTATTCATCAACACTTGGGAAATGTGTAACGCATACTCCGAGCTTAACGACCCAATTGACCAGAGAGAACGTTTTGCTCAGCAGGATGCCAATGCAGCAGCAGGTGATGATGAAGCACAGCACACGGACGAGGATTTCTTAAATGCTCTGGAAGTTGGTATGCCACCAACGGGCGGTATCGGATACGGTATCGATCGTCTGGTAATGTTGCTTACCGATTCACCGGCGATAAGGGATGTGTTGTTGTTCCCAACGATGAAGAGCTTGGATAAGTAAATCCTTGATTTTACTGGTGTTTCAAGCTGTGAGTTGTGAGATTTGCGACCAGATTGCGACCAAATAAAGAGAACACGTTTAAAAGACTTCCTATTGGTTAATGGGAAGTCTTTTTTTTACGATTCAAGATATTTAATGAACAATTCTGCAAACTTATGTGATAGCTTATTCTTTTGAATTTCAATCATCATATTGTGTGATAGTGGTTCAAATGTATGGTCAACAAGATAAGTAATAAACGAGAAGTAATTAAATTCCTTATCCTTGAAGAAATTCTGGTAAGTAAGTAGAGTTACACATTTCTTTATATAAATTTTTGAACCAGTAGTTTCTGCTTTTAATGATATCTTTTCTCGTGGGAGTTTATTTTCGAGAAAGGATCTATATGTTTTTCTGTTTACAGATTCAAAAGGGGTGATAGAAATATATTCATCATAGTATTTTATTATCGCTTCTTTGAGTTCTCCATTTATTTCATCTAGGGACATATCTGTCCAGAATTTTCTCCATGTGTTAAGTGTGACTGAATTAAAAAAATCAGAGCAATTATCTGGATGCATAAAGAAATTTATACAATTAAGATAGTCTGGGTTATCTATGCCAGCTCTTATAATTTCTGGTTTTATTCCAGAATAGTGAGAAGCCTTAGATATGGGTTCTATTTCTGGTGAATCAACTGAACCTAGAAGGTAATCCATAGAGCAATCTAATGTTTCACATAAATCTACAAGATTTTTGATTGCAGGAAGAGTGTTATCTTTCTCTTTTTCCCAATTGATTATTGCTTGTCTTTTGACGCCGATAGAATCGGCTAGTTCTTGTTGCGTATAACCTCTGAGCTTACGCATTTCTTTTATTCTTTTATTGACTTTATTTATATCATAATGATTTCCAATGTTATTCATATCGAACATTTGCCTCCGATTCATTTGCGAATGTCATGTTATATGTAGCTTACACAGTACATTATACAATGTATAATGAGAATCATCAAGGAGCTACTTGAAAGAATGTCACCTATTCATGACATGGTGGCAGGGAAGGAGAACAAATATATGCAGGTTAAATTGGTAGGCGTACAGCATGTAAACTTCACTAATAATAGTGGTGAAACAATCCATGGTACTAATATCTTCTGTTCTTTTAAGGATGAGAATGTTGAAGGTCTTAGAACTGAAAAATTCTTCCTTAGACCGGAGATTAAACTTCCTGATTGTAAGCTTAATGATACTATCGAAATTTCCTTCAATATGAAGGGGAAGGTTGAGATGTTATATAAGGCTTAATCAAAAAACATAATACAGGATGGCATCGGGAGGAACAGACTCCTTCCGGTGCTTCATCAGAAAGGAATACATATGCGTAAGAATATTACAGATGATGGTGCAAAAGCTATTGTTGAGATTCACAGATTACTTAAGGATTGCATTATTTTTGAGAATATCGAAGATAGAGCACTTATTTGCAAGAACATTAATCTTATAAAGGATTACAAGAAGGATGTTCCTGAGGAAATGTATTCGGCAATAGAGACATTTATAAACGATGAAATAAAACCTATTGTATATGATACGAACTATTTCGATTTTATGATTCATGAGGATTTCGGAGAATATAACGATGAAGGACATTTCGTTATTAATTCCGACCGCTCGCTTGAGATGATGATTTTCCTCTTATACGAGAGAACTCTTGAGCTTGGTGAGAAATTAGATGAATTCGCTTCGAAGCATTTGTATCTTAACATTAAGTAGTTTCAAGCAAATTTAATATCTTAGGACAAAGGGAAGGGGTAAAATCCTTCCTGATGTCCTATAAGAAAGGGAATATGAACAACAAAGAATTTAATGAGCAGAGACATAACAGGAAAAAACAGCAGTATAGATTTATTCTTGGAATTCAGCAGTTATGTAATTATCCAATATTAAATTTAGTATGGTTATTATTTACGGTAGGTGTTGTATTTCTTGTGATGGCTGAAAGAAAATATATTGCGAATATGGATATGTATCCAATGGTTGAATCAATATTCTCGGCATGTATGACAGCGCTAATAATTATATTCCCGATTATATGTGCAATAGGAATAGTGCAGTTTGTAGGCTTTTGTTTTGCTATCAAGGATGAAGCAGATATGGAGATTGTCTTTGGTGATAAGCGGGATGTGAAGAATCAACCGCCAATGCTTATATCTAAGAAAAAGGATAGAAAGTCTGGTGTTATAAAAAGAGAATTTTATACCACTATTCCAATGGAACGATGGCAGGAAAAGAAGGAAGCTATTTGCGACAGACTTGATGTTCATCTAATTGGCGATATTACATATGGCGGTAGAAAAAAGAATAAAGGAAACCATATCTATTTTGAATCTGCTAAGGGCAGAAATCCAGAGGAAAGAGGTGTGTTGTATGACGATACCTTCTAAGGATTTGCTAATTGGCTATGACTATGATGCGTGGTATGGATATTCTGAGAAAATTCCTGTTACAGTGGATGCCTCCACAAAGAATAATTCTCAGACGCTTATATGTGGTATGAGTGGTTCGGGAAAGTCATATTTAACGAATCAATATTTAGCTCGTATTTGTTTACATGGTGGAGCTGATAGCGTGGTTTATTTTTCTGATTTCAAGCAAGATGATAGCTTTGCTCATCTCAGGGAATGTCCAAGATATTATCCTTATGATAAAACGCTTGAAGCTTTAGATGAGGTTTATGAAATAATGCATAAGCGACAAAGCGGAGAAGATACTTCAAGGCACTTTGTCACATTAGTATGGGATGAATACATGGCAAACATATTGGCATTGTTGGGAACAGAGAAGAAAAAAGCAGAATTGGTAATGCATAAAGTGTCGGAAATATTGATGCTCGGTCGTTCTTTGGCTGTAAGATTAGTGATTGCTTGCCAGCGTCCAGATGCTTCAGCTTTTCCTACTGGCTCGAGACTCAATTTTGGCGTGATCATCATTGTAGGTGCGACTTTAGAGAGCATATACTCTATGCTCATGCCAAAAGAGTTGATAGATAAGGTTGGTAATCGAGAATTTCATACAGGCGAAGGTGTTATGCTGTGGCAGGGCTCAGAACTAAGATTTATAAAAGTACCTGTAATAAGGGATGAGAAAAAAATGAAGGCAATATGTGTTGAGGCATTAACAAGATAACCAGAGGCGGTGGCGGTGGCGAAGCCACAAGCCATCCGCAACAGGTTTGGCTTAGTATTACCCAAACCTGCACAAACATGTGCATTCCTTGTGTTTACAGGCTTTGTAGCCTGCTCGCAAGGCTGCACATAATGAACAGGAGGCGATAAAAATTAAAGATACTCAGAGCTTTATGTACCAGCTTACGATTAACGCTCCCAAGGAAAAGGGATGGACGCATGAACACATATTAGAGGTGGTGAGAAATAACTTCAAAACGCTTGTTTATATTTGTATGGCAGATGAACAGGGAAGCTGTTATCACACTCACATATTTGTAGTATTTGCATCCAGAGTTAGATTCAGTATGGTTAAGCGTTATTTTGAGGAAGCACATATTGAGAAATGCAAAGGTTCGGTATCTGATAATGTAAATTATGTAAAAAAGACTGGTAAATGGGAAACAGATGAAACAAAACAGGAAAAGAGAATAGAAGGAACTTTTGAGGAATATGGAACAAAACCGCCAGATAGCAAAGGTAAAAGAAGTGATATGTCGGATTTATATCAGATGGTGCTTGATAATATGACAAATGCAGAAATATTGGCTCAGAATCAAGACTATATTCTTCAAATTGATAAAATCGATAAAGTCAGAACAACAATATTAACAGAGAAATACAAAGAAACAGTCAGACTTGATTTAGAAGTGGTTTACATTAGCGGAGCTACTGGAACAGGAAAAACCAGAGGTGTTCTTGAAAAGAATGGATATTCAAATGTATATCGTGTAACAGATTACCTTCACCCATTTGATTCTTACAATGGACAGCCTGTAATTGCATTTGATGAGTTTCGTTCCTCGTTGAGAATTAAGGAAATGCTTTTATTTTGTGATATTTACCCGATAGAACTTCCAAGCAGGTATACAAATAAATTTGCCTGTTATAACAAGGTGTATATTATATCGAATTGGTCTTTGGAAAAGCAGTATGCAGAAGTACAGAGAGAAGATAAGGAATCTTGGGAAGCTTTTCTTAGGAGAATTCATAAAGTGCTTATCTATTCAAAAGATGGAAGCATCAAAGAATATGATTCGGTAAAAGCGTATCTTAATAGAGACGAATTCGTTGAGATAGACGATGATGTAGATTTACCTTTTGATTGAAGGGAGTGATTGTTATAGATAATAAATATGTTCCTTTATGGGAAAAAGCAAACCTAACACTTGAGGAAGCTTCCATGTATTTTGGCATAGGTCAGAATAAGCTTAGGGAATTAACAAATAGTGATAATTGTCCTTATGTTATCTGGTGTGGAAATAAGCGTCTTATTAAGCGTAAGTTATTTACAGAATACTTAGAAAAGATGTACTCGATTTAATTTGATAGCGATAAATTTTTGTAGACAATGAGAATATGCGGATGCAGAAAAATCAATAGTTTTATCAATTGAAAGTAAAAAGAATGCGACAGAGAATAGAAAGGCAGGAGCGCAATTCGTGTTCCGGCTGTTCTAGTTATTCTGATACACAATCTGGAAAATATAGGACTTCTATAATGTCTGGTCGCTATCTGATGGAATATACCTAATGATATCCTCAACATTGCAGTTAAGGATACGGCATAAATCATTTAATGTTTTTGTTGAAATATCCTTATTATGTTTTAAGCGGTGTAAAGTGCTATGTGATAAATTATGCTTATTTGTAAGAGTATACCAATTCTCGTCAGATTTTTTTAAGGTATTCCAAAATGGTGAATAATCAATCATAACACTACCTCCATATTTATTATCTGTGGATAATGTTAAGATATATTCTTATACTTGAATATCTTCGTTAAAAAGAATATAATATGTTTTAAATGTGTTATACATTAAAGAAAACAATATTTTTATGGAGG
>JAQXXN010000067.1 GCA_029226085.1 Thermoflexaceae bacterium
TAAGCCCTCTGGATGCAGCAATGGAAGATTTGGATGTAGATATAGCGGATGAAATCATTAAACAGATACAATGCTATGAAATTCCTGATTATCTCAAGGAATTAACAGATCAGTTGGCATCTGCTGTTATGAATCTGGATATTCAGATGGAACATGAAATCGTAAAGAAATTGCGTGAAGAGATGAAAACAACGTAGGGACTGAGTGCACGAGACTGTCGGCACAAAACGTTAACCGGCAGGCATAATCTGCCGGATGTCATGAATGGTTTTAGAATATTTTGAAGAGTCACTGCAATACAGTTTTAACGCAATTTCCACGGCAATGGGCGTCACAGCATGATTTTGTTTAAAGAATGCAATATCCCTGTTATCAGCATGACCATTGATAAAATGAATAACGGCAGTATTGAGCCGGTTAAAATGCCGGATTAAGCTAAAATAATCGCGGGTAAAATCCAAAACACACCGTCCGCATGCTTCGTCTTCAAATTCACAGGTGGAGATAATCTGCATACAAAGCCGCAGCTCACCCGTTACATCAGAAGCCTCCATAAGAACGTCCGGACGTTTTTTGAGAGATAAAAGAAGATGATTCTTTGCTGCCATGTAGTCTCTTTTTTCAAAGAAAGATGCCAGCTGTTCCTTTAATTTTCCGGTTTCGTATTTATCACCGGCCATGCCCACCATGCATTCCATGACCGACAGCTTGTTGTAACGTATCCAGACGGTCTGTAAGAATTCGGAAAGAAATCCGAAAAGCCGTTTCTGATAGTTATTATATCCTGTGAAATCCGTCTGCTTTTGTACTTCAAATAATATATCAAACAGCCATGTACAGTAAGAATCAAACAGTTTCCTTGAAGTAATAAAAATATTACCGAAATAAGTGTTTGGTCCATTTACCAGACTGGTAAAGGTTTCCAGATATTCCGGATATTTTTCTTTTATGACCCTGCCGGCGGCATCTAAATCCCGGATATGGTGATTGGCGCCAAAACCTTCGTGATAAGAACAGGTCAGTGTCAAAAGCTTTGTGGTAATGATGTCATGGGTCTGGAGCAGCTTTTCAATCTGTTCCCCGGTAAATAGGCAGCCGCTTTCGTTAATCAGATAACGCCGGTAATGGCAGATGCCGATATAATCTGTCTCATGGTAGTTCTTCCACAGCCAGTACATTCCGGTTAATTCACAGAAATACGGATTGAGACAGGAGATGGAATCACCGGTATCATCTCCTAAATACCCCAAATCTTCTGCGTTGGCACGTCCCACATGAAGAGGAACATAGACTGGGTCTTTTGGCGGGGTAAACGGCTTATGGGTCATAATAAAGAGTCTGACTGACATTATGGTTTCTTTCCTTCCGTGATTTTTTGGGATGTCTATTTATAGATATAAGGTATCTTCAAAATAAGAAATTGTCAAATAAAACAGTTATTGATACCAATAAAAAATAATTTACGATAAAAGAATGCCTTTAAAATTTTTTCGTCATTTTATAATGAAAAGCCATTTTAATAGGGAATCTTTTCTTTTTTTTTATATTTTATGACAGCTTTTTTGTCGATAACTGTCGAATCGTGCGAAAAAATACTCTTGCCGAAGCAAAAAAATGTAATTATAATTACCTATAAAAAAACCGGGGAGGTAGAAAATGGAACAGATAAGTATAGTGGCGGCAGATGATAACGAGGGAATTTTAGATTTAATTGACAGTATGCTGTCACAGGAAGAAGATTTACGGCTTGTAGGAAAAGCGAATAATGGCGTGGATGCTGTAAAAGTTATTCGGGAAAAGAAACCGGATGTCGTTTTATTGGATGTAATCATGCCAAAACTTGACGGATTGGGAGTTTTGGAAGAATTAAATAATGATGTTTCAATGGAAAATAATAAACCAAACTATATTATGTTAAGCGCAGTAGGAAAAGACCGGATTACTGAAAATGCATTTAGTCTTGGAGCAGAGTATTACATGTTAAAGCCTTTTGATATTAAATTTCTGCTAAAAAAAATCAGAGAGTGTAAAAATAGTCCAATCCGCCGCAGCCTTTCAAATGTCCGCAGCCAGGACAGCAGCAATGGCTCCATGTACATGACGGAAACGTCTGTAATGAAGAATACGACCGAAATAACGGATCAGATGCTGGAGGTGGAAATAACGGGTGTGATTCATGAAATCGGTGTACCGGCCCATATTAAAGGATATCAGTATATCCGGGATGCCATATTAATGTCCATTCGCGACCGTGAGATGATTAACAGTATCACCAAGATCCTTTATCCAAGCATCAGTAAAAAATATCAGACAACACCAAGCAGGGTGGAAAGAGCAATCCGGCATTCCATTGAAGTTGCATGGAACAGGGGCAATCCGGATGTTATAGAGGAGTATTTTGGTTATACGGTCAGTGACGGAAAGGGAAAACCAACTAATTCCGAGTTTATTGCCCTGATAGCGGATAAATTACGGCTTTCTCATGGAATAAGATAAATTTCAAAAGAAGTTCTTTAAAAAATACGTTACATCAGTTATAATGTATTATATAAAATGCATTTTTGGAGGTTTGCCTATGAAAAAGGTATTATTTATAGCTTCTGAAGCAGTTCCGTTTATTAAAACAGGTGGACTGGCGGATGTTGTTGGTTCACTGCCAAAATACTTTGATAAGAATGAATTTGATGTACGTGTCATGCTGCCAAAATATCTATGTATACCATGGCAGTATCGTGAAAAGATGATTTATAAGACTCATTTTTATATTGATCTCGCATGGAGAAAGCAGTATGTGGGTGTATTCGAAATGGAATATAACGGCGTGATTTTCTATTTCATAGACAACGAGTTTTATTTTGCCGGTCCGAAACCATACGGATATATCCATGAGGATATTGAAAAGTTTGCATTCTTTAGTAAGGCGGCACTTTCTGCAATACCGGTGCTGGGATTTGAACCGGATATTATCCACTGCCATGACTGGCAGACAGGACTGATTCCTGTATATATGAAGGAACGGTTCCAGGGAAATGAGATTTTCCGCAGGGCAAAATCAATCATGACTATACATAATTTAAAGTTCCAGGGAATCTGGAATCTTAAAAAGATTCAGGACATTACAGGACTTCCGCAGTATTTCTTTACACCGGACAAGCTGGAAGCGTATGGAGATGGCAATTATTTAAAGGGTGGTATCGTTTATGCGGATATGGTTACCACCGTAAGCCAGAGCTATGCGGAAGAGATTAAAACACCATTTTACGGCGAGAATCTGGACGGCCTCATGAGAGCAAGGTCCAATAGTCTTGTGGGTATTGTAAACGGTATTGACTATGAGGAATATAATCCGGAAACAGATAAGAGGATTCCTCATAACTATAATGCGGTTACTTTCCGAAAGGAAAAATATAAAAACAAGCTTGACTTGCAAAAAGAACTTGGACTGGAAGTAAATAAGGACCGGATGATGATTGGTATTGTATCCAGACTTACGGACCAGAAGGGATTTGACCTGATTGCATACATGATGGATCAGATGTGTCAGGACAGTATCCAGTTAGTTGTTCTTGGAACCGGGGAACCGAAGTATGAGAATATGTTCCGGCATTTTGCATGGAAATATAACGGCAAGGTGTCTGCAAATATTTATTATAACGAGGATCTGTCTCATAAGATTTATGCGGCATGTGATGCATTCTTAATGCCTTCACTTTTTGAACCGTGCGGCTTAAGCCAGCTTATGAGTCTTCGGTACGGTACCGATTGTCAGGGAGACAGGAGGTCTTAAGGATACTGTCATACCATACAATGAGTATGAAGGTACAGGAACCGGTTTCTCATTTGCCAACTATAATGCACATGAGATGCTGAATACAATCCGGTATGCAGAAGCAGTATATTATGACAGAAAACGGGAATGGAATAAGATTGTGGATCGAGCCATGGCTGCGGATTTCTCCTGGACTGCATCGGCAAAGAAATACGAAGAATTATATAATCGTCTTTAATGACAGGGAAAAAAGATGGATATGAACGAAAAAATTGATTTTAATAAAGAATACGAGATTAGAAAAGCAAATTATATTGACGAATTAAGAACCGTTTATCTGGATATATATGAGGACCGGTTTGATGCGTTTACCTTTTTATTAAAAAACCTTGATAATGCTTTTTCCTACCGTGGTGATGCATTTAAACAGCTGGATGTTGAGAGGGCGGAAAATCCGGGATGGTTTCATCAGAATAATTCTTATGGCATGACGGTATATGTGGATGACAGTGAGAATAATCTTCAGGGGCTTACAGGGCATATTGAGTATCTGAAGGATTTTGATATTTCTTTCATCAATGTGATGCCGGTTTTAAAACCTGCGCTGGTTGTGAATAAACAGGGTGCATTGCCGGAATTTATTTCGGTTGATTTAAATCATGGCAGTATCAGCGATCTGCACAAGTTCTGTGCAGCCTGCAGGAGCATGGGAATCAGCGTATATTTCGATAATATCGGTGAATATTGTAAGCCGGAAAATATGGATAAGATTTTGTCGAATCCACTGTTATTTAATAAACTGATATATGACATGTTAATGTTTGCCAATCTTGGAGTTGATATTTTCAAAATTAACTGCAGACCGTATAAATGGAATGATTTAGGCCTGGATTTTCCATACTCGGATCAGAAAATCCATGTTGTTCGGTTAATCCGCATCATTCTTGACATCGTCTGTCCGGGATGTATTCTTTTATGCAATGGCGAATATGATGACGGAACGGCATTTTCTTATTACGGGTCTCTTATTAATCAGGAATGCCAGCTTGTGAATAATTTAAGTAATAAGGATCTTCTACTGGAAGCGGTTCAGGAGAAAAATGTGGTGAAGCTCCGCAACATGATTGATTCGCTTACCATGATAAGCCGCAGTACTGTATTCCTTAATTATATTCAGGATCCATGGCAGGAGGACTGGAAAAATCTGGCTGTTCTATGTGGGATGAATACGGCGAATGACCGGATTGAAATGGAAATGGCAATTGATTTTGACATGATGTTACAGGGATATTTAATGATGATTCCGGGTGTTCCGTTTATGTATCTTGGCGATGAGCTGGGCCAGATGGAAGGAAAGAGTATGGACTGGTCTAAGGCAAAGCTTCGCTTTAATACGGAGTCCTGTCAGTATAAGCTGTATAATAATCTGATGTTTTTAAAGAGAATTCGTGCCGTATATGATGTTTTCTCACGGGATGCAAGATGCTTTACTTACGATACCTTTGATCCTGCGGTTCTTGGAATAGTAAGAACTATGGGAGACAAGAAGATAATTGGTCTTTTTAACTTTAGTCCGGTGCAAAAGACTGCATGGGTACTGGATCCGGGACCATATACGGATATCATATCCAATGATTACATAAGAGATCAGAGTATCAGTATTAAGCCTTATGGTATGATGTGGCTGTATAATCAGAGACCGGAAGTACTGGAGGATTATTAGAATTGCCAATTTTTACAGGAAATTTTAAGAAAATAACAAAAGACGGACACATGCGCAGAAAGTTGCGGTTGTGTTCGTCTTTTATTTTAATGCCCTGTTTTATACAAACAGATTTTTAACCTGTGCGATTTCATCTTCCTTTGCCCATGCGGCAGGAGTATAGTATTTTTTATCTTTTGCTATGGTATATAACTGTTCCTGTGACATTTCTGCCTGATTTCTCATCTGTTTTAAGGTCTGTTTTAATTCCTTGTTTTCCGTCTGTGGAATCATCTGGCCAAATCCGCCAAGATGAGCATTTAAGGCCTTTAAGGTATCGGCTACCATTACACGTTCTTCCATAATGTCCTCCTTACTAATTCAGAAATTCCATTAACTGTTTTTTGTTATTGGTTGCACTTGTTGCGGCATCCTTGAAAAACTGCTTAACTTTTGGGTCGGTTGCATCATTGGCATATGCCGTCATTTTGCAGTAAGAGTTTTCACAGTCGCCAATCAGGTGTCTTAAATTCTGTAAATCAAGTTCACTAATCTGAGCCATGATTTGTTCCTCCTTAAAAAATATTACAGACTTATTATTCTCTTTTCTTGACTATTTATTATAATTATTATAAAATTTTTAATATATTTTTATTTTTTTGACTTAGGAAGGAGACTTGTAAAATGTCTAAGAAACCGTTTGTGACTCTTGAACAGGTGAAAGAGATTGCAAAAACATATCCGACACCGTTTCATATTTATGATGAGAAGGGAATCCGGGAAAATGTAAAGAAACTGAAGGAAGCTTTTTCATGGAATAAAGGATTTAAGGAGTATTTTGCCATTAAGGCAACACCGAATCCGTTTATTATCAATATCTTAAAGGAATACGGCTGTGGTGTTGACTGTTCTTCCATGACAGAACTTATGATGGCAGAAGCACTGGGATTTGACGGGGATGACATTATGTTCTCTTCCAATGCAACACCGGCATGTGAATATGAATATGCAAGAAAGCTTGGTGCCAGAATTAATCTGGATGACATTACGCATGTGGATTTTCTGGACGAGACATGTGGTATTCCGGAAACTATCTGCTGTCGTTTTAATCCGGGCGGATATTTTCAGATTGCCAATTCCATCATGGATAATCCTGGAGATGCCAAGTATGGAATGACCAAGGAACAGATTATTGAAGCGTTTAAGATGCTTAAGGCAAAGGGAGCCAAGAAGTTTGGTATTCATGCATTTCTTGCCAGCAATACCGTAACCAATGATTATTATCCGACACTTGCGAAGATTTTATTTGAACTGGCAGTTGAATTAAAGGAAAAGACAGGTTGTGACATCCGTTTTATTAACCTTTCCGGTGGAATCGGAATTCCGTATAAGCCGGATCAGGAAGGTAATGATATCATGGCAATCGGCGAAGGTGTACGAAAGGTTTATGAAGAAGTTCTTACAGCAAACGGAATGGGTGATGTGGCGATTTTTACCGAACTTGGACGTTTCATGCTTGCTCCTTACGGACATCTGGTAACCAAAGTGCTTCATTTTAAGCATACATACAAGGAATATGTTGGTTGCGATGCCTGTGCGGCAAATCTCATGAGACCTGCCATGTATGGGGCATATCATCATATTACGGTTCTCGGAAAAGAAGATGAACCATGTGACCATAAGTATGATGTAACAGGCTCTCTTTGTGAAAATAACGATAAGTTTGCCATTGACCGCATGCTTCCGGAGATTGAAATCGGAGATTATCTGGTAATTCATGATGCAGGAGCACATGGATTTTCCATGGGTTATAATTATAACGGAAAGCTTCGCTCCGCAGAGCTTCTTTTAAAGGAAGACCAGAGTGTGCAGATGATACGAAGGGCAGAGACACCGGCAGATTATTTTGCAACCTTTGATTTTACGGATTATTTTAAGAATTATAAGTAAAACAGAAAATATTGAATGAGCAGGATATGGAAAATGGCAGATTTAAGCAGTATTTCAAAGGAAATTTGTAAAAATAGGAATCTGGAAAAGAATTTGTCCACTTATATGGACAGCATGATGACTTTATACAGCAGATTCAGTTATATAAAGCTTTCGATGAACTACTATACATTTTGCGATGTAGTTTCGGAGCTGGATGATGAGACCTCCAGGGAAGTGGTGAAGATTCTTGCGTCATTAAACGGAATCATTGATGCCAATATTGTCAATACTTCGGATAGGGAAGAGACAACAAAAGCACTGGAAAGACTGAATACCATCCGTGATTCCATCACGGAAACCATGGATGTAGTAACGGCATATGTTGACAGACTGGCGGTTTTTGAGCATATTTTAAACCGTGTGGAATATAAGTTCTCGGATGAGGAGATGGATGAGAATTATTATGAGAACCAGCTTGCCAATGACATTATGAATTATATTCTCTCGGACAGGGATTCTGTTGTGATGAACGGAAAGATTGCTGAAATAATCGGCCAGCTTCCGATGCGACTTACAAGAAAGAAGTTTTTTGAACTGGTTCAGGATGCATTCGGATTATACAAGGGGCAGGAGAAGTCTGCACTAAATGATTTTGTGTATATGCTGGATACCGTTTCCGGTATTTATAATCCAAAGGGATTTGAAACAAGGTTTCCGGATTTGCATGAGATTCTTCTTAAGCTGTCTTCCTGTAATTATAAAGAGATGACAAAGGAAGAATATGATAAGGCACATGAAATGCTTTCCTATGCGGTTTCCTTCGTTACAAAAACCAGTGATTTGTATGTTCAGCTGATGGAAATAATTAATGATACATTTATCATACTTCTTGCAAGGCCATATGCATTTCATGACAGTGTGGAAACTAAAAACTGTATTGATATCATTGAGACAGTCATGAAGACGGCAGATGGCAGTATGGAAGAAGTCTATGAGGATATTACGGATAAATTTATTTCCTTTGAAGGAAGGCAGGAAAGAATTTATTCCCAGATTAGTTCCAATGATTATGTGATTGATGAAATCAATCAGTCATTTCTTGACCAGATTAGGGAAAATGGACTGGAGGATGCATTTGAAAGTCTTAGAAAGATTGAGAAACTGGCATCCGGCAGTTATTTTGTAAGTCTTCTTGATAACAGTGAAACAGGCAAAGTATCCGAAGAGGATGCAGGAAATGCTTTTTCAAAATATTACGAGAAATTGTCCGGAGTCTTTAAGAATTCGGAAAGAGAATATAACAGAGCAGTAATGGCATTGGTTCTTTCTTCTCTTCCTGTATTTTTTAATAATCTGGACGAGATTGTTCAATATGTAAAAACTTCACTGGAACAGTGCACGGAGCCATCCGAAAGAAAAGCAACCGCAGCACTTATTCAGATGCTTGTGGAAGAGAATGATTAAGGAATAAAATGTATGGAATGGTATAAGAATTTATATTTAGGAGAGAATGCGGCAAAAAAACACTATAAGATTCTTAGACGAATTCGTAAAAAGCGTCTTAGCAATGCTTATGTCATTACACTGCCTTCCAATGACGAGAATATTCTGGATATATATTCTTATAACGAGCTGCTTTGGAAACATTACGATAACAGAAATCTGTTTATCGTAGGACTTGCCTGTGGAAAGGACGAGGCAGTGGAGCTGACCCGTGATATTATTCAGGATGTTTATTCCTCCACGGGAGCATTTGATGTGAAAAAATATGTCATGTCCAGATAACAGGCATGAGCTGATATCCAAAAGGTGGGAGGCCTTCCACACGTGTTAATATTTCTTTTAAAGTTAATTGGTATTATTTTACTGTGTATTCTTGGAATTTTACTGGTACTTCTTTTCCTTGTGCTTTTTGCACCGGTGCGTTATTATGCAGAAACGGAATATGATAAGGAAAAGTTCCGGATTGCGGTACGTGCCTCATGGCTTTTTGTGTTCCGTGTTTATGTGAGTGATATCAGAAACCATCTTTCCTATAAGGTACGATTTTTGTTTTTTGACATAATAAACAGTGAAAAGCAAAAGAAGCCACAGCCAGCGTATAAGGAGGATAACGGAAAAAAAACAGAGAATACAGACAGTACAGAACTTACAGACAGTACAGAACTTACAGACAGCATGGAATGTACAGAATTTGCAGATAGTGCAGGAGATACAGAAAACGCTGGTTCTTCTGGCACTCACGGCAAAAAGATAAAATTTCATTTTCATTTTATGCATCCGGCAGAGATTTATGCTATAATCATTACAAAAGTTCTCGATTTGTGGGATGAAGTATGCAGGAAAATCCGCATGGCAGAACGGAATCTGGATAAGATCTGCAGGATGGTTACCTCTTCGGAGAATCAGGAAGCCATATTATTTGTGCTTAAGGAGATTCGGGATATATTCAGGCATATTAAGCCGAAAAAGCATGGAATTTATGTAAAGGCAGGCTTTAAGGATCCGGCACTTACCGGACAGGTAACCGGAGCATATTCCGTTATTAATACAGTTCTTTCACTGAATTTTATTCTGGAACCGGATTTTGACCGGGAGATACTGGAGATAAAAGCTTACATGAAGGGCAGGATAAGAGTTCTTAATCTGTTAATAATAGCAATTAGATTATATGGTAATAAAACCCTTAGAAAATTAATCAGGAGGAAATAAACATGGCAGAAAATGAAAAGTTTAATGCAACAGTAGAATCCTTATTTAAAGGAATGGATTCTTTTATCTCGGCAAAAACAGTGGTGGGGGATGCAGTTCATATTAATGATACAATCATTCTGCCTCTTGTTGATGTCTCGTTTGGTGTTGCGGCAGGAGCTTCCAATGCCGATAAGAAATCCGCTGCAACAGGTGGAATGGGAGGAAAGATTTCACCAAGTGCGGTACTTGTCATAAAAGGCGACCAGATTCGACTGGTTAATGTGAAGAATCAGGATGCGGTTACCAAAATTATTGACATGGTTCCGGATCTGATCAATAAGTTTACCGGGAAAAATGAAGATGTGACAAAGGACAGCCAGGTATCCCAGGCCATTGATGAGGTTTTATCGGAAGAGAGTAATATCGAAGAGTAAACAGGGTATTTTTTTGTAAAACTGAATATAATATAATAAGAACAAATTTGGAGATGAATTCTATGAAATGCTTAATCGGATTTATTTTATTCTGGGTTGCAATCGGGATGTTCATCTCCTTATTTATTGACAGCGTATTTTGCGTGGTAGTGCTGATACTGGTTATGCTGGTGGCAGGATTTAATTTATTCTGCCGGTAAAAGGACGAAAAAAGAAGCTGCCCATCGGACAGCTTCTTTTAAGTATTAAGTAATTATTAAGCTCTTTCAACAGCGCCAGATCTTAAGCAGGCTGTACATACGTACATTTTCTTAGCTCCGCCGTTAACCTTTACCTTAACAGACTTAACATTGGACTTCCACATTCTGTTAGATCTTCTATGAGAATGGCTCACCTTAATACCGAAATGAGCACCCTTGTCACAAATTGAACACTTAGCCATCTAGTAGCACCTCCTTAAAACCAGCGTATAACGCACGTTAATATTAACAGCCGAAAACGGCAATTTTCTGTAATGACGGTCAGATTGACCCACAACATAGGATATTCTATCAGAAAATAAATAGTATTGCAAGTAAAAATATAAAAAAATATTAAAAATAAAAAAATATTTCCTTTTCTTACATAATAGGTTATAATTAATTGATATACTAATCGTATATCGTCATTTCACAAAAAATTAAGGAGGACAATTATGAAGGGTAAAATGTCAAATCCAATGGGTGATGTAGTTATAGATACAGCAGTGATTGCAAGATATGCAGGTTTGTCAGCCATTGAGTGCTTCGGTATTGTGGGCATGGCAATGCTTAGCGTAAAGGATGGCTTTGTGAAGCTCTTAAAGAAAGACAGTCTGACACGCGGAATTAATGTAAGCATTGATGAAGATAATAAAATAACCATTGACTTTCATGTCATTATCGCATACGGTGTAAGCATTAAGACGGTTTCTGAGAATCTCATAGAAAATGTAAAATATAAGGTTGAGGAATATACCGGAATTGAGATTAAAAAGATTAATATATTTGTTGATGGCGTAAGAGTCATTGACTAATTTAGGAGGATAGAAAAAGTGGCTATTACAACAATAGATGCTAAGACTTTGCAAAAGATGTTTTTAGCTGGAGCAAAAAATCTGGAATCGAATAAGGAATGGATTAACGAATTAAATGTATTCCCGGTACCGGATGGTGATACGGGAACTAATATGACACTTACCATTCTTTCCGCAGCAAAGGAAGTAAGTTCCATTGAGAAGCCGACCATGGCAGATCTGGCAAAAGCAATTTCAAGCGGCTCCTTACGAGGCGCCAGAGGTAATTCGGGAGTTATTCTGTCGCAGTTATTCCGTGGATTTACCAAGGAAATTGCCAATTATGACGTAATTGATGCGCAGGTTCTTGCGGCTGCTGTTTCCCGTGCTGTTGATACGGCTTATAAGGCAGTAATGAAGCCAAAGGAAGGTACTATCCTTACAGTTGCAAAGGGTGCAGCAGAAAAAGCCATGGAATTATCCATGGAAACAGATGATCTGGAAGAAATCATTCGTCAGACCATTGAGCATGCAGAATATGTTCTTTCCCAGACACCGGA
>JAQXXN010000068.1 GCA_029226085.1 Thermoflexaceae bacterium
ATTCTGGCTGCACCGAGATTATTGACTTCATCAATCTTTAATACGGTATAAATCTTGCCTGCGCTTGTTAAAATATCGTTTACCGCATCCGTTGTTACGGCATCCAGACCGCATCCGAAGGAATTTAACTGGATTAAGTCCAGATTATCCCGCGTTCTTACATAACTTGCGGCCGCATAAAGGCGGGAATGATACATCCACTGGTCCATGACAATAAGAGGACGTTCCACATGCCCCAGATGAGAAATGGAATCCTCGGTAAATACTGCAATTCCATATGAATTAATCAGTTCCGGAATACCGTGATTGATTTCCGGGTCAACATGATACGGACGTCCGGCAAGCACGATTCCCCTGCGCCCGGTTTCATCCAGATATTTTAAGACTTCCTCGCCCTTGGCACGGACATCATCACGACAGTTCTCCAGCTCAAACCAGGCTTCCCTGGAGGCCTCTTTTACTTCATTGGCAGGAATGATTCCGTCAAATGCTTCAATCAGGCGTTTTGTTAATACTTCCTCTGAAGCAAAGGAACAGAATGGATTCATGAAATTTACATTTTCTGTCTTAAGCTCCTCCACATTATTTTTAATGTTCTCTGCGTAGGAGGTTACAATCGGGCAGTTGTAGTGATTATTGGAATCTGAAAATTCCTGTCTTTCGTATGGAACGCAAGGATAGAAAATAAACTTGATTCCGTTACGAATAAGCCAGGTTACATGTCCATGGGCAAGCTTTGCCGGATAACACTCGGATTCACTTGGAATGGATTCAATACCCAGTTCATAAATTTTCCGACTGGATTCCGGTGAAAGAATCACGCGGTATCCAAGCTTTGTAAAAAATGTAAACCAGTATGGATAATTTTCATACATGTTAAGAACTCTCGGAATACCAACAACACCACGGACTGCTTTATCCTCGCTTAATGGTTCGTATCCAAAGAGACGTTTATTCTTGTATTCAAAAAGATTCGGAATGTTTTCCTTGTTCTTTTCCTTGCCAAGACCACGTTCGCAACGATTTCCGGTTATGTACTGTCTTCCGCCGGAAAAACGGTTGATGGTGAGATGACACTGATTGGTACAGCCTTTACATCTTGCCATCTTGGTATCAAAGGTAAGCTCATTAATCTTATCGATGGTGAGCATGGTGGTAGGCTGTCCGTTATAACGTTCCCGGGCAATCAGGGCAGCACCGAAGGCCCCCATGATTCCGGCAATGTCCGGTCTGACGGCTTCACAGCCGGATATCTTTTCAAAACTTCTAAGAACCGCATCATTATAGAACGTACCGCCCTGAACAACGATATGGTTTCCCAAATCCTTCGGGTCAGTAATTTTTATAACCTTGTAAAGTGCATTCTTAATTACGGAATAAGCAAGTCCGGCAGAAATGTCTGCAACGGTTGCACCTTCCTTTTGCGCCTGCTTTACCTTGGAGTTCATGAATACGGTACATCTTGTTCCAAGGTCAATTGGATGAGGGGCAAAAAGAGCCTCTTTGGCAAAATCCTTTACATCATAATTTAAGGATTTGGCAAATGTTTCAATGAAAGAACCGCATCCGGAGGAGCAGGCTTCATTTAACTGAACGCTGTCCACGGTATGGTTTTTAATTTTAATGCATTTCATGTCCTGTCCGCCGATATCGATGATGCAGTCAACTGCCGGGTCAAAGAATGCGGCGGCATAGTAATGGGAAACGGTCTCTACCTCACCCTCGTCCAGCATGAGGGCAGCCTTAATTAATGCTTCGCCGTAACCGGTGGAGCAGGAACGGACAATCTGGGCTGTTCTCGGAAGAAGGGAATAGATTTCCTTTATGGAACGGATTGTGGTTGCCAGGGGACTGCCGTTGTTATTACTGTAAAAGGAGTAAAGAAGACGTCCGTCTTCCCCGACAAGCGCCACTTTGGTTGTGGTGGAACCGGCATCAATACCGATAAAACAGTCTCCTTCGTAATCGGCAAGGGAATCGGTTGCAACGCTGTGGGAATTATGCCGTTTGGTAAATTCATCATATTCGTCCTGATTTGCAAAAAGCGGTTCCATACGTTCTACTTCAAAATCCATTTTTATCTTGGAAGAAAGACGTTCAATTAAATTCTCAACAGGAACAAAGGTTTCTTTCTTATATGTCATTGCAGAACCGACAGCTGCGAAAAGATGGGAATGCTCCGGTGCAATCACATTTTCCGGTTTCAGGTTCAGGGTACGGATAAAAGCTTCCTTAAGTTCAGAAAGAAAGTGAAGCGGTCCGCCAAGAAATGCCACATTTCCGCGAATCGGCTTACCACAGGCAAGACCACTGATGGTCTGGTTGACAACTGCCTGGAAAATGGAAGCAGATAAATCCTCCTTGGTAGCACCTTCGTTAATCAGCGGCTGGATATCGGTCTTGGCAAATACGCCACATCTTGCGGCAATCGGATAAATTGCCTTGTAATTTTTGGCATATTCATTCAGACCGGAGGCATCCGTCTGTAAAAGAGTTGCCATCTGGTCGATAAAGGAACCGGTACCACCGGCACAGATTCCGTTCATTCGCTGGTCAATGCCGTTGGTGAAATAAATGATTTTGGCATCCTCGCCACCCAGCTCGATTGCAACATCAGTCTGAGGTGCGTAATCGGTAAGTGCAGTGGAAACAGCCACAACCTCCTGTGTGAACGGAACTTCCAGGTGATTGGCAAGTGTCAGTCCGCCGGAACCAGTAATGACAGGATGAACGGTAATCTCTCCTAATTGTTCTTTTGCTTCTTTTAATAAATCTGCCAGTGTTTCCTGAATGTTGGCAAAATGCCTTTTATAATCAGAAAACAATATCTTATTTTTATCGTCAAGTATTGCTATTTTTACGGTAGTGGAACCAATGTCGATTCCTAATTTGTAAAGTGCATTCATTTTAAAATAACCTCCATACCTGTAAAATACAGGAAAACCTTCAGCATGCGTTAATGGTATGTTAACATAATGTAAAGAAAAGATAAAAATTTATTAATATCCTATTAAACCATTAAAACAGGATACGCCAAAAGTCCAATATCCATAAGATTATAGTACAATTTTGTCGAAAAGACAAGAAAAAGTGTAGATTGACAAAAATTGCTGTCATACTTATAATAATTCTGGATAGTTTCCTGGATTTTTTATATAATATTGATATGGGATAAGAACCATAAAAGTGGGGCATAAATAATAATATGAAATGGTTTAATAAATTAGAGCGCAAATTTGGAAAATATGCAATTCATAATCTTATGTATTATCTTATCATACTGTATGCGGCAGGATTTCTTCTGGAAGTGTTTGGCAATGGATTTTACAGCAGGTATCTTGCACTGAACATGGCGATGGTATTTAAGGGGCAGATATGGCGTCTGTTTACCTTTATCATGGGACCGCCGAATACCAGTATTTTCTTTGTATTACTTTCCTTATATTTTTACTATATGATTGGTTCCGTACTGGAACAGGCATGGGGAGCATTCCGGTTTAATATGTATCTGTTATCCGGATGGATTCTGCATATTGTGGCTGCGTTAATCATATATTTATTATTCGGAGTGAGCTTTGAATTTAACACGTACTATTTGAATATGTCCATGTTCCTGGCCTTTGCTACAATAGCGGGAGACATGCAGGTTCTGCTTTTCTTTATCATACCGATTAAGGTAAAGTGGCTGGCATATGTTGACATGGGATATTTTGCGTTGACAATTATCGGAGGACTGTTCCAGAGTTTTCTTCCACGGAATATTCTGTTTGGATTATATACCCTTGGTATTTATGCAACTCCGGTTTATGCCATTGCGGCACTTGTTTCCCTGCTGAATTTTATTGTGTTTTACGGGACAACAAGAAATTACAGGGCGGTTTCACCGAAGGAGATGAAGCGGAAGGCGGATTATAAGCATAAAATCCAGGCCGCAGGAAAGGGAACAAAGCATAAATGCGCGGTATGCGGAAGAACAGAAGCAGACGGAGAGGATCTTGTATTCCGGTACTGCTCCAAATGTGACGGCGTTTATGAGTATTGCAATGAACATTTGTATACCCATAAGCATGTGACGAAGAAGGTTATGGATAACAATAATTAAATGGATATAGGAGAATGAAAATGAAAAGAACAAAAATCATCTGTACGATGGGACCAAACACGAATGACAGGGAACTTTTAAAGCAGCTTGCCATCAACGGAATGGATATAGCAAGATTTAACTTTTCACATGGCGACCATGAGGAACAGAAAGGTCGGGTAGAACTTGTGAAAAGCGTGAGGGAAGAACTGGGTCTTCCAATTGCAATGCTTTTAGATACCAAGGGTCCGGAAATCCGTACGGGCAGTCTTGTGGATGATAAAAAGGTTACTCTGATAGAAGGAGAAACATATACCCTTACAACAAGACAAATTGTTGGAGATAATAAGATTGGCCACATTACATATGCAGGTCTTCCGGCAGATGTACATGAAGGCAGTGTGATATTAATTGATGACGGACTGATTGAACTTCGTGTGGAATCTGTTACGGAGACGGATATTGCATGCCGTATCATTAATGGAGGCGAGCTTGGAACCAAGAAGGGTGTTAATGTACCCAATGTTAGTATCAAGCTTCCGGGAATTACAGAAAAAGATAAAGAGGATATCTTGTTTGGTATTGAACAGGGATATGATTTTATTGCGGCTTCTTTTGTAAGAAATGCAGACTGTATCCGCGAAATTAAGGAAATTTTAAGAGAGCATAATGCGGATATCAAGGTAATTGCAAAGATTGAAAATGCAGAGGGAATTGCCAACATCGATGAAATCATTGATGTGGCAGACGGAATCATGGTTGCCAGAGGTGACATGGGCGTTGAAATTCCGGCTGAGGAAGTACCGCATGTCCAGAAGATGATTATCAGCAAATGTAATGATAAATTTAAGCCGGTTATCACGGCAACACAGATGCTGGATTCCATGATGAGAAATCCAAGACCGACCAGAGCTGAGGTAACGGACGTAGCCAATGCCATTTATGACGGAACGGATGCGGTTATGCTTTCCGGTGAATCAGCAATGGGTAAGTATCCGGTAGAGGCGGTCAAGATGATGGCACATATTGCTGAATCCACGGAACAGCACTTAGATCATGAGAAGTTTGTCAAGGCAAGAAGAATTCATGCAAAGCAGACAGTTTCCGGTGCGGTAAGTTATGCATCTGTTACAACTGCACATAATCTGAATGCCAAGGCTATTATTGCACCGACCATTTCTGGGTTTACCACCAGGGTTATTTCCAAATATAAGCCGGAAATGCCGGTTATCGGTTTGTCACCGAATGACTCCGTGCTTCGTCAGATGCAGATTTACTGGGGCGTAAGACCGATGAAGTCCATACAGGAAAATTCAACGGATGATATCATACGACATGCACTGGATTCCGTAAAGAAGGCAGGAATTATAACAGAAGGTGATACCGTGGTTGTTACCGCCGGTATTCCAACTTCAAAATCAAAAGAGGCACAAAAGGGTATTACCAATATCATGCGTGTTGTTTCAATCGAGTAATTTTTTATAGTTTTCAGTTGTTTTGGTGCACAATAAATAAGCGCCCGGCTTAGACCGGGCGTTTTGTACATAAATAGAGCATACATTAAGTGAATTGGGAGATTCGCATGGATAAATATATAGTGAAAAAAATGCAAAAACCGTTTTGTGTCAGGGTAACCGTACCGGGTTCCAAGAGCATGACAAACAGGGCACTTTTGATGGCGGCATTGTCGGACGGAATGACAGAACTGGAAGGAATCCTGTTTAGTGATGATTCAAGACATTTTTTGAGTTCATTACAGTCTCTTGGATTTGAGGTTACATTTGATGAACAGAAATGTACTGCAAAAGTAATGGGCTGTGGCGGTGTGATTCCGGCAAAGACAGGCAAAATTCATGTGGGAAGTGCCGGGACGGCGGCAAGATTCTTGACGGCAATGCTGGCATTATCCGATGGTGAATATGAGATTACGGCATCGGAACAAATGGAAAAGCGTCCGATGAAGCCGCTTTTTGATACACTGGCGGCAATGGGAGCAGAATTTACATATCTGAAGGAAGAAGGTTTTCTTCCGGTTAAGGTAAAGGGAAGTTCATCACGGGTTAATCATGTAGAACTGGATATCAGTAAAAGCACGCAGTTTTTAAGTGCACTTCTCATGACGGCACCCATGTTAAAGGACGGACTGGATATTCACATAACCAGTGAAAAAACAGACGGCGCATATATTCGGATTACCAGAAAAATGATGGAAGAATTCGGATGCACTGCCACTTATGACGGACACGATTATCAGGTGGCACCGGGGCAGGCGTATCGGTCCGGAACATATGTGGTGGAGCCGGATATGTCAGCAGCATGTTATTTTTATGCAATGGCGGCAGTAACCGGCGGAAGTGCCATTGTAAATCATGTGCACGAAGGTCTGATGCAGGGAGACATGAAGTTTCTCGATGTGTTAGAAAAAATGGGATGCAGGGTCATCGATACCAGGGAAGGAATTGAAGTAACAGGACCGGCTGATGGACTGACTGGTGTGGATGTGGATATGAACGATTTCTCCGACCAGACCATGACGCTTGCGGCTATTGCACCATTTGCAAAAGGAGAAACACACATAAGAAATATTGCACATATAAGGCTTCAGGAATCGGACAGGATGGCAGCAATTATCCATAATCTTACTAATCTTGGAATTCGGTGTGAAGAAGAAAATAATGGGATTGTGATTTATCCTGGAAAGTGCAGGGCATGTGAAATTGATACATTTGAAGATCACAGAATGGCAATGGCATTTGCGATTCCGGGACTTTTGACAGAAGGCGTAGTAATCAAGGATCCAATGTGCTGCCGAAAAACATTTGAGAATTATTTCGAAATCCTGACTGAAATAACAACATAACTTACATTGAAAACCAATCGAATACAATCCAAAGGAGGAACTAACCATGGCAACAGTAAAACCATTTGTATGCATAAGACCAAGAGAGGATGTGGCAGACCGGGTGGCAGCCCTTCCGTATGATGTATACAACAGAGAGGAAGCAAAGGCAGTTGTAGCAAAGGAACCGTTATCTTTTCTTAATATTGACCGTGCAGAAACACAGTTTGATGATTCGGTGGATACCTATGCACCACAAGTATATCAGAAGGCAAAAGAACTTTTAGAGGGCATGATTGCAGATGGCACATTTCTCACAGATGAGGATAAGGCATATTATGTATATGAACTTACCATGGACGGAAGAGCGCAGACCGGCATTGTTGCCTGTGCGTCCATTGATGATTATGCCAATAATGTAATTAAAAAGCATGAAAATACCCGTGCAGATAAGGAAATTGACCGTATTACCCATGTGGATACCTGTTCTGCACAGACAGGACCGATTTTTCTTGCTTACCGTGCAAATGAAGTCATTAATGGCGAAGTGGCAAAGGCAAAGGAAACTCCTGCATTATATGATTTTGTGGCAGATGATGGTGTAAGACATGCAGTGTGGAAGATTTCTGCATCGGATTCCGTGGAAAAGATTCAGAATGCATTTTCTACAATTGGGCAGATTTACATAGCAGATGGACATCACAGGGCGGCATCCGCCGTAAAGGTTGGATTTAAGAGAAGAGAAGCCAATTCATCCTATACCGGTGAGGAAGAGTTTAATTTCTTCTTATCCGTACTTTTTCCGGATGAGCAGCTGATGATTATGGATTATAACCGTGTGGTAAAGGATTTGAATGGATTATCGGAAGAAGAATTCATGAGCAGGGTAGAGGAATGTTTTACCGTTAAGAAATCTGCCTGTCAGGCAAAGCCGGAGAAAAAAGGTGACGTGGGAATGTACCTTTCAGGAAAATGGTATATGCTTACGGCAAAAGATGAAATTAAGTCAGATGATCCGGTAGAAGGGCTTGATGTGGCAATTTTGCAGAACTCTCTTCTGACACCGGTACTGGGAATTAAAGACCCAAGAACCGATAAGAGGATTGATTTTATTGGTGGAATTCGTGGACTTTCGGAATTGGAGAGAAGAGCAGACTCTGACATGAAGGTGGCATTTGCAATGTATCCTACTTCCATCAGTGAACTTTTCGCAGTGGCGGATGCAGGGTTACTGATGCCGCCAAAGTCCACATGGTTCGAACCAAAGCTTCGGAGCGGACTATTCATTCATAGAATTTAATTTTGGAAAGAGGCGTTTTGTATGTATGTGTACACTCTGGGTCAATGGCTGTTATTCTTCTATGTATATTGCTTTTTTGGGTGGATTTTTGAATCAGGATTTGTATCAATCCGGAAAAAGAAATTTGTAAACCGGGGTTTTATGCACGGACCTTTTCTTCCATTGTATGGCTTTGGTGCCATTCTGGCATTGCTTGTGACAATTCCGGTGCGTGGCAATTACGTGCTGATGTATCTTTTCGGTGCAATAGCGGCAACGGTTCTGGAGTATATCACAGGAGTTGTCATGGAAGCTGTTTTTAAGGTCCGTTACTGGGATTACAGCAATCAGAAATTTAATTTTCAGGGACATATTTGTTTGTCTTCTACAATTGCCTGGGGATTTCTGGTGATTTTTCTGGTCGAAGTGGTTCACCAGCCGATTGAACGGATGATTTTATCCATTCATGGAATCTGGCAGGAAATTTTGGTTTATGCATTAACATTTTACTTTGTTGCAGATTTCACGCTGGCATTTAAGGAAGCTGTTGAACTTCGTGACCTGCTTCTTTATGTGGAACGGGCAAAGGATGATGTGGAACGAATGAAGAAGCGTCTGGATGTGGTGATTGCAGTGGCAGATGAGGAACTCAGCCAGAAGAAGGAATTGTTAAAAGAAAAACAGCAGTTATATGCAGAAGCATTGGAGGAACGGATGGAACAGTATAAGAACCGTCTTTCCGGACATAATCTGCATCTGGCAAAGAGATTCTTCTCGGCGCATCCGACCGCGTATTCTGAGCGCTTCAGTGGTGCATTGGCAGAATTGAAGGAAAATGTGAAAAATCTGAAAAAAGAGAAATAAAAAATCCCGTTTCCGGCTCACTGTAATAAGTTGAACCGGAAACGGGACTTTTTTCATAAAATCAGGTCAGTAATCCTGTCTTACTTTTCGTTCTTTTCTCTTTCAGCCTTCTTCATGGCACGAACCTTTAAGGACAGACCAAACAGATTGATAAATCCGCTTGCGTCATGGTGGTCGTATAATTCACCGGTTGTAAAGGAAGCAAGACTTTCGGAATATAAGGAATATGGTGATGTAGTACCGGCCTTAATGATGTTGCCCTTGTAAAGCTTAAACTTTACTTCACCCGTCACACATTCCTGTGTCTTTTCAATGAATGCCTGGATAGCTTCACGCAGTGGTGTGAACCATTTTCCTTCATAAACAATCTGTGCAAACTTGTTGCCCATGTCTTTCTTAAGTGCATAAGTATCACGGTCAAGAACAAGTTCCTCTAACTGATTGTGAGCTTCCATGAGGATGGTTCCGCCAGGTGTTTCATAAACACCACGGGATTTCATTCCAACAACACGGTTTTCGACGATATCAACAATACCGATGCCGTGCTTTCCGCCAAGCTTGTTAAGTTCCCTGATAATATCGGAAACTTTCATTTCCTTACCATTTACACTCTTTGGAACACCTTTTTCAAAAGTCATGGTAACATATTCAGCTTCGTCCGGTGCCTTTTCAGGAGAAACACCAAGAACAAGGAGATGGTCATAATTTGGCTCGTTTGCAGGGTCTTCCAGCTCCAGACCTTCATGGCTGATGTGCCATAAGTTACGGTCACGGCTGTAGCTGTTATCTGCTGAAAATGGAAGATCAATACCGTGCTGCTTGCAGTATTCGATTTCATCTTCACGGGACTGCATTTTCCATACATCGGTCATTCTCCAAGGAGCGATAATCTTAATGTCAGGAGCGAGTGCTTTAATAGAAAGTTCAAAACGAATCTGGTCATTACCCTTACCGGTAGCACCATGACAGATGGCAGTAGCACCTTCTTTTCTTGCAACCTCAACAAGCTTTTTGGCAATACCAGGACGGGCCATGGAAGTACCAAGTAAATACTTGTTCTCGTATACGGCAGTTGCCTGTACACATGGTACGATATATTCATCACAGAATTCATCAACAATATCTTCAATGTATAATTTGGATGCACCGGATAATTTGGCTCTTTCTTCAAGACCATCCAGTTCGCTTCCCTGTCCACAGTCGATACAGCAACAGATTACTTCATAATCAAAATTTTCCTTTAACCATGGAATAATGGCTGTTGTGTCAAGACCACCGGAATAAGCTAAAACAACTTTTTCTTTCATCTTAGAATCCTCCTAGATTGTATTATGTATAAATGATTGTGGGCGCATTTACCCGATTCCTAAGTGATAATATACAACATCAAGCAGGATAATGCAATATAAAAATTGTACAAAATTGAATAATATGCAATTTTGATGCATAAAAATGAAAAATATTAAAAAATGGTATTTACTTTTTCAATTAACTGATATAATATAAGATAAGTTGATTTACCATAACTGTGGAAAAGCAGGGCTGGGAAAAATGATTTTATGAATATAAGATGAATATTTATGAAAGAAGGAATAGGAAAAATGATTAAGGCTGGAATTATTGGTTCAACCGGATATGCAGGAAATGAGATTGTAAGACTGCTTTTGGGACATAAAGAGGTAGAGATTGTATGGTATGGTTCGAGAAGTTATATTGACCAGAAATATGCAGAGGTTTATCAGAATTTCTTTCAGATTGTGGATGCAAAATGCATGGATGACAACATGGAAGAGCTGGCAGAACAGGTAGATGTTATTTTTACGGCAACTCCACAGGGATTGTGTGCATCACTTGTTAATGATGACATTCTTTCCAAAGTTAAGATTATTGATTTGAGTGCGGATTTCCGTATTAAGGATGTAAATGTTTACGAACAGTGGTACGGAATTGAGCATAAGAGTCCACAGTACATAGAAGAAGCCGTATATGGTTTGTGTGAAATCAACAGGGAACAGATTAAGGGAAAGCGCCTTGTGGCAAACCCAGGCTGTTATACGACTTGTTCCATTTTGACGCTTTATCCGATGGTAAAGGAAGGGCTGATAGATCCTCATTCCATTATTATTGATGCGAAATCAGGAACATCCGGTGCCGGACGCGGTGCCAAGGTGAATAACCTTTACTGTGAAGTAAATGAAAATATCAAGGCATATGGAGTCGGAACACACAGACATACACCGGAAATTGAAGAACAGTTAGGATATGCCTGCGGAGAGGAAATTAAGCTGATTTTCACACCACACCTTGTTCCGATGAACCGTGGCATTCTGGTAACGGCATATGCCAATCTGAAAAAAGATGTAACTTACGAAGAAGTTAAGGCAGCCTATGATAAATATTATGAAAAGGAAAAGTTTGTGCGTGTTCTTGAAAAAGGCGTCTGCCCGGAAACAAGATGGGTGGAAGGAAGCAACTTCGTGGACGTGAACTTTAAGATTGAGCCAAGAACCAACCGCCTTATCATGATGGGAGCATTAGATAACCTTGTCAAGGGTGCGGCAGGTCAGGCAGTTCAGAACATGAATCTTGTGTTTGGACTGGATGAAACAGAAGGATTAATGCAGGCACCGATGTTCCCGTAAATAGATTTTGGATGCTTATTGGCTTGGAAATGAGGACAAAATGAAAAAAGCATTATTACTTGGAATTGGAGGCTCCTTTTTCTTTGCATTTACATTTGTATTGAACAGGAGCATGAATCTGGATGGTGGTTACTTTTTGTGGACTGCCGCTTTAAGATATTTTTTTATGCTGCCGGTTATGGCGTTATTTCTGATAAGGAATAATCAGATTCGGCAGGTGCTTTCTGAGATAGGCAGTCATAAGACAGAATGGTTTTTGTGGAGTACAGTGGGATTTGGACTTTTTTATGCACCACTGACGGCAGCATCGGTTTATGCCGAAAGCTGGTTTACGGCATCCATCTGGCAGTTTACCATTGTTGCGGGAGTGCTTTTGACACCTCTTTTTGGAAGAAAAATTCCTGTTAAAAATCTCTTATGTTCCTGTATTATTCTGGCAGGAAACATGATTATGCAGGCAACAAAACTTGCAGGAGGAATCGGCGGCAATTTTATTGTGGCTGTTCTGATGATTGTTATTGCGGCTTTTTCGTATCCGCTTGGAAACAGAAAAATGATGCAGCTTACGGATGGAAGGCTTTCAACTGTTCAAAGAGTATTTGGCATGACACTTTGTTCCATGCCATTCTGGATTGTATGTGCGGTTATTTCTTTTGCTATATCAGGTGCACCGTCATCAAGCCAGTGTATGCAATCCTTTTGTGTGGCATTATTTTCGGGTGTGATAGCTACCATTCTTTTCTTTAAAGCTACGGATCTTGTGAAGAATAATCCAAGACAGCTTGCAGTGATTGAAGCAACACAGTCTGGAGAGGTTATTTTTACCCTGATTCTGGGAATTCTTGTATTAAAGGATGGAATGCCGGAGCCGGTAGCATTGATTGGAATTGTACTTATTATAGTGGGAATGATTGCCAATAGTTTGTGTGCCTGAAAAGGATAAAACATTAAAGAAAGAAGGAAAAACAATGAAAACGATTCAAGGCGGTGTAACTGCACCAAAGGGTTTTAAGGCAACCGGTCTTAATGCCGGCATTAAGAATAATACAAAGAAAGACATGGCAATGATATACAGCGAAAAGCCATGTACGGTTGGCGGTACATTTACCACCAATAAGGTGAAGGCGGCTCCGGTAAAATGGGATCAGAAGGTTGTATATGAAACAAAGACGGCACAGGCTGTTGTTGTAAACAGCGGTGTGGCAAATGCCTGTACCGGGGAAGAAGGCTATGGTTACTGTAAGGACATGGCAAAAGAAGTGGCAAAGCTCATGAAAATCCCGTATGAAACGGTTCTTGTGGCTTCCACAGGCGTTATCGGAAAGCAGCTTCCGATGGATATTATAAAGAAGGGAATCAACATGATGCCGGAAAAACTTGGCGCTTCCTTAGAGGACGGCAGACTGGCAGCAGAAGCCATCATGACAACGGACACGGTTTCAAAAGAAGTTGCAGTGGAAGTGGAAATTAGTGGAAAGACCGTTACCATCGGCGGCATGTGTAAGGGTGCCGGAATGATTCATCCGAACATGGCAACCATGCTTTGCTTTATTACAACAGATGCAGTCATTAACAGTGATTTGCTCTTAAAAGCAACACAGAATATTGTTTCCGATACATTTAACATGATTTCCGTGGATGGAGATACCTCAACCAATGATACGGTAGTGGTTCTTGCAAACGGCATGGCAGAAAATGAAGCCATCAAAGAGGGTACCGGTGATTATGAAGAGTTCCATAAGGGCCTGTATTATGTGTTAGAGGAGCTTTCCAAAAAAATTGCAGGCGATGGCGAGGGCGCTACCTGTCTGTTTGAAGTAGATGCCATCAACGCAAAGACCAAGGAGCAGGCAAAGATTTTAAGCAAATCCGTTGTAACCTCCAGTCTTACCAAGGCGGCCATTTTCGGACATGATGCAAACTGGGGAAGAATCCTTTGCGCCATGGGCTATTCTGCGGCAGATTTTGACCCGGAAATCGTGGATATTTACTTTGAAAGTGCGGCAGGGAAATTAAAAATCGTGGAAAACGGCTGTGCTACTGATTACAGTGAAGAATTTGCAACAAAGATTCTCTCGGAAAAGCATGTAAAGGCAATCCTTGACGTAAAACAGGGAGATGCAAAGGCAACGGCATACGGCTGTGATTTGACCTTTGATTATGTAAAGATTAATGCGGATTATCGCTCTTAATCATTTGAAGAAAATTAGCTGCCAATAAAATTGATGGCAGAAAAAACACGAAAAAAGAAAGAGGTAGCAAAATGAAAAACATGGACACGGAACTGGAAAAGGCGGCGGTACTTGTAGAGGCACTGCCTTATATACAGAAATTTAACCGTAAGATTATCGTTGTAAAGTATGGCGGAAGTGCCATGGTAGATGAGGAGTTAAAGAAGAAGGTCATTCAGGATGTGGTTCTTCTTAAGCTGGTAGGATTCAAGCCGATTATTGTCCACGGCGGTGGCAAAGATATTACCAAGTGGGCGGATAAGGTAGGCATTGAGACGAGAAAAATAAACGGTCTTCGTGTGACGGATGAACCAACCATGGAAATTGCAGAAATGGTACTGAATAAAATCAATAAAGACCTTGTAAGCCTGATTCAGCAGCTTGGTGTAAAAGCATGTGGTATCAGCGGCAAGGATGGAAACATGCTGATGTGTCAGAAGAAACTTTCGGGAGGCGAGGACATCGGATATGTGGGAGATATTACCCATGTGGACCCGAAAGTGATTAAGGATTTGATTGATAATGATTTTCTGCCGGTGATATGCCCGATTGGAACGGATGAAAGCGGTCATTCCTATAATATCAATGCGGATGATGCAGCATGTGCCATTGCAACAGCATGTAAGGCAGAAAAGCTTGCTTTCCTTACGGATACGGAAGGTGTTTATCTGGATTTTGAAAATAAGGATTCCCTCATATCCGAGCTTACGCTTACGGAAGCAGATAAGCTTATTGCAGATGGGAACATTGGCGGAGGAATGCTTCCAAAGCTTAACAACTGTATTGATGCCATTAAGAGCGGTGTTTCAAGGGTTCATATTATGGATGGCAGAATTCCACACTGCCTGCTTCTTGAAATCTTTACCAATAAAGGTATTGGTACGGCAATTATAAATGATAATGCAGAGAGGTTTTACGATGAAAACAAATGAAATCATGGATGTGGCAGAAGCCAGTTTAATACATACTTATAATCGTTTTAAGATTGTTCTGGATAAAGGAGACGGCGTGTATCTTTATGACACGGACGGAAAAAAATATCTGGATTTTGCGGCAGGAATTGCTGTGTTTGCGCTTGGTTATAATAATAAAGAGTATAACGATGGATTAAAGGCACAGATTGACAAGCTCATTCATACCTCCAATCTTTTCTATAATGAACCGGCAGCAACAGCTGCCAGAAGAATTGTGCAGTTGACGGGAATGAGCAGGGTATTTTTTACCAACAGCGGTACGGAGGCAATAGAGGGTGCCATAAAGTTAGCCAAGAAATGGGCATTTTTAAAGGACGGCAATACGGATCATGAAATTATTGCAATGAATCATTCTTTCCATGGAAGAAGCATGGGTGCACTTTCCGTGACCGGTAACAAAAAATATCAGGAAGCTTTCGGACCGTTGATTCCGGGGATAAAATTTGCCGATTATAATAATCTGGAAAGCGTAAAAGCAGCAGTTACGGATAAGACCTGTGCCATTATTCTTGAAACAGTGCAGGGAGAAGGCGGAATATATCCGGGAACGAAGGAATTCTTACAGGGGGTAAGAAAACTTTGTGATGAAAAGGATATTCTTCTGATTCTGGATGAAATCCAGTGCGGAATGGGACGTACCGGAACCATGTTTGCCTACGAACAGTATGGCGTTAAACCGGATATTTTAACAACGGCAAAGGCTCTTGGCTGTGGTGTGCCGGTGGGTGCTTTTCTTGCAAATGAGAAGACAAAGGATGTTCTGGTTCCGGGTGACCATGGAACCACATATGGAGGGAATCCGCTTGCCTGTGCGGCAGTAAATAAGGTCATTGACATCTTTGAAAAAAATGATATTCTTGATAATGTAAAGAAAATTTCAGCATACATGGAAAATGTGCTGGATAAAATTGCAGATGATTTTGACTGTGTTAAGGAAAGAAGAGGTCTTAGACTCATTCAGGGACTGGAGCTTACCTTACCGGTAGGAGAAGTTGAGAATAAATGTTTAGAAAGAGGTCTGATTATTATTTCTGCCAGCGGCAATGTGCTTCGTTTCGTGCCGCCGCTTGTCATCACGAAGGAAAACGTGGATGAGATGGCTGAGATTCTTAGGGCAGCATTATCAGAGTAAGGAGTTTTTATGAAATTAAGAAGAGGCTTGGTCCTGGTTATGACTGCTGTGCTAATTATGGGGGCAGCAGGATGTCAGAAACAGACCAAAGGAGATGATACAGCTTTGGGGGAAGGTCCCATGAATGCGGTGGCTTCCCAATCTGAAAACGGTTCTTTGGAAAATGGCAGGGAAACGGTTTCACAGGAAGAAAGCATGGGGACAGAGGGGATTAATGAGATTGTGTTAAATTTCTGGTATACGGATGCCGGCATGACAGAGTATTTTACAGATGCCGTATCAAGATACCAGAAGGAAAATCCCGGTGTGGTCATAAATCTCAGGATGGTTGCATCCACCGGATATCTGGAGAATATTAATACCCAGAGCATTCGTCAGACAAATGCAGTTGATGTGTACATGTTGCATAATGAGGATCTGGAACAGGCGTATCTTGCCGGACTTGCCTGTGCATATGAGCCGGAAGGCACGGTGTATACCACAGAGAATTTTGGACGTTCAGCAATTCGCGCAGTCACTTATGATAATAAACAGATTGCCTATCCGCTTTATTTTAATTCGTCTTTTTTGATTTATAACAAGGCTTATGTGACGGATGTTCCGGCAACGTTTGATGATATCCTGAATTTTTCCAATAATCTGGAATATGAGGAAGAAGGCAGTATAACGGATAATATTGAAAAGACATTCATATGGCCGGTTTCGGATTATACATTCAATTATGCTTTTTTAAGCGATGGCTTTGTGGTTGGCGGTTTAAATGGGGATGACAGAAGTCAGATTAATGTATCTAACGACACGGTTGCGGCTTCGCTGGAATATTATCAAAGCCTGTATGATTATTTTGCCATTGACCGTCATGAAGTGGACTATGAATACTGTCTTCAGTCCTTTATTGATGGAAAGAATGCATTTACGTTTGCAAAGACCGGGGATATTCCAAGGCTGAATGAATCCGGAGTGGATTACGGAACTGCCTGTATGCCGGATATTTCCAATACAATCAGTGCGTCTTCCCTGTCGTATACCCAGACGCTTGTGGTAAATCCATATTCTACTCATGTCTCGGAGGCACAGAAATTTGTTCAGGCATTAACTTATGAATATGTGAATGAATTTTATGGGAAAACCGGTTTTTATCCATCCTGTAAAGCATGGAATTATGATGAGATTGCTGCCGGAGTTTATGCCAATTATGCTGATTCCACACCAATGCCGAAAATGATGACACTTGGTGACTACTATATTCAGCTTGAGATTCTGCTTCATACGGTATGGGATGATAATGGAGAAATCAATGAGCTGTTAGATAATTTTCAGAATTTTATTACAATACAGATTAATTAATGATGAATAAAACCCCTGCATTTTGATACACTAATTATTAATATCCCGGATACGGTATGAATAATTGGGAGGTAAGAAGAATGTGGGGTTTTCTAATTGCAATGATAAGTGGGGCACTAATGAGTGTACAGGGTGTTTTTAATACGGAGGTAACA
>JAQXXN010000069.1 GCA_029226085.1 Thermoflexaceae bacterium
CATTTAAGAATATTCTGGTAAAGTTTGTGGCAGGTACCAAGTATGAGAATGGTACACCAATCCTTGAATTAAAAGGAAATGGTTCGGCATACTACATTACCAATGGTAAGATTTTAAAGATAAAATGGGAAAAGGATACCGACTTTGGCCCGACAAAGTATTACTATGAAAACGGAGAAGAGGTAATATTTAATCAAGGTAAGACATTTATTAATGTTATTACAATGGATAACGTAGATGATGTGAAATATCAATAATTGAATATATCAGTAGATTTTGGCAGATAATATACATGAAAGGATTGTGAAAACATGAAAAAAATGTATATTATCTGCTTTATTTTTATTACTGCGGTTGTTGTATTTTATTTTGCCTACAACTATTCCAAAAATAATCTTGGCATGAATCAGGAATTAGAAGAGAGAACCAGGGAATCGGAAAGCCAGTTTGAAATTATGACACAGACTGCTTACAATGAAATAAAAATATCCAATCTGACGGTTATTAAGCTACAGACATACGATTTTAATAACGATACCTTTGAAGAAGAAAAGATTAATACACCGGTTAATTTTCTTGGAATGGGACGTAGTGATCTGCTTCAGTATATGCAGGAATACTTAAAAGAACCGGATAAAGAGGACATAAAAAGAGGACTAAAGGCATTTGAACTGGTTAAATTTTCAAATGATGAGGTTGTTCTTCGAAAAACCTATCAGATGGAAGAAGTTATGGATGAGTATTATGCTGTTTTGGAAAACGGATATGTAACCATATATCTAGAGGATGAAAGTACAATCTATGATTACACGGATATAGCAGAAGCAGATTTGCCGGATTATCTGGTGTTAAGCCTGAAAAACGGGCTGCATTTTCATGGATTGAAAGAATTATATGAATTCCTTGAAACTTATAGCAGCTAGAACTTGCATATTTTAATAAAAAATATTAAAATTAAATGATAATGTCTTTATAAGGATTGATAGGATGAAAGAATTTTTTGATATTATTATTATTGGCGGCGGTGCCTCGGGAATGATGGCGGCAATTGCGGCGGCGGAAAGTGAAAAAAAGGTATTAATTCTGGAACATAATGAACGGTTAGGGAAAAAAATCCTTCAGACAGGAAACGGAAGATGTAACCTGACTAATTTATATATGGAACAGGAATGTTATTGCCGCGAAAATTCAGGGTTTGCCATGAATGTAATCCGGGACTTTAACCAACAGGATGTCATGAGTTTCTTTCAGGATATCGGTCTGATGCTTCATGACAGGGGCGGATATGTTTATCCCAATTCGGACCAGGCTTCCTCTGTGAATGAAGTGCTGTATCTGGAACTGAAGCGTAAGAAGATAAATGTGCGTACCCAGGTTACGATAAAAAAAATCACGAAAAAAAAGCCGGAAGGATTTGAAATATCCACAGAACAGGGGATTTTTCAATGTAACAGGCTGATTCTTGCGACAGGATCCAAGGCATATCCAAAATCCGGTTCGGACGGAAGCGGATATGAACTGGCACAAAAACTGGGTCATACCGTTATGACACCCCTGCCGGCACTGACTTCATTACAAAGTGACTTTCCTTTCATGAAAAGTGTGTCCGGTGTCCGATGCGACGGACTGGTAAAGCTTTTGATAAACGGAGAGGAAACCATTCGTGAACGGGGAGAAATTCAGATGACAGATTATGGAATTTCAGGAATTCCGGTTTTTCAAATCAGCCGTTATGCAGTGCAGGAAATCTGTAACAAAAAAAGAGTATCCTGTATTCTGGATTTTCTTCCGGATTATTCGGAAATGAAAGTAATTGAATTTATTCGAAAGAAAAAGGAACGGAAGGATTTGACCATGGAGGAGGCAGTCGGTGGAATGATTAACCGCAAATTGTCCTCCATGATACTTAACTATCTTGGATATCCACTGGATGCTCCTGCCGTTAAATTAAAAGAAAATGATTTGCGTGCCATTGCCATTCAGTTAAAAAACCTGAAAATCAATATTACGGGATATAATTCTTTTGATTATGGTCAGGTCTGTCAGGGCGGAGTGGACGTCAAAGAAATTAATTATACCACCATGGAATCAAGAAAAGTAAAAGGATTATATTTTGCGGGAGAAATTGTGGATGTCGACGGCATCTGCGGAGGCTATAATCTTCAATGGGCGTGGAGCTCAGGACATAAGGCAGGAAAGGCTGCAGCACAATGATTCGAATTAATCAGATTAAATTAAAACCAGATCATTCGGAAAAGGACATGCTTCTGGAAATACAGAAAAAATTAAAACTAAAAAAAGAGGCTTTCACATATACACTTGAAAAATGTTCCATTGACGGAAGGAATAAACCTTACATAAAATATATTTATTCGGTTGATGTGTCAATCAAAGGTTTTGATTCTTTCATGGAACAGAAACTGGTAAAAAAGATTAACGATAATAATGTTATGTTTACTGAAAATGTATCGTATTCTTTTCCTGAGTGTAAAGACGATATTGCCGGAAAAAAAATTGTGATTGTCGGAAGCGGACCGGCAGGTCTTTTTTGTGCCCTTATGCTTGCAAAAGCCGGAGCAAAGCCCATTGTTCTTGAGAGAGGGAGCTGTGTTGAAATCCGGAAAGATAAGGTAGAAGATTTCTGGAGCGGCGGAAAGCTTGATACAGAATGTAACGTCCAGTTCGGAGAAGGCGGTGCAGGAACTTTTTCGGACGGAAAATTAAATACACAGATTAAGGATTCCGCTGGAAGAATCCGGAAGGTTCTGGAGGTTTTTGTGGAGTATGGGGCTCCAGAGGAAATTCTTTATTCTAACAAGCCGCATATCGGAACGGATATTCTGATGGATGTTGTTAAAAACATGCGGAATGCCATCATTAAAAGAGGAGGGGAATTCTTTTTTGACAGTAAAATGACAGATATCTGTGTGAAAGATGGTGGACAGAGGCATATCGAGGCTGTAATTGTAAATGACAGCAGGAAGATTCCCTGCGATGTTCTGGTACTTGCTCTTGGACATAGTGCAAGAGATACCTTTGAGATGCTTCTTAAACATGGAATTACCATGGTGCCAAAGGCATTTGCTGTTGGGGTCCGCATGGAACATCCGCAGAAAATGATTGATGACTATGCATATGGAGAAAATATTTACGAGCTTCCGGCAGCAAGTTATAAAGTAACTCACAGGGCGGGAGAAGGACGGGGCGTTTATTCCTTCTGCATGTGTCCGGGAGG
>JAQXXN010000070.1 GCA_029226085.1 Thermoflexaceae bacterium
ATGCGTTGTGGATTTATGAGAATTGTCCGGAAGGAACAGATGTTGTGGTATATGATGATGCTTCTGACCCGGGACCGCTTGGAAAACCGGAAATGATTAAGATTCCAACAAACAGCCAGTATGCAGGATGGGATCCGACCGACCCTGATCCGGCAAATCCATGGTCACAGTATTCGGCAACACTTATGGGTGTGGGAGATATAACACTTAACGTAAATGAGGAGACTGACTGGACTCAGAATATTACTGCCATTGATACCTGTGGAAATACCATTAATGATAAGATCTATTATACAGGAAGTTATGATATCGGAATTCCGGGTGTATATGAAATAACGGCACATGTAACGGATGCTATAGGAAGCGTTGATGAGCAGACATTTACCATTACGGTGGTTGATCCGGATGCGAAATAGTCCATATAGGCAAGGTAAATAATATAAGGCCATAAAAGTATATAAATTAAAACGGCAGACATGATTATAAAAGGTATCATGGGCTGCCGTTTTTTTAGTATTAGATTATATATTACCATTCTAACGTAACATCAATCTGAGGATATTCCTTCTTAAAAAGTCCCTTTTTTTCTATGTAAGAATTCTCGGAAACAATAACATTTTTAAAGGAATATTCCTTTTTATTAAATTCTTCATAAAGATAATCCACCACGTCATCAATTTCATCCGGATTTCTTTTAAGATATTCACGAATAGGAATATAAACATTGTAAGGCATTGGATGTTCATCGGGAATACCGCCTCCGAGATGGGCGGAATAAGAGTGTTCACCCCGCCGGTCTGCCTTGTAATATTCGTGTTTTGCAAAATCGATAAACGTATAAATTTCCGGAAGTATGGCCTCTAATTTCATATTTTAATCCCCGTGTGTACAGAAGTATCATTTTTATACATAATAGTATATATTTATTTCAGAAAAAATTCAATAAGATTAAGAAATTAAAGAAAAATATATCTATAATTTACTATCCGGGCAGAATTTGATAAAATAATAATGTTTCATTAGCCAAGTCACAAGGTGGTAATTACATGAATACGTTATATGATAAATTAGAGGAATATGGAAAGAGTGATTATATTCCGTTTCATATGCCGGGACATAAGAGGAATCCTGAAAAATTCGGACTGGAAAGTGCTACAGAAATTGACATAACGGAAATAGACGGGTTTGATGATTATCATTATCCCCAGGGAATTATCCGGGATATTGAAGAACAGGCGGCGAAGATTTATGGTACGAATTACAGCTTTTATCTGCTAAATGGAAGTACATCGGGACTTCTTACGGCAATCAGTGCATCCGTACAGTATGGTGACCGGATTATCGTGGCGAGAAATTGCCATAAGGCCGTTTATAATGCAGTTTATCTGAATGGCTTATTTCCGGAGTATGTTTATCCGTCTGTGGATGAGGAATCCGGAATTTTGGGGCAGGTTTTGCCTGATGAGATTGAAGCTGCGCTGGAAAAAAGCAAAGCAAAGGCTGTCGTCATCACATCGCCCACTTATGAGGGACTCGTCAGTGACGTGGAAAAAATAGCATCTGTTTGTCATGAACATGGTGCCGTGCTGATTGTGGATGAGGCACATGGAGCACATTTTAATTATCATGACAGTTTCCCAAAGACTGCCATGCGGTGCGGAGCAGACATGACGATTGAGAGTCTTCACAAAACCCTCCCTTCGTATACACAGACGGCAATATTGCATGTGTCGGGAAAACGGGTGGATATTGGGAAGGTCAAAAGATATCTGTCCATTTATCAGACCTCCAGTCCTTCATATGTATTCATGGCGGGGATAAATCGTTGCATTGATTATATGGCAAGCACAGAAGGAAAAAATGAGAATGAAAAATATCTTGCCGCACTTAAGAATTTTAGAAATAGCCTACAAAAACTTAAGAATATAAAATTATTACCGCAAAAAGAAGAATATAATAATCTCTATTATGATTATGACATCTCCAAGATTGTACTGTACTGCAGGGGCAGAGGTGTCTTTTTATATGAAAAGCTTCGCACGCAGTATCATATTCAGCTTGAGATGGCGGCAGCAGATTACGTGATTGCCATGACTTCCATTGGGGATGATTATGGATGGTATGAGATTTTTCTGAATGCGTTAATACAGATTGACAGGGAAATGAAAGCAGCGGAAATCAAGGCAGGAAGAAAGCAGGAGATCTGTGCAAAGGTTTGCCTCACGCCAAGGGAAGCCTTGGAAAAAGAAACAGTTGTAATGCCGTTAGAAGAAAGTGCAGGGAAGATTTCTGCGGAATGGGCATATGCATATCCACCGGGAATTCCGATTATCTATCCGGGCGAGAAAATCACGGAATTGCTTCTTGAACAGATGAAAGAAATGAAAAATGACGGTGTATCGGTCAAGGGATTACAGGATGAAAAGGGAGAAACAATCTTATGTATAAAATAGCATGTATCATGGGGAAAAGCTCCAGCGGAAAAGACCATATCTATAAGGCACTACTTTTACGGGAGGAGCTTCATTTAAAAAATATCGTCATGTATACCACAAGACCCAAACGAAGTGGGGAAATGGAAGGTGTGGAATACTATTTCACCGATGAAGAAACAGCAGACCAGATGGAAAGGGACGGTAAAATAATTGAACTGCGCCGGTATGATACGGTATACGGCGTCTGGAAATATTTTACTGCGGATGACGGGCAGATTGATCTGGAACAGGGACGCTATCTGGTTATCGGAACACTGGAAGTATATGAGAAATTCTGTCAGTATTACGGAAAAGAAGTTGTCATGCCGATATATATAGAAGTAGATGACGGAATACGCTTAGAAAGAGCGCTTACAAGGGAAAAGAAGCAGGTAGAACCCAAATACCGGGAAATGTGCAGAAGATTCCTGGCTGACTGCGAGGATTTCAGTGAGGAAAGACTTAAAAAGGCAGGAATTACCAGACGTTTTGAAAATAATGGGCGGATTGAAGACTGCATTGATGAAATTGCAGGAGTCATTGCATCCGAAATGTTAACCTGACGGGTCACAACAAAATAAAAACTTCTAGGTAAAATCATGGAGTTATGATATAATATTTTTGTAAGGTGTCATCAAAAGAAAGGGGTGCAGGTTCATGGATATTAAGGTAAATGACATACAGCAGGCAGCTCCGGCACAGACAAAGTCAAGTGCCACGGGAACGGATGACACGTTTAAGTTTACATTAATCAGTAATATTGAAGAAAAGGATTTACAGAAAAGACTAAGCTCTCTTATGGAGGATATTACAGCGCAGGGAGAGAAGATTGCAAAGCACATGGATATTCGTGACATGAGGCGTTACCGGGAACTGGTAAAGGGATTCATGAATGAAGTGGTAAATCGTTCTCATGAATTTTCAAGAGAGAATTTTCTTGACCGAAGGGGCAGACACCGGGTTTATGGTATTGTAAAGCTGGTGGATAAGAATCTGGATGATCTGGCGGGAGAATTAATAAAAGAAGAGAAGGATCAGCTGACCATTCTTGAGAAGGTCAATGAAATTCAGGGATTACTTCTGGATATTACTGTTTAGTTTATTATAAGGGGATATCTTTGACAGAAGGGGTGATAATAATGCCTGGTTTTGAATCAATTGTCGGACACGAAAAAATAAAAGAACATCTTATGAATGCCATAAAGCTGAATAAGATTTCCCATGCATACATTCTTAACGGGGAAGAAGGAATCGGGAAAAAGACCATTGCATCTGTGTTTGCCAAGGCAGTACAGTGTGAAGAAGGCGGCGTAGAGCCTTGCGGAAAGTGCCATTCCTGTATTCAGGCAGAAAGCGGGAACCAGCCGGATATTATCTGGGTAAGTCACGAGAAGCCGGCAAGTATTGGTGTGGAAGATGTGCGTCTTCAGGTAAACAGCGATATTCTGATTAAGCCTTATAGCAGCAGGTATAAGGTCTATATTATTGATGAGGCACAGAAAATGACGGTACAGGCGCAGAATGCCCTGCTTAAGACCATAGAGGAACCACCGTCATATGGCATTATCATGCTGCTTACGACCAATGCGGACAGTCTTCTCCCGACAATCCTTTCAAGATGCGTTACGTTAAATCTAAAGCCTTTAAGCAATAAGGAAATAGAAGACTATCTTATGACAAAAGAAAAAATTCCGGATTACCGCGCCCGTTTTGCGGCATCCTTTGCCCAGGGAAGACTGGGGCGGGCAATTGATATTGCCACATCCGAGAATTTTAATGAACTGAAGGATAATGTGCTTCATTTGTTAAAATATATTGATGAAATGGAGCTTACGGAAATTATTGAAGCGATTAAACAGGCTTTTGTTCATAAAATGAATATAGAAGACTATATCGATTTCATGATGATGTGGTATCGTGACGTACTGATTTACAAGAGTACCAATGATGCCAACCTTGTGATTTTCAAGGATGAATTAAAATATATCAGAAAAGATGCCACAGATCGTTCCTATGAAGGACTGAACCGTATTCTGCGGGCGATGGATGTGGCAAAAACCAGGCTGGCAGCCAATGTCAATTTTGATTTGACCATGGAACTGATGCTGCTGACCATAAAGGAGAAAGATAATGGTTAAAGTAATAGGTGTAAGATTTCGAAGAGCCGGGAAGGTGTACTATTTTGATCCGGCTAATTTACAGATAAAAAAGGGCGAGCATGTCATTGTTGAGACTGCCCGTGGCGTGGAGTACGGCGAAGTTGTTCTTCCGGTAAGGGATGTTGAGGATGAAAGCGTTGTCCAGCCGTTAAAACCGGTATTGCGAAAAGCAACCAGGGAAGATGACGAGCAGGAAAAAAGAAATAAGGAGAAAGAAAAAGAGGCGTACCAGATCTGTCTTGAGAAGATTGCCAAGCGTGGTCTGGACATGAAGCTGATTGAGGCAGAGTATACGTTTGATAATAACAAGGTGCTGTTTTATTTCACGGCTGACGGAAGAATTGATTTCCGTGAGCTGGTAAAGGATCTGGCAGCGGTTTTTAAGACCCGGATTGAGTTAAGGCAGATAGGTGTCCGTGATGAGACGAAGATTATGGGTGGAATCGGAATCTGCGGCAGGGAATTATGCTGTAACACATTTTTGCCGGAATTTGCACCGGTTTCCATCCGGATGGCAAAGGAACAGAATCTGTCACTGAATCCAACGAAAATATCAGGTGTGTGCGGTCGTCTCATGTGTTGTCTTAAGAATGAACAGGAGACATATGAATATTTGAACAGCCGTCTGCCGGATATCGGAGATGAAGTTCGGACAAATGATGGATTTAAGGGCGAGGTAAGCAGTGTCAGTGTTTTAAGACAGCTTGTAAAAGTTATCATTACCCTGGACAATGATGAAAAAGAAATCCGGGAATATAAGGTCAGTGATTTGAGATTTAAGCCAAAGCACAGACATGAGAAGATGAATATTAATGATGAAGAGCTTAAGGCACTGGAAGCATTAGAAAAGAAGGAAGGAAAGTCAAAGCTGGATGATGATTGATCTGCGTGAAGATGAACGTCTGGATGATCTTC
>JAQXXN010000071.1 GCA_029226085.1 Thermoflexaceae bacterium
CCGTGGGGATGCTTATTGTGGAATGCTGAATGCAAGCTATAATCTGAAGCTTCGTAATGTGAAGGCTTATATTCCGGAATACCCGGTCGGAACTGCAGATGAGTGTGCAGACATGATTCATGAGTTTGAACCGATTGCAAAGGCAATCGTTGGTCTTAATAATCTGAAGGTGATTTCCTTTGGACCAAGACCACAGGATTTCCTGGCTTGTAATGCACCGATTAAGCAGTTATATAATCTTGGAATTGAGATAGAGGAGAATTCGGAGCTGGATTTATTTGAAAGCTTTAATAAGCACGCCGGGGATGAGAGAATACCCGAGGTGGTTAAGAGCATGGAAGCAGAGCTTGGCGCAGGCAACAAGAAACCGGAGATTCTTACGAAGCTTGCACAGTATGAGCTGACTCTTCTTGACTGGGTAGAGGCACATAAGGGTTCCAGAAAATATGTATGTATTGCCGGAAAATGCTGGCCTGCATTCCAGACACAGTTTGGATTTGTTCCGTGTTATGTGAATTCAAGACTAACTGCAATGGGCATTCCGGTATCCTGTGAAGTGGATATTTACGGTGCAGTCAGTGAATTTATCGGAACGGTTATCAGTAATGATATAGTTACCCTTCTTGATATTAACAATACGGTTCCGAAGGATTTGTATGAGGCAGACATAAAAGGAAAATTTGATTACACGTTAAAGGATACTTTCATGGGATTCCATTGCGGCAACACGGCAGCAGGAAAGCTTTCTTTCTGTGAAATGAAGTATCAGTTTATCATGGCACGTTCTCTTCCGGAAGAGGTAACACAGGGTACTCTTGAAGGAGACATTGTGCCGGGTGACATTACATTTTTCCGTCTCCAGAGCACATCGGATGCAAAGCTTACAGCATATATCGCACAGGGCGAGGTGCTTCCGGTAGCTACACGTTCCTTTGGTGCAATCGGAATTTTTGCAATTCCGGAAATGGGAAGATTCTACCGTCATGTTCTTGTGGAAAAGAATTTCCCACATCACGGTGCAGTGGCATTCGGACATTTTGGAAAGGCATTGTTTGAGGTATTTAAGTATCTTGGCGTGGAAGAAATTGGTTTTAACCAGCCAAAGGGAATGCTTTATAAGACAGAGAATCCATTTGCATAAAATCAGGTAAGGTGCATTAAGGTTTGCAGGGCATTACATAGATAAGGAGAAAATATGCTGTATATTGGAATTGACCTTGGAACATCAGCGGTAAAGCTTTTGCTGATGGATGAAAAGGGTAATATTAAAAATATTGTTTCAAAGGAATATCCGCTTTCCTTCCCTATGCCGGGATGGTCAGAGCAGAATCCGTATGACTGGTACGATGGTGTCATGGCGGGACTTAAGGAGCTGATTGCAGATTGTGAAAGAAAACAGGTGCGCGGAATCAGTTTTGGCGGACAGATGCACGGACTTGTGATGCTGGATAAGGATGACAATGTCATCCGTCCGGCAATTCTGTGGAATGACGGAAGAACTGTCAAAGAGTGTGAGTATCTGAACAATGTGATTGGAAAAAAGAAGCTTTCGCAGTACACAGCCAATATTGCATTTGCTGGATTTACGGCGCCAAAGATACTATGGGTGCGTGAAAATGAGCCGGAGAATTTTAAGAAAATTGCTAAAATCATGCTTCCGAAGGATTATATTGCATACCGGCTTACCGGTGTATTCTCCACGGAGCCGTCTGATGCATCGGGAATGCTTTTATTTGATGTGAAAAAGCGTGACTGGTCGGATGAAATGCTTGAAATCTGTGGTATTAACAGGAAAATGCTTCCGAAAATTTACGAAAGTTACGAAATAACTGGGAAGCTAAAGCCTGAGATTGCAAAAGAACTTGGCATCGGAGAGGACACCATTGTTGCGGCAGGCGCAGGGGATAATGCGGCGGCAGCAGTCGGAACGGGAACGGTTGGCGACGGAAACTGTAATATTTCCCTTGGAACTTCGGGAACCATTTTTATAACCAGTGATAAGTTCCTGGTAGATGAAAATAATGCGCTTCATTCTTTTGCACATGCGGATGGTGGATATCACCTGATGGGCTGCATGTTAAGTGCGGCGTCCTGTAATAAGTGGTGGATGGATGAAATTCTTAAAACCAGGGAGTATGCAAAGGAGCAGGAAGCAATCGAAAAACTTGGAGAAAATCACGTATTTTTCCTTCCGTATCTCATGGGAGAGCGTTCTCCGCATAATGATCCGCTGGTGCGTGGCACATTCATTGGAATGAGCATGGATACCACAAGAGAAGACATGACCCAGGCGGTGCTGGAAGGTGTGGCATTTGGACTTAAGGATTCTCTTGAGGTTGCAAGAGGACAGGGACTTACCATTATCAAGAGCAAAATCTGTGGAGGCGGTGCGAAGAGCCCGCTTTGGAGAAGGATTATGGCAAATGTGCTGAATCTGGAATTGGAAATCATTGAATCAGAGGAAGGTCCGGCACTTGGTGGTGCGATGCTTGCGGCAGTGGCATGTGGTGAGTATGCTTCGGTTCAGGATGCGGCAAAAGCGATTGTGAAGGTCGTGGAGACGGTGAAACCGGAGAAGGCGCTTGTCTTAAAGTATCAGGAGAAATATGAGGAATTTGTGAGAATCTATCCGGCGGTGAAAGGGTTGTTTGTGCGGTAATGGAGCAGGCGACGCCGCGTACCATCCATGGTGATGTCTCGGACGCGTTTGCACTCAGAGGAAAACGCAGTGGTACTAAATTCGTGCAGGCGCTTCGCTGTGCACTCATTAAGTGCCAGCGTTTTCCTATGGCCCGTGACATCACCATGGATGGTATGCGGCTGGTGATTGGCAATTGCGAGGAATGATATTTGGGAAAAAGGAAATAAAGGAGAAAAAACATGAAATTTTTTATTGACACAGCAAATGTAGATGAAATCAGAAAGGCAAATGACATGGGAGTCATCTGCGGGGTAACAACGAATCCTTCCCTGATTGCAAAGTCGGGACGTGATTTTAGCGAGGTTATCAAGGAAATTACCTCTATTGTGGACGGACCTGTAAGTGGTGAAGTAAAGGCCTCCACTGAGGACGCCGAAGGAATGATTAAGGAAGGCAGGGAAATTGCAGCCATCCATCCAAACATGGTGGTTAAGATTCCAATGACCGTGGAAGGACTTAAGGCGACAAAGGTTCTTTCCGCCGAAGGAATCAAGGTCAATGTGACACTCATTTTCTCAGCAAATCAGGCACTTCTTGCTGCAAGGGCAGGAGCAGCTTATGTATCGCCGTTTCTTGGAAGACTGGATGATATCTCACAGCCGGGTGTTCAGCTGATTGAAGATATTGTTGCCATCTTTTCAAACTATGACATTCAGACGGAAATCATCTGTGCAAGTGTGAGAAATCCGATTCATGTAACGGATTGTGCATTGGCTGGCGCAGATATTGCAACGGTTCCGTACAAAGTAATTGAGCAGATGGTGCATCATCCACTGACGGATGCGGGAATTGCAAAATTTAAGGCAGACAGCGCAAACTAAAAGGTAAAATGGGGCTGTTGCCTTTACGAATGAAAATTCGTGAAGCGGAAGCTTCATCTTTGCTGTTTTGATGCTTGTTATGGAGTTTGTTTATATTCCTTGCCATAGCTAGACAAAGAATATTCAGGATAGAGTAGCTGAGGAAAATTGGAATAATGCAAAAATGTCGAAACAGTGCCATTTATAGAATAATATTGGCATAGGAAATAAGAAAAATGTATTTTTCTATGCTATCATCAGTATTTCAGGGAATGATAATGGCATAGGAAATAGAAAAAAAGCATTTTTCTATGCCAGCACCAATATTTCAGGGAATGATATGGGCATAGGAAATAAGAAAAATGTATTTTTCTATGCCACCATCAATATTTCAGGGAATGATAATGGCATAGGATTTAGCAAAAAAGCATTTTCCTATGCCACCACCAGCATTTCAGGGAATAATATTGGCATAGGAAATAAGAAAAATGTATTTTTCTATGCCACCACCACCATTTTAAAGAACAATATTGGCATAGGAAAAGCGAAAAAGATAAAATTCTATGTCATTATGTAAATGATTGCCCCCAAAAAAAATTTTGTTTACACTCAAAAAGGGGTCGCTTCACGAATTTGATTTCTCGTTAAAGCGACACCCCGCTGAAAATCAGAAAGCAGGACAGGAAGTTTTATGACAGAAAAGATTACTCCCCTTGAATTAAAAAGAATCAATAAGAATCGGATTTTTCGGCTGATTTATGACAGAAAGGCATTAAAACGGCAGGATTTGGCGGATGAATTGTCACTGTCCCTTCCAACGGTTAATCAGAATATTAAAGAATTGATGGAAGAAGGGATGATAGAGTTCTCCGGAGAATTTAACTCAACCGGAGGAAGAAAACCGCAGGTCATTACTCCGGTTCGGATGTCCAGGCTTACGGTTGCATTAAATATTCGTAAGACCTACGTTCGTGTGGTTCTGGTAGATTTGTACGGTGATGTGATGGCTTCGGAACGAGAGGAACTGGAGTTTGCGGATACGGATGAATATTCAAAGAAGCTTGGAAAAATTGTGGATTCGTTCATAACGAAGCAGAACCGCCGGAATGAGATCACAGATTCTGCGAGAATTCTTGGGGTTGGAATAACCATTCCGGGCATTTTTGACAGGGAATCCGAGCGGATTCTTATTGCGCCCACTCTTGGAATTAAGGATTATGACATAAAGAGACTGACCAAATACATGAAGCATCCTACCATTGTTGTCAATGATGCAAGGGCGAGTGCATTTACTTATATTCGAAAAAGTGATGAAATACGTCATGGGGTGTATTTGTTGGTTGACCGTGGCGTTGGCGGATGTATCATTGAGGATGGAAAGCTGGTGCGTGGTACCAATAATCGTGCAGGTGAAATCGGTCACATGACCATTGTCCCGGGGGGAAGAAAATGTGCCTGCGGAAAGAGTGGGTGTCTGGAAAGTTATATTTCCATCACCAATCTTTCAGATAACCTTAATGCAGAACTTACGGATGAGTATCTTACCTATCTGGCACTTGGTATCAGTAACCTTTATACCATATTTGACGGTCCGATTATTATCGGAGGCGGACTTGCTTCCTATCTGGAACCGAATCTTTCCCGGCTGCATGACAAGCTGAAGGAAATGAATCCAATTCTTTTGGAAGAACTGGATATCAGGATTGATGCTAACAGTAAGAAGGAGGCGCTAACAGGAGCAGCATTGATGCTGATAGAGGAATTTGTAAAGAAGATATAGAAATTTTTGGTTTTTAAAATGTTTTATTGACTTTTTCATTAAAAAACAAGATAATGGTAGTACAACATTTGTTGGAGTATGAAGTAAAAGAGGCAAAATGGAACATGACAAATAATATTCCGGCACCGGGAGAGTTTTACAGACATTTTAAGAATAAGTACTACCAGATTCTGGCCATTGCCACCCATTCCGAAACGAAGGAAAAAATGGTAGTATATCAGGCACTTTATGATGAATTCGGAGTTTATGTGCGTCCACTTGATATGTTTATCAGCGAAGTAGATCATGAAAAATATCCGGATGTGAAACAGAAATTCCGGTTTGAAAAGGTGGATGTGTCTGAAATCGGCAGACAGGGAACCGCTAAAACAGAAGTAAGAAAAGAGTCTGTTCTGGATAAGGTAATTTCCGGAAAGAGGGAGCCGGAGGCAACAAAGGAAGAACAGATGAAAAAGATTTATCCGGAAGGCGAGGATGTTCCAAGTCCGATTCTCATGGAGTTTCTGGATATTCGTGGAATGAATGACAAATGCAAGTTCCTTTCGGAAAATAAAAAGAAGCTTACGGATGAGCTGATTAATGCCATGGCAGCCTCCATAGATGTAACCGTTCCGGATGGTCCTATTGAACTTCGGTATTCTTCACTTCGTACCTGTCTTCAGACGAAGGCGAAGTATGAGATTAACAGGCTTCGATAGGCGGTTAATAATTTAAAATGGTGTAAAAAGAAATTGAAATATTGAAAGTAAGAGAGTGGTGCCATATATTTTGACATCACTTTTTTATTGTGTTATATATGTATGTTTTTATGGTCTAATGTAACAGGTATTGTAGGAAAACTTGTTACTTTCTTTGAATGAAATCTTGAAATCAGGCTTTTATTAACCATTAATTAAGGGCAGGAGAGCAAGAATCGGTTTTAAATGTCTATAGAGAGGTGTATCTCCTGAGAAAGGAGTCTGTATGCAGTTTATAACCACGAAATCAGCACAAAAGTATATCAAATCCTGTGATAAAAATACCAGGAAAAGATTAGAAAAGTCAATAGCTAAATTACCATTAGGTGATTTGAGGGTTATTTTTACAATGGAAAATGAAATCATAGCAATTGAAAGAGCTCGTGAAAGTATATTGCGGGAAGGAACAGTACCTTTTGAAAGCATACAGTGGGAATGAATATAGTGTTCATTTTCACTGTATGCTTACTAATAATGTGATGAATAGTAATGTTGCAATGAGATATAAACTATTTAGAAAAAATTCTAAATACTTATTGCATTTTTTAAAAGAACGACATATAATGTATTTAGAAAATTTTCTAAATACTTTTTAAAGGAGGTGAAAGAGTGGGATTTGCAGATACATTTAAAGCGTTATCAGACCCGGTGCGCAGGGATATTCTGGTAATGTTAAAGGATGGTAAGATGACAGCCGGAGATATTGCGGAAAAGTTTGAACTGACCAATGCAACGGTTTCCTATCATTTATCACAGCTAAAAAAAGCGGACCTGCTCTTTGAAACAAAGGTCAAGAATTATGTTTATTATGAGCTTAATATTTCAGTATTTGAAGAAGTGATGTTATGGATATCACAATTTAGTGAAAGGAATGAGAAAGATGGAAAATAATAAAAATAAAAAATTAGTGATTCTTACAATGGTTTTGACAACGCTTGTATGCCTGTTACCGATTGTGTACGGGCTGATGATATTTGACAAATTGCCGGATGAAATTCCAACACACTGGAATTTTGCTGGCGAGGTGGATGATTACAGTTCAAAAGGGTTTGCGGTATTTGGCATGCCGGTTTTCATGGCAGTTCTGAATCTGGTGGTACAGATTGGCATGGCAGCAGACCCAAAGCATGTGAATAATTCTGAAAAAATCAAGATTATGATAGCATGGTTTGTTCCGGTTCTTACACTTGTGGTTGTACCGATTTGTCTCCTGGCAGCACAGGGAATACAGATTGATGTGGGATTTGTGATTACTCTGGTTATAGGAATTTTGTTTTTGCTGATCGGAAATTATCTTCCAAAATGCAGGCAGAATTATACCATTGGAATTAAAGTGCCATGGACATTGAATTCGGAAGAAAACTGGAATAAGACACACCGTCTGGCAGGTTTTGTCTGGATACTTGGTAGCTTTTTAATTATTTTTTCGGCTTTTTTCGGACACGAAATTGTACTGTTTCCGGCAGTATTGTTTATGGTGCTGATTCCAGTGGTTTATTCTTTTGCACTGTATAAGAAGGGAATTTAACAAAAAAATGTTAATTAATGCCGTCCATTCAAAAGAATACGAATGGACGGCTTGTTTTATTTATTTCTGCTATTGAATCTGCAGATTGTACAAAAGCAGGTGAACATAAAACTCTTGAGAACTACCCCTGAATATTATATAATATTTAATAAAATGGAACATACTAGAACAATGGAGAAATTATGGAAATATTATATACAACCGCGCAGGAAGACGGCTTTCACATGCCTGCGGAATTTGAACCACATAGAGGATGTCTCATGATCTGGCCGGAACGACCGGATTCCTGGCAATATGGCGCCGTTGCGGCAAGAAAGGCATTTGCACGCGTTGCAGAAGCAATTGCAAAAAGTGAGAAGGTTACGGTACTGGTAAGCTTTGAACAGTACGATACCGCAAGAAGAATGCTTTCCTCTCATATCAGGGTGCTGGAAATGTCTTCAGATGATTCCTGGGCAAGAGATGTGGCACCGACATTTGTAAAGAATGAAAGCGGTGTCTTACGGGGGATTGACTGGGGATTTAATGCGTGTGGCGGTCTGGTGGACGGCCTTTATTTTCCGTGGGACAAGGACAATAAGATGGCACGGAAAATCTGTGATTTCATGGATACGGATGTATATGACTGCCGTGATTTTATCTTAGAAGGTGGTTCAATTCATGTGGACGGAGAAGGCACTGCAATGGTTACGGAAAGGTGTCTTTTAAGTGCCGGGCGAAATCCACAGCTTACAAAGGATGAAATCGAGGAAAAGTTAAAACAGATGTTAAACGTCCAAAAGGTTCTCTGGCTTCCATATGGAATCTATCAAGATGAGACTAATGAGCACGTGGATAATGTCTGTGCCTTTGTAAAGCCGGGTGAAGTGGTACTGGCATGGACAGAAGATGAAAATGATCCGCAGTATGCCATGTCTCTGGCAGATTATGAATATCTTTCAAAGGAAACGGATGCCTGCGGAAGAAAAATAGTGATTCACAAATTACCGCTTCCAAAGCCAATCTGTATGGAGGAAGAGGAATGTGAAGGACTTTTATATTGGGATGACAAGCCAACCAGGGAAGAAGGAGAACGGCTTGCTGCATCCTATGTGAATTTTTATATTGCCAATAAGGCAATCATAATGCCTGCATTTGGGGATGCGGCAGATGAGAAGGCACAAAAGATGCTTGCAGGATTATTTCCGGAAAGGGAAATTATTGCAATTCCGGCGCGGGATATTCTCATTGGCGGGGGAAATATCCACTGTATTACACAGCAGATTCCATTGTAAGAACAAAAGGAGTAGTAAGACATGAAAAAGGTAAAAGTAGCGGTTGTTCAGATGCGCTGTACTGCCGATAAATGGACGAATATAAAGAATGCGGAAAGTCTTGTGAGAAAGGCGGCCGGGGAGGGGGCACAGATTATCCTTTTACCGGAATTATTTGAAAACCTTTATTTCTGTCAGGAAAAGCGTTATGAATACTATGAGCTGGCACAGGAACTTTCACAAAATGATGCGGTAATTCATTTTCAAAAGATTGCAAAAGAGCTTTCTGTGGTACTTCCGATAAGCTTTTATGAAAGGGAAGAAAACCGTCTTTATAATACGGTTGCGGTCATTGATGCGGATGGGCAGATTCTTGGAATTTACCGGAAAACGCATATCCCGGATGACCATTTTTATCAGGAAAAATTCTACTTTAGCCCGGGCGACACGGGATTTAAGGTATGGGATACAAAGTATGCAAGGATTGGTGTGGGAATCTGCTGGGATCAGTGGTTCCCGGAAACGGCGCGTGCCATGGCGGTGCAGGGTGCAGAACTTTTATTTTACCCGACGGCAATCGGTTCGGAGCCAATTTTAGAGTGTGACAGCATGCCGCATTGGAGACGCTGCATGCAGGGACATGCAGGAGCCAATCTGATGCCGGTAGTCGCAGCAAACCGGATTGGACTGGAAGAGGTAAAGCCTTGCAGGGAGAATAACAATCAGGAATCTGCACTGGTATTTTATGGTTCGTCCTTTATTACGGACGAGACCGGAGAGGTCTTAAAACAGGCCGGACGGGATGAGGAATGCGTTCTGGTGCAGGAATTTGATTTGCAGGAAATAGAAAAGAACCGTTTAAGCTGGGGCATTTTCCGGGACAGAAGACCGGAATGCTACGGGATTATCGGAGAAAAATAGAAAAAAGCTGCATTTTGCGGCTATGGGAGGATATATGCTGGAATTAATTGATGTTTCCTATGATGTTTTGGAAAACGGAATCACAAAAGAAATCTTAAAAAATGTGAGTCTGTCGCTGGATGACCGTTTTGTGGCAATCACAGGACCAAATGGCGGTGGAAAATCCACTCTTGCCAAAATGATTGCCGGAATCATAAAGCCAACCAGTGGGAAGATTTTATTTAACGGGGAAGACATTACAGAAAAATCCATTACAGAGCGGGCAAGAATGGGCATTAGTTTTGCCTTTCAGCAGCCGGTGCGTTTTAAGGGAATTACGGTAAAGGACCTGATTACTCTGGCAGCTGGAGATAAATTGTCGGTTTCGGGAGCATGTGAGATTCTTTCGGAAGTGGGACTTTGTGCAAGGGATTACATTAACCGTGAAGTGAATGCCAGCCTTTCCGGCGGGGAATTAAAGCGGATTGAGATTGCCATGATTATTGCAAGGGGAACCAGTCTCTCGGTGTTTGACGAGCCGGAGGCAGGAATTGATTTGTGGAGTTTTAAGAATCTGATTGAGGTATTTGAGAAAATGCATGAGAAGAATCAGGGTTCCATTATCATCATTTCCCATCAGGAGCGGATTTTAAACATTGCAGACCGTGTGGTTGTCATTGCGGATGGCAGAGTGGTAAAGAACGGCACAAGGGAAGAGATTCTTCCGGAGCTTCTTTCTGCCAATACAGGCTGTAAATATTTTAAGGAGGACAAATAAATGGATGAGATTCAGAAGACATTACTGGCCGAAGTTGCTGACCTCCATTCTGTTCCGGCGGGAGCCTATAATTTCAGGGTGAACGGTCAGGGAGCAGGAAGAAATACCACGGCAAACATTGACATTGTGACTAAGGAAGACAAGCCTGGCATTGACATTATCATAAAGCCGGGAACCAAGAAGGAAAGTGTTCATATTCCGGTGGTTTTAAGTGCCACGGGATTAAAGGATCTGGTATATAATGATTTTTACGTGGGGGATGATGCAGATGTGGTGATTATCGCAGGCTGCGGCATTCATAACGGCGGCAAGGAAGCTTCTTCCCATGATGGAATTCACAGCTTTCATATTGGCAAAAATGCTCGCGTAAAATACGTGGAAAAGCATTATGGGCAGGGTGAAGGAACCGGTGAGCGCATCATGAATCCTACCACGATTATAGAGATTGATGAAAACGGTTACATGGAAATGGATACCGTGCAGATTCGCGGTATTGATTCCACGAAACGGGATACCAGAGCAAAACTGGGGAATGGTGCCACTCTGATTATCAAAGAGAAAATCATGACACATGGAAAGCAGACTGCGACTACGGATTTTACAGTTGATCTGAATGGGGAAAATTCCAGTACCAATGTAATTTCAAGGTCGGTTGCCAAGGATGAGTCCCATCAGGTATTTTTATCCAGGATTAACGGAAACAACAAGTGTGCCGGTCATACGGAGTGTGATGCCATTATCATGAATCATGCCAGTGTCAGCGCCATTCCGGAGATTACAGCAAATCACCTTGATGCAAGTCTGATTCATGAGGCGGCTATCGGTAAGATTGCAGGAGAGCAGATCATTAAGCTGATGACTCTTGGACTTACGGAAGAAGAGGCTGAAGCACAAATTGTGAATGGGTTCCTGAAATAATAGAAACTATAAGGAGGCTGTCATGAAATACAAAAATCCGATTATTCCGGGCTACAGTCCGGATCCAAGTATTTGCAGGGTAGGAGATGATTTCTATCTTGTAAATTCCAGTTTTGAATTTTTTCCGGGAGTTCCCATTTATCACAGCACGAATCTTGTGAATTGGGAGCTGATTGGACATGTGCTTGACAGGGAAAGCCAGCTTCCTCTTGAAGGCTGCAGAAATTCAGGCGGTATTTATGCACCGACCATACGTTACCATGAAGGCCGTTTTTACATGATTACAACGAATGTAACGGATAAAGGAAATTTTGTGGTACATTCTGATAATCCGAAGGGACCATGGAGCGAACCGGCATGGATTGACCAGGGAGGTATCGACCCTTCCCTGTTCTGGGATGAAGATGGTACCTGTTATTACTGTTCTACGGGTACTATTGACGGCGTGCGTGGAATCGTGGGTTTTGTAATTAATCCGGATACCGGAGAAATTTTATCGGAAAAGAAAATCATCGGAACCGGATGTGGCGGAATGTGCACGGAAGGACCGCATGTTTATAAGAGAAACGGATGGTACTATCTGATGACGGCAGAGGGTGGAACCGAATACGGACACAGGGAAGCAATCGGGCGTTCCAAATCCTTCTGGGGACCTTATGAAAATTGTCCAGACCGTCAGATTCTCTCCCACAGGGAGAGAAAACGCCATGAAATCCAGGCCACGGGTCATGCGGATCTGGTGGAAGATGGAAACGGAAACTGGTGGGCAGTATTTTTGGGAATCCGTAACTTTTCCAAGGCATTGTTACATAATCTGGGACGGGAAACATTTCTTGCACCTGTTACGTGGAAAGAGGATGGATGGCCTGTAATTGGAAATGACGGACTGGTGGAACTTTGGATGGAAGGAGAACTTCCGGGAGAGGCGGTAACCGGACAGGATTTTTCCATGGACATGGATTTTTGTAAGCCGATTCTTCAGTATAATGTCATGTTTACAAGAAATCCGGCGTGGGAAAATTATGTTCAGGATACTAACGAGCGGACTCTTTTGTTAAAGGGAACCAGTCTGACGCTTGATACGGCAGGAGTATCCCCGACAATAGTAAGTTTTCGTCAGCCGGAGTTTTGTACAAGGGTTCTTGCAAAGCTGTCTTTAAAGGAGTCGGATGCAGCAAGGGCAGGAATCTCGTCATACTATAATAACGAATATCATTATGATATTTATGTGGGAAATGATGAAAAAGGAAAATATATAGGATTTTATAAGCACATTCATGATATGGGTGTGGAACTTTCGAGGGTTTGTGTACCACAAAAAAGTGAGAACGTAAGATTTGAAATTGTTTCCGACAGGGAAAAGTACCGATTTTTCTATGCATTTGATGAAGAAGATTTTGTGGAAATCGGTTCCGGACTGAATGCGGGACTTTCGACAGAAGGAACATGCACGATGACATTTACCGGGACTCTCTATGCGGTATTTGCAGAAAAGGGGAACGGAAAGTTTCTGAATGGCGTTCAAATGACTGCGTTTTGTGAGGAATGCGATCACATTTTATGAGAAAAACATGCCTGAGCATATGGAGGAGACAATGGCTACAAGTAAGGAATATTTAAGACAGATTACTTGTGAAACCTGTGGAATCGGCAAAATTACTCATGCCGGATGCACCATATGAACCTCCGTATGAAGGGGCAAAAGAGATGATTCTGGTGGAAGACGTGGATAACCGGGAGTTTTTAACGGAATTATTCGAGAAAATATATGAAGAACTCCCCATGCCGAAAACTAAGGGGAAAAAATGAAACACTTGTTTTCTATATTGATATCTGCTATATTGATAACAAAGCAGAAAAATTCTTTTATGCAGGCGAACGTGCCATCCTATAACTATGCATGGAATGGCACAGGCTGAGTCGCTATCTATGGTTATTTTTTTAAAATTCCTGCTTTTATTTCAAATCTAATTTAATAATGGCAGGAGAGAAAGAAGTGATACACTAATCTCCTGTTCGTGAGGTAAGCGTATGAGGAAGATGTTCTGGCGGAATTCTTTGAGAGTAGGAGAACGGAGGTGCTGGAGATGGCTGTTTTGGATTTTACGTTTGAGCGTAGAGAAAAACTGATTGCGAGGGACAGCAGAGAAGAGGGAAGAGAAGAAGGAATCGCGATAGGACGCAGACAGGTGGCAGGCAACATGTTGAAAGCAAACAAATCAATTGAGGAAATTAAAGAATTCACCGGACTATCGGCGGATACATTGAAGGAACTGGCAAATGAGTTGGAAGCTCATGTGACACAAGCGTAGTAACAGTGAATACTAACGGCAAAATATTGCAGCATAGAGGGAAAATCGGATTCAAAGGAGATGTATTAGTGGAATATAAGAAAAGTTACAAAGGCCTTGTCATATGGATGGTATTATTTATTGTTTTCCTGTTCGGATGTGCATTTGTTCCTACAGAAGATACCAATTTCATGACGCTTTTGGTAGATAATGTCATGACAATTGGAATGGCAATATTGACCTGGATAATTTATAAGAATGAAAAAATATACTGGTATACAGGATTATCTTATGAAGATGCGAAACAAGCAGGTTCAAAGCAACGAAAGAAATACGCAATGCAGCACTTCAAAAGATTTGGGATATTTGCAGGGATTTATCTGGCATATTCGATTATGGCATATCTTTTCATCATGCCGATTGGACTTAGTATCACCATTGCGTTGTTTGGATTGGTAGGTGTTGCAATCAGTACAATGAATATAAAGCTTGACACGGAATGTCAGAATTTCTCTGATAAATTATAAATGGAAAAGAAGATAAATGCTGCAATCTACGTTTCGTAGGTTGTCTTATCCGTCATGGGGATTTAAGATGGTCTCATCAAAGGAAAGCGAGGAATAGAAAATGAACTATGTAACAGGAAAGACAATCAGAGCGTTAAGAGAAAAAAGGAAAATGACACAAAAGGAGCTTGCAGATAAAATCTGTGTAAGTGATAAGACGGTATCGAAATGGGAAACAGGAAAAGGACTTCCGGATGTGGCGGTTATTGAAGACCTGGCAAAAGCACTGGGAACCTCCATGGCAGAACTTTTGACCGGAGATTTGAGAGAAAATGAAAACCAGTCAGGAAACATCAAAAAGATGCACTTTTATGTCTGTCCGCTATGTGGAAATATAGTAACATCTGTGGGACAGGGGACTTTTTCCTGCTGTGGCGTTACATTACTGGAACCGGAGCCGGAACAATGTGATGAAAATCATGACATTTGTGTTGAAGACATTGACAATGAGTACCATGTTACCATGAATCATTCCATGGATAAAAAGCATTATGTATCGTTTCTTGCATATGTTACATCCGGGAGTTTTGAAGTTGTCAAACTGTATCCGGAACAGGAGATATCGGTGAGATTTCGAAAGAAAGGTCATGGGATGCTCTATGTTTACTGTAACAGGCATGGAATGGTTTTAAAGAGGATATAAGCAAATCAAGGAAAAAATTTTTCCATTTATCATTATTGCTTTTTTGTTCTAAATGATATATAATTCTTATTAGGAAATAGTATTATTAAGGAGAAATGATGGTAAGACGAAACACAATACAAAGAGAATTAATCCTCAATGCTGTACGTAGTCTGAAAAATCATGCTACTGCAGATGATATTTATAATATGATTACGAAGGAACATCCTGCTGTTGGCAAGGGAACTGTGTATAGAAATCTAAATATTCTGGCAGAGGAAGGGGAAATAAGAAAAATAGAGGTGATTGGAGGTCCGGATTGTTTTGATCATATTTGTGAAAAGCATTATCATGTTCGGTGTATAAAATGTGGACGGCTTTTTGATGTTGACGTGGAACCTTTTCCAGAGTTAAAACCAAGAATCAAAGATTCATCAGACATGCAGTTTTTGGACTATGACATCTTATTCAAAGGAATCTGTTCGGATTGCCAGAAAACGAAGTAAGTACATGCGAAAGAAATAGATATTGTCATTTGATTCATAAATCAATGCAAATATAAAATTATTTATTCAGGAGGTATCATCATGAGAAGTATTACAACATTTGATTTGCAGTATGCACACAGATTCTATGGATTTCAGGGAGAGGCACAGTATCTTCATGGACATACCGGGGTACTTACCATTGAAGTGGAAGATACTGTCAATGCAGGCGTTAATATGGTTTATCCTTGTAATGAGATTCAGAAAGTTGCATGGGATGTTTTGAAGAATTTTGATCATGCGCTTATTTTAAGGGAAGATGATCCACTGCTTCCGGCTATACTTGATGTATATGAGAAGCAGGGAATTAAGAATGGCCATCCTCAGAACAAGATGAAAGGGGAAGCTTTCAAAACAGAATTGGCTACTGCATACCCGGACAGCAGATTGGTTGTCACCAAAGAAACCATGACGGCTGAAGGTATGATTAAGATTGTATATGAACTCCTGAAAGATAAGTTAAATATTGCAAAGATTACATTTACAAGTGGTGTAAATGCAGCATCACAGGAATATGAACCATCGGCGGAAAAGGATAGATGTCCGTTATGCGGCGTGGCATTAGATGAAAATGGCGTATGTCCAAAATGTGGATATCAGAAATAGGAAACTTGTAAAAGAATTATAAAAGTTTATGTAAAATGGGGTTATTGCACCAGGTAAAAGTGCAATAACCTCATTTTTGCGATTCACATGTGATTCTTGACAGTTTCATCCAATCATGTTATGATATCACCGACAGATTGTCGGTAATATCATTGTATATTAAAGAGACAGGAGATTCCATGAGAGTAGTTAAAGAAGCAGAAGAACGTAGAAACGAAATACTGGATGTGGCAGAAAGGCTGTTCGGTACGAAAGGTTTTGATAATACCAGCACCAATGATATTTTAAATGAAATCGGAATTGCCAGAGGAACCCTGTATTACCACTTTAAGTCGAAAGAAGATATTCTGGATGCAATGATTGAACGTATCAGCAAGGGACTGGTTGCGAAGGCAAAAGCCATTGCCGGGAATAAGGAAATACCGGTACTGCAGCGCCTTACCATGACAATTATGGCATTGAATCTGGAGAATGACCTGGGTCATGAAGTAATGGAGCAGGTACATAAGGCGCAGAATGCCCTGATGCACCAGAAGATGCGTGAAAATTTATTGGCGGAAGTCGATCCTGTGATTACAGGATTAGTTGAAGAAGGAATCAGCCAAGGCATCTGCCGGACGGATTATCCGGAAGAAGTAGTGGAAATGGCAATGCTTTATTCCAGCATAACATTTGATGCGTTATCAGGAGATTCGGAGGAAACAAGGCAAAGGAAGATTATGGCGTTTATCTATAATCTGGAGCGCTTACTGGGAATGAAACGTGGAAGTCTTTTGGAGACCATGATGCCTATTTTTCAGGAGAAGGAAAGCACAGAAAAAACGCATTGAAAAAGACATTATAATGATTCAGCTTACAAGGGAACAAGCGGTTCCTTTGTTTTTATAAATCGACCGACAGACAGACGGTCTAAAAAGAAAGGATATTTATGATGGAAAATCAAAAAAGCAATTTTTCAAAATTTATGCTCTTATGGACAGGAGAACTGATATCTGCCATTGGCGGAGGGCTTACCAGCTTTGGATTAAGTGTGTACGTGTTTCAGAAGACAGGAAGTGCAGCAAGCATGGGACTTGTTACATTACTGGCATTTCTCCCCACACTTTTGCTGAGTGTTCCGGCCGGGGTACTGGCGGATAAGTATGACAGAAGAGTACTTATGATGATAGGTGATGGATTTTCAGCACTGGGAATTATCTACATATTGATTTGCATGCTGCGTGGGGAAGCTGCTCTATATCAGATTTGTATTGGTGTATTTATCAGCTCGGTCTTCTCAGCATTGTTGGAACCTGCTTATCGTGCCACGGTGACGGACTTACTTACCAGGGAAGAATATTCGAAAGCCAGCGGTCTGGTGAGCATTGCAGGAAGTGCAAGGTATCTGGTTTCACCGATATTGGCTGGAATATTACTTGCCGTAAGTGACATAAAACTGTTATTTGTCATCGACATCAGCACCTTTTTGCTTACAGTTATTTCAACAGCAGTAGTAAAAAAAGGAATTGCCGTAAAAAAGACAGAGAATAAAGCAACTTTCGGAGAGAGCCTTAAGCAGGGATTCAGAGCAATTACGGACAGAAAGGGTGTGTTTCTTCTGATTATGGTTTCGTCTGTGATGACATGTTTTATGGGAGCGTTACAGATTTTGTCCGAACCACTGATTTTAGATTTTGCAGACAGCACTACCCTTGGTATTGCGCAGACGGTCTGCGCATGCGGAATGCTGGTTTCCGGTTTGTTTCTGGGAATTAAAGGGATTAAGCAGGGATATGTGAAGGTGCTAAGTATTTCCCTGTTCTTTGCCGGAGTAACCATGGTGGGTTTTGGAATGGTAGAAAATATTTATGTCATTTGTCTGTTTGGATTTTTATTCTTTGCCATGCTGCCCTTTGCCAATAATTGCCTGGATTATCTTGTGAGAACCAATATTCCGGATGAATTACAGGGAAGAGCATGGGGAGTCATTGGTTTTCTTTCTCAGATTGGATATGTAATTGCCTATGGAATGGCAGGAGTGGCAGCGGACGGGATTGCAGGGAAGCTTCAGGTCGGAGTGGGAAGAGGAGCTGCCGGAGTTGTCATGGCAGCGGGGATTCTTCTAAGCTTAACGGCAGTATTCCTGCACATGGTTAAAAGTATAAGAGCATTAGAAAGGAAATCGTCATGATTCGAAAATTAATCTGGAATGATGTGAAAAAGAATAAGCTGTTATCTGCGGTGACAACTGCTTTTATGGCAATTTCTGCAATGTTGACTGTCCTTACGGTAGTATTGTTTACCAATCTTTTGGGAGCCATTGATGACCTGATGTTACAGGCAAAAACCCCTGATTTTCTGCAAATGCACGCAGGGGAGATGAACCGGGAGAACATCATAAGGTTTGCAGAGGAGGATGACAGGATAAGAGAATGGCAGATATGCTTATTTTTAAATCTGGAAAACTCTGCAATCAGCCTTAATGGACATAGTCTTGCAGACAGTACACAGGATAACGGGTTGTGCGTGCAGGGAGAAAAATTCGATTATCTACTGGATATGAAAAATAAAATGCCGCAGGTTATGCCGGGAGAGGTATATGTGCCGGTTTGTTATCGGTTACTGTATGATTTAAATGTTGGAGATATCATGGAGATTGGAACCTGTAAACTTACAATTGCGGGTTTTATCAGGGACTCACAGATGAATTCCATGATGTCTTCCTCCAAACGGTTTCTTGTAAATGAGGAAGACTATGAAAGCATCAAAGGACAGGGAGAAGAAGAATACCTGATTGAATTTATGCTGGAAGAGGGGGCGGATTTTGGAGCATTTGGTACAGCCTATGCACAAGAAGGACTGCCGGCAAACGGTCCAACTATCACAAAACCGCTGATTCGTATGATGAATGCACTATCTGACGGAATGATGATTTTGGTGATTTTTCTTGTGAGCATTGTTGTGCTGCTGATTTCCATGCTTTGCATCCGTTTTATCCTGAATATTTGCATGGAAAAGGATAAGAAAGAAGTAGGAATGTTAAAGGCGCTGGGAATTGGAAAAAGAGAAATCAGACAGCTGTATTTTTCAAAATACATTTTTCTTTCTGTGTGCGGAGCGTTTCTGGGGCTGCTTACTGCTTATTTTCTTAAGAACCCCTTGGTTCGTCAGATGCAGGAATTGTATGGGGTATCTAAAAATGGATGGCAGACAGGAATCCTTGCTGTTATGGCAGTGCTTGTGGCAGAGGGAATCATGTTGCTTTCTATCTGGTGCATCCTGAAAAAAACAGAAAAGCTTTCTGTTCTAGAAGCACTGTTTACTGTTCAGAAAGAGGAAAAGCAAAAGGAACGGGGACAATATCTTTTTATTGGATTTGTGGTGTCAGCCTGTACCTTTTTGATGCTTGTGCCACAGAATCTGTACAGTACACTTTCGTCCAATAAATTTGTAACCTATATGGGCATTGGTGACGGAGAAATCCGCATCGATGTACGGCAGACAGAAGATATTCGTGGAACAACGCAGACAGTCATTGCAAAACTGGAAAATGATGTGCGGGTGGAAAAATATGCCCTGCTTCAGACAAAATCTTATCCGGTTTTTCTTTCGGATGGCACAAGTTGTAATCTGACTGTGGAAGAGGGCAATCATACCATATTTCCGGTGAGCTATGTAAAAGGAAGGGCACCGGAAGATGAAACAGAGCTTTCCTTATCTTCCTTAAATGCAGAAGAACTGGGTCTTTCTGTGGGAGACAGTCTTAAGATGTTAGTAGGAGGAAGAAAAGTAACATATACCATATGTGGTATTTATTCGGACATTACCAATGGTGGAAAAACAGCAAAGGCAGGAATTGGGGACAATAAAACGCCGGTTATGTGGAGTATTGTGTATGTTTCCCTAAAACCATCGGTATCAAGAGAACAGTGGCTTGATGAATATGACGGTTCGGGGGTAAAGGCAGTAGATATTGCGGATTATGTGGCAGAAACCTATGGACAGACGTTACAGGAGATCAAACTGGCATCCAAGGTTTCTGCAGGAACTTCCGTGGTAATTATTTTTGCAGTGATTACGTTGTTTTTACGACTGATTGTTGAGAAAAACCGTTATTCGGTCTCTTTGTATAAAGCATTGGGCTTTACGAACGCACGCATTCAAAAAATCTATATGGTAAAAGGGTTATTGTCTGCCGTGGCAGGCGTGACGGCAGGAATGTTCTTTGGAGAAATTTTAGGAGAAGGACTTTGCGGTATGATTATAAAATCTTTTGGCGCAGATGGCTTTCGTTTTGTTACAGACTGGGAAAAAGTGTTATTCCTGATACCGGCAATCTGCCTGATCACAGCGGGTATTGCGGTATGGACCGGTATTTTGGAAATTAAAAAGGTCAAGGCCTTTGAGTGTTGTATGAGAAAGGAATAGAAGCAATGGCAGAATTATTAAGAGTAGAGAATTTATGTAAGAATCAAATATTAAACCACGTTTCCTTTACGATGGAGTCAGGAGAGATGGTGGCAGTCATGGGACCGTCCGGTTCCGGAAAATCGACACTTTTATATAATGTGGCAGGCATGGACTGTCCGTCAGAGGGAAAGGTATGGCTAAAGGACCGGGAGATTGCGGGACTATCAGAGGATGAAAAGGCAGACTTACGACTAAATCGGATGGGATTTGTCTTCCAGCAGATGAATATGATGAGCAATCTGAATATTCTGGATAACATTCTGTTACCGGCGGTACAGTTAAATAAAACCACGAAGAAAAACAGAAAATCAAAAGCCGAGTTGACCAATGAGGCACTGAAATTAATGGAGAAACTGTCCATTCCGGATCTGGCAGAGCGTAGTATTACACAGGTTTCCGGAGGACAGCTTCAACGTGCCTGTATTTGCAGGAGCATGATGAACTGGCCGGAGATTCTGTTTGCGGATGAACCGACGGGGGCTTTAAATAAAAGTGCGGCAGCCGGAGTTATGGAGGAATTTGTAAAATTAAACC
>JAQXXN010000072.1 GCA_029226085.1 Thermoflexaceae bacterium
TTGAAACCACAACAAGCACTAAGGTGGATCCTGCGTTATTTAATTCTCTTTTACGCATTTTTTTCATATCTAATCCTCCTTAATGGTATAATACTCTGCCACTTTATTTCCATCCTTATCCATTACTTCAATAATCATGTCATAATAAGACACATTTGTCTTATTCGCTGAATTTGTCAGATAATTTCTCTGATTGACATTCCGGGTCGGAGCTGCCACTCCTGCCGCAATAATCTCTCTGCTATTGGTATAAAAGCGGAATTTATCATTCGTCCCCACATAATTTCCTGAAACCGAACAATCGGAAACAGTTGTATTCAGCGTTGTTTGCTTTGCATGTTTAATGTCCTGTACTACAAGAAATGTTGTTACAACATTCTTATTATTAGATAGGGAACTTTTTACTTTAATCACATCATTAGATTCACTTCCTGAATTATCTGAATAAATATCAAATGGACGATACAATATATAGAAATATGGCACCGGATCTCCTGAACCATCTGCCAATATTGCCTCTAGCGAATTAGACTCATCCGTTATCTTTCCACCAAAGGTTCCCTCATAACCAATCAGTTCCGTTGGACATATCTTTGCAATCACATCATCTGCATTAAATGTTCTTTTATAAGTAATCTTATATACATCTGTAGAAGTCTTTTCAATACTATAAATTGATGCAGCACCGGTTACGCCACTTGTAGAAGTATTCTGCATCAAATCATATAATGATGCTGTAGTATTATTCACATATACCACATTTGCCGAATATTTAATCTCATAAGAAATTGTTGCAATATAATAATATTTAACCTCAACTCCATCCGGTTGATCAAAGATTTCTATCTCTGTTGTCTTTTTAATATCATTTGGACCACTCACTCCATTTAAAGGAATAAACTTGGCACAAAAGTCAGCATCAATATCGCCCTTATTCTTAATATAAGTCGGACTTGTTTCCGCCTTTCCAGTATTTAAGTCATCAATACGATTTTTAATGGCAGTTAATAAATCTTCCGCTACCGAATAATCATACTGATTAATCTCTTCTGAAATTACTGTATTGGTTCCATCAAATATATTAACAACCTCCGGAATGACGAATGTATTGACACCCACATTTTCATTCACAGAAAAAACACCATTCGTTCCTGCCTTATGCTGGTCATAAGTTGTCTTATCCGTTGTACTTCCCGGAACAAGATTACCTGTCTCTTTGTTTCCGGTGCCGACCTTATTTGCAGTAACCTTCGATGTAAGAGTCACCTTAACTGAAAAAACTGCATCCTGATTGCCAGTAACTGAACGTTGCTTATAATTCCATGCAATTGGATTCGCTGCGCCAAATACCAGTGTCTGTACTCCGGTTGTTGCATCAACTGTTTCCGACACATTTTCATAAACATTCCCAACCAGACTTCCGCCATATGTTGTCTTTAACCAATTTACCTTATTGGCTCTGAACTCTTCAGCCACTTCCTGTGCCACATCCTCTGCCATCTGAAGTTTTGTTGTTTCCTGATGAGTTCTGGCTGCGAAGGTAAATCCATTAAAAAGCATGGTTCCTGCAATAGAAAGAACCGCAATTGCCACAATTATTTCAATTAAAGAAAATCCTTCGTTGCGAAGTAACTTTGATGTTCTCATATACATACGTACTCTCCCGAATTTCGTATTCTGAATACTATAATCATATTCCTGCATTGTATAAACTACAATGCAGGAACGTACCACCTACCGATAGATTGTAATTTTTCCTTCACGTTTAACTGCTGAGAAACGTGGTGAACTGGAATCATCACCGGAAACCAGAACATTTAATTCCATATCCGTATTATTAATAATAGTTGCATTTACAGCTACTTTATCCTTATCGTTATCCCTCTGGGAGCTTACAACAAGCAAATCCAGTGTCTTACCAGGTTCAAATGAAACACCCTTATCAAAATTTTTCGCCGGATACTGCTTATCACCAAGTACATAAGAAATGGTATACTTTCCGTCACTTCCATTAAAGATAATGGTAAGGTCTGTAGTTTTATTTTCATCTGTACTCAAAGAATCCTTTGCGGCAGAATCATTCGTTGTGCCAACAATCACGCCATCCAGTGTGGATTTATCCGGACTGATAATAATACATGCATCATAGTCTGTCAGAATATAACTTCCATTTGCTGCCTGTGTGTGTGTATTACTTATAACCGCAGCGGAATCAAAAATATTATTTACACCTGTTGGCAAATCAATATTAACTGTAGGACCCGTTGATAATAAGGAGGACGCAATGGAATAATGATTAATAGATACCGTACCTTTACATATCTGTGTAGCCTCATCATACTTAACATTTAAAGAATTAATTACCGTTTTACTGTTAATATTGAGAAGGGAATCCAGGAATGCCTTAAAACTATCATATGTAGCTTCAAAATCAATATTCGTTGTATTGCATAAACCAGTAGCACCCTCGATGGTAGTAAAAGTATATGCCACTTCCGGCTCTGCGAAAGTAATCTTATTCATCCATACTCCATCTTTCTGCTCAATATCTGAAAGTGTTTTAATGATATTTTCCTGATTGTACCCATCCTCATACTGAGCAAGAATTGCCTCACACATATTTTCATTTTCCGTAGACTTGCGCTTGTATTCTTCTCTATTTTTCTGATGTTCAATCAGTGTTGCATATTCATCATTATACTGCTGTGTCTGTGACTTATATTCTTCTTCACGGTCAGAAAAATTCTTATACCCAAAGAAAAAAGCAGCCGCAACAATTGCCAAGGCGGCAACAATATATATTAACTGTTTATCTCTTTCTGAAATTTCCATGCTCATGTCCTATTCCTCCCATGTATTAATTTGCTGTAGCCGAATCTGCCGACGTACCATTCTGTGTTTCACTCAAGGTGTCCATGAGAAGCTCCATATTGACAAAGGAACATGAGAATGTAAACTCCGCAACCAAATTAAAATTGTCATCTACCTGCTCCTTAATCTCATAATCAAAGACCGAAACAACATTATCTATCGTTTTTACCTGCTGTACAAATTTAGCAATTGCATACTTGTTAAAAGCTTCGCCCTTAAGTGTTACTACGCCATCCGAAACAGCCATTTCCTTAATCTGTACCCCCTGTGGCATCGCTTCTTCCATATCACTAATAAACTGACAAATAACATCATCATTATTCACAGTCATCAAACGGAATGTATTAACATCATCATAATTTGCTTTAGAAACACTATATTCCGCCATTACTCCCTCAATAGACTTAATACCATCCAACCGTGTCTTGGCATCCTCCATTTCCTTCTTTGCAACATTCATCTTGACCATAGGAATTATAATCAATAAAGCTGCTGCAACAACCGCAACTCCAAGAACAAGTTTCATCTGGTCAAACTCTGTACTACTATTTTTCTTGGTATCCGAAATAGCATGTGGTACAAAATTGATTGGAGCAATTACCGCACCGATATTGGCGATATAAGTTGTAAGAGTTGTTTCTTCAACATAAGTCTTCTTATCTGCCGCAACACCCTTTAAGAAACTAATACTTTCTACCGGGGCATTTAAGGAATTCTGGAATAATTCTTCCAGTCCCAGGATATATGTAGCATTACCGACAATATATGCCTTTTCGATTGGTTTATTGGAGTTACGTGAAACCTGATAGTCCATGATACGGGAAACATTACTAATTAAGAACTTTAACGATTCCGTGATTTCATCACCGTCAAAGCTTGGATGAATCAGCTGTTCCTTCTGCAGAATATCCAGTGCTACATCATAATTAAAAATCTTTCTGCGCTCCATTACCGCATTGACAATCATGGTCTTGCCATAAGGAACTGTTCTCTGTAACTGAAGCACATCCTTTTCAAACACGCTAATGATAGTAGAGTCATTTTCAATCTGAATCATGATACTGGAATCCACTTCAGACTGAAGCTTTAATAACTGAAGTGTTGAATTACCAAGATAATCGATTGCGATAATCTTAAATCCCATGGTTGACGAGAAATCATAATATTCCTCTATCATCTTATCAGGGACAGCCGCAACCATCAGCTTTAATTTCTTGTCTTTCTTATTGTCCGGATTCTCAATAACCTCAAGAACCGAACTTTCAATAATATATTCATCTATATTAACAGGGAAATACTCTGTCGCATTCATTCTGATAATAGATGCTATCTTTTTCGGGGCAACATACGGAATAATAACTTCCTTTGTTGCAATCTTCGTGGAAGAAATCGTAAAGATAACATTCGTTGTTGTAATACCATGTCTCTGTAAGACAATGGTAAGCTCTTTTGCAATGGCATTTCTGTCACGGATGACACCGTCACGATATGCTCTTGCAGGTGTCGGAATACTAAATGCCTTATGTACAACAAGCCCCTTATTGGTCTTGCTGACTTCACACACCTTTATAAATTCATTGTTAAAGTTAATTGTCAGATATCTGTTTTTCTGGTTACTGACTTTTTTCTCTTTATTAGCCATTTTAAGCCTCCTAACATAGTTTTCGTTATAACAGACCAATGTACCAGCTAATCAGCTGATCACCATAAAGCATGGCAATAACTATACCTGCTGATAAATACGGACCAAATGCAAGAACGCGGTCTTTACTACAGGTTGTCATAAGAACTATGTGTATAATTGAACCCAATATACTTCCTAGTGCCAATGCCAAAATAATATTTTTCCACCCGATAAATAAACCGGCCGCAGCCATGAGCTTCACGTCTCCGCCGCCCATTCCCCTGCCGTGCGTTGCCAGAACCAGAAGATACAAAAATCCGCTTACAACGCAAAATCCTATTAGATAATCTAATAGGTGGGAAAAATCCAAAATAATTCGTATAACACCCAAGCAGCCCAACATCAAATTGAGGCTTGGCGGTATCTCATAGGTTCTCCAGTCAATAACCGCAATCACCAAGAGAATTGTAAAAGCTAAGCAGTACAAGGCACTCAGCACATTCACACCATTCACCATGCACACCAGTATATACCCTGCCCCATTAACCAAATCGATAACGGGATACTGTAATGAGATTTTAGCTTCACAGTGCCTGCACCTGCCTAATAAGAAAATGTAACTCACAAGTGGTATGGAATCATACCACTTGATATCTGAGCCACATTTTGTACAGTGGGACCTTTTGAACAGCTTACTGTCTTTTTCCGGCAGCCGGTCAATTAACAGATTGGCAGTTTCGCCAAAGAAAAGACCTATTAAAAATATTAATATGTATATCACTGCCTTCGTCATATCAAGGTCTCCCTCTGTATTTTAAATCTAAATTACTTTGTTACTGAATAAATAGTATTTGTTCCGTCAGTTACCTTAACTTCACATTTTCCTGTTACAGCATTCATTAAAACTTGTAACGTGGTTGCAGAAGAGAACATGTTGGATTCAAACACAACTGTTGTATATCCCACTGTTGCCTGAACAGACTCCTGGAATGTAGAAACTACTGAGCCAGAAAATGCAATATTAGAACCACTTGTTGCAATAGTAATACCACAGCTACTAGCAATATCTGTAGTTGCGCCTGATGCAACTGTTGGCTTACTTGTTAAGTCTGGATCTGCCCATGCAATTGCTACTGCAGTAGCAATTGCATCAACAGCCTGCTTATCCTTAGATGCCTTTGCCTTATCTAACTGTCCAAGTACTGATGGTGCTAATACACCAACAAGAATTGCCATAATGGCAATTACAACAATAAGTTCTACAAGTGAGAAACCTTTGTTGTTTAACTTCATTTCGTTCTTCATTTTGAACTTCCTCCCTTATAATCATAATAATTATATAATTAATCAGAAAACGGGTACTGCTTTCTGAATTAATTCATATTAGCCAATTCCATCATACATGGAAACCATCGGCGTATAAATTGCCAATACAACAATAAGAACAATAACAGCCATAAATACCGTAATTGCCGGTTCCAAAACTGCTGTGAGCTGCTGAGTTGCATTTTCCACTTCTTCATCATAATACCCCGCGCAGCTTTCAAGCATCTGTTCCAGATTACCTGTTTCCTCACCAATTCCTACCATATGGCAAATCATTGGAGGAAATAATTCTGTTCTTTTCAATTCACCCGAAAGAGATGAACCAAGAGATACATTATCCCTAACATCAAGCAATGCCTCTTTATATAACAAATTATCCATTGTTTTCGAGCAGATATCAAGTGCATCCATCATGGACATACCTGCCATAAGAAGCGTCTGAAGTGTCTGAGCAAATCTTGCACATGCCGTCTTCATTACCAGATTATTTACAACAGGAATTTTTATCTGTGCTTTTGCAATAATATACTTACCCTGAGCGCTTTTTGAAAAAGCAATCCAGATTCCGGCAATTGCTCCAACTATCAATAATAATATGTACCATTTATCAATAATAAAATTACTTGCCGAGATTAAAATTCTCGTCATAATTGGCAATTCCATCTCCATCGTCTCAAACATATCAACAAAAGTCGGCATAACAAATGCAAGAATAGCAATAACAACAATAATCAGGACAACAATCAGAATAATCGGATATGTCATTGCTTTCTTTACCAATGATTTAATATGGTTATCTTTTTCAAACTGAATTGCCATTCTGCTCATGGCAATTTCCAAGCTACCAGAAGCCTCGCCAGCTTCCACCATGCTGATAAATAATCTCGAAAAAATATCCGGATTTCTCGAAAAGGCCGCGGATAAAGTATCACCCTTTTCCACACTATCTCTTGTTTCCATCAAAGCCTTAGCAAGTCTTTTATTTTCAGTCTGTTCTGCAAGCATCTCCAATGCCTGTACAATACTGACGCCTGCTTCAATAATGCTTACAAACTGCCGGCAGAATACACATAAATCACGCGAAGTAACCTTTTTCTGTCCGATTTTAAACGGTAATTCTATTTCTTTGTCTAACGCACCCGCCTCATTAATATCCAAAAGCATTCCGCCCTGTGCTTTAATCATAGCTTTTGCTTCTTCAATATCAACGGCATTAACACTACTTTTCTGTTCTTTTCCATCCGGCATTAATGCCTTATAGTTAAAAGTCGCCATTCTTCTCTCCAATCTAATTGTAAGAATAATTAACTAATACATGTATATAATAACATACAATCCATATTTTGTAAATTTTTTATTAAAAATTTTTTTATTTTATTTATATTGCATTCAACTATATTTTGCAAGGCAAAAATTGTACATTTTGTACAAATTAGCATTGCTAATTTATATATTTTTACGTTTTTCAACAATATCATGTCGAATTCCAGATACATTTTGCTATTTAAATGCGATTTTTATTTGATTAATTTTACAAAAAGGCATTATATTCATATTTTGTTCATATTTTTAAAATTTCTATAACAGATATAATATTCATAAATTACCTTAAGCAAAAAACAAAAAAATATCTTCCATACACTTCACCCGTTCCAATATATTCAAATTTATCACAAATGCTCAGCTGGAGACAAAATTCTTCATATTTCTTAATTACTTTTTGTACATTTTCACTTTCAATATCATTAGATAATGACATCATTTCAAAAAGTTTTTCGTCAAATTCAACGATTTCTTCTCCATCAGCCTCCACCATTTCTTTCCATTCCGGACTGGATAAGAGAAGATAAACAGGTTTATCCGATTTGAGCTGTTCCAATTGTTCTTTCTGTCCCAAAAACTGTTTTTGTTCAAACGCATAAAAGTTTTCTACATTTCTTAATGAATAACTCATACAGTCTAAAACCCAATATTCATTTAATGATATGATATAATTTGCCTCTCTCGTAAGTTCTTCAATTTTAACATTAGTTACCGGTGCTTCTTTAAAATAATAATCTTTTACCCCATTAAAATGTATATTAACAAGCATAATTACTGTAACAATGGACAAAATAGCTTTTTTTACAATTTCCAGACTATCTTTTGTTATCTTCCACTGTTTTTTCGAAAATCCCCTCTTTCCTATAATAGATATTGCTTTTGAAGTAAAATCAATCAATATTTGAATAATTTCAGCCAGGCATATCACAATATAAGGATATAAAATAAATATATATCGCGTCGCAAAAATACCCATACTAAAAACGAGTGCCGTTGCAGCAACAGCACTGAAGTATCCCGCTACTGCCAAGGCAACGGAAATATACAAAAATATATTCTTTTTCTTAAAATAGATGATAATTTTTTCTACAGTACTCTTAATCTTAGAAATTAAATTGCATTTTCTAATTTCTTTACGAAACAAAAATACCGTCGGAATCATAATTACCAGTACAAGAATTACAATTTCTGCTAAATGAATAAAAAAATATGTCGGTGCCGTAGATACCTTAATTCCCAATAATTCCCGAAACATATCCGAAACCAGTGTTCGAAATTCAAACCAAAATCCTCCATATGTAATCGTACTACCCATTTTTCTTCCACGAATATCAAAAAACTCCGCTAAAATATATGGATGAATACACAAAAAAATTATAACGGTCAAAATCTGCGTTGCAGCATATGAAAACATTTGCTTATATTTCTTTTTTAGCAAAAAATACAGACAAAAACAAGCCGAAAGGATCCCCTCAAAAATCCAGAAATAAAGATGCGACATTCCTCCCAGAAAAGTACTTATAAAAATGAATGGTAATATTTTTTTTAATTTATCCGAATTATTGTACAATTTAGCATGAGCATAACCGCTTATAACACCCAAACAAGTTTCCAAAGCATACATTCTAATATATATGTGAGTATTTACCGCCGCCTGACTAAATCCATAAAAAAAGCATACCAGCAATGCCATAAAAGAATCCTGTGTAATTTCACGCACAAGTAAAAAAAGAAATACTAAACATATAATAAAAGAAATTAAATTGATAGAAAATCCGTACCACCATGAAAAAGTATCAGGAAAAAACGAGCAAATCGTGTGCAATATCACAAAATACAATGGTACATGTATATCACTTTCATTATGGATAATATAATCATACCGAAATCTTGTTTCCTGATTTGCACACAAATAATCATTAAACAATTTACCGCTTATCCATTCCGAATTATATCTTGAAGTATAATCCTGTCTTCCTTTCGAAGACAGGAAAGAACCTTCGATGCTGTTAGCCGTACCATAGGTATAGACTTCATCCGAATGATATCCTTCCTTCTCATAAAGAAAGCAATAGATTAAATTCATAGTTTGCAATATAATTATTGTAGTTAGCATTAAAATAACTATATATCTTTTATTAATATTTTTCTTATTGTCCATTTTTCCATTCACCTTTTTATTTTTTAATATGCAAAATTACTATATCACAATAAAATAATAAATTCTATAAGCAAAAATATAACCTTTCTCCACACACATCCCCTGCATGAAATCCCCTCCTTCCATCCATACTACCCCTATGGAGGAAACCATCATGAAGAAACTAATTAGGAAAACCTTGTCTGCCAACGCCTATCTTTCCCTGTACATTCTGCTTCAGGGAATCCTGTCGATTCTTTTCTTTGTCCCGGCATGCCTGCATGATAAAAACTCACAGGATCTATTTTACCACGGAATGTCTGCAATTTACGAAAACAGTACTTCCCGGTTTGAAGTCATCCTCAATTCCGTTCCACTTATGACAGAGCTTTTTTCAGACTTTTTATATCAGATAATCATTCTGTCCGGAATGATTATTATTTTCATTTTCTGCTGCAGGCAGTCCGACTTGGCTTGGCACCTGCCGTCCCGTCATGCGTTCTTCTCTGCTTTTCTGCTCTACTGCGCAGGAATCGGTCTGAACCTGGTGGTTTCCACCATAATTCATGTCTTCTGCATCCTTTTTCCGATGGTCAATATCCTCAATTCCTCTGCTGATTCCATTGTTTGTGGCAATCTCCCCTCTGCACTGCTTGCAGTGGGAATTATCGGGCCAGTCACGGAGGAAATCGTATTCCGCCACGGAATGATTCGCAGTCTGAAATCCATAAATCCGATTTATGCCCTGTTTTACTCCGGTATTCTTTTCGGACTGATGCATGTAAATCCCGTACAGGTTATTTATGCCGGAGTTCTTGGTCTGCTCTTTGGATGGCTTTATCTGAAAACAGAAAAACTGTCCATTCCAATCATGCTTCATATCGGAATAAACAGTTCCAGTGTAATCATCAGCGCATTCGCTTCAATGCTTTCTTAAAATGCAGGAGATGGGAGTCGAACCCACACGATGTTGCCATCGGCAGATTTTGAGTCTGCTGCGTCTGCCATTTCGCCACTCCTGCTTATGACATTCTGCGCTCTTATCACGCAAAAGCTATTCTACCATACCTTATAAAACAAATCAAGGGAAAGTTTTAAAACTTTCCCTTGCCATACGGCCATAGATTATTTTTCTTAAGCTCTAAATATTCGTCATAAGCCTTCTCAAGAATCGCCTTCTCATTGGAAAACTTCAACAGGTGATAAGCTTCATGAAACTTATAAAATCCTGAATCCACAAAAAACTCTTCTTTTTGAGGTTTACTATGATAACTGTCCGTTGTCATCAGATACCAGTGCACATCTTTTTCTACAATATCGGAAGGTGTATTAAAGGAGTAGGAACTCTTTCCCACATACTTAATAATCTTACCGGTTACACCCGACTCTTCCTTTACCTCGCGCAAAGCTGTCTCTTTATATTCTTCGCCTTCTTCCACCGTTCCTTTTGGAAGAACCCAGCCCTCATACTTGTTCCGGTAGTTTTTATACAAAACAAGTATCTTGCCTCTGAAAATAACCACACCGCCACAACTCGTTGCCTCAATCATTGCAATTCCTCCTGTTTCCATGGCGTGTTGTAATATACTATATACTAAGTATACATTCTTTTTACGGAGGACGCAACCTTTTTATTCAATGGGACTGTTTTCCAAACCGGAATCGTCTGAATTTGCGCCGGAACTTGAATTTTCTTCCGAAAAGAACTCATCCAGTATGATCCTTGCCACTTCCGTTGCATTATTATACCCTGAATAACCGCCCTCCAGAAGGACACAAATGGCAATCTGCGGATCTTCTGCCGGTGCAAAACCAATAAACCAGGAATGATGACGGTTACTGCTGTCATATTCCGCCGAACCCGTCTTACCTGCCGCAGAATAGGACGCATTGTCCAGCGCGCCACCGGTACCGTCCGTAATGACCGCCGTCATGTATTCCGTCAGAACTGCAGCCTCTTCCTTGGTCATCAGTGTTTTATATTCTTCCTTGCTGAATTTACGGATAACACTTCCCGAGTTATTTACCAGCTTATCCAGCAGATAAGGTTTCATCAGAACACCGTCATTAGCGATTGCCGCCGCCATCATGCAGTTATGAAGCGGTGTCATTAAGGTCTGTCCCTGTCCCATTGCCGTGTGCATGGTTTCTTCTATGCCGGAAGCCATCGTAAGCACAAAACTGCTCTGATTATATTCAATATCAAGCGGTAAATCCTCATTAAACAAAAGTTTCAGGTTATTATTACGAAACTGTTCCTTATCCAGATGCAGACCAATGGTTGCAAATGCCGAATTACAGGACTGGGCAAATGCCTCCTTAAGATTCAGGGAGCCATGGGCATGCCCGTTAAAACAATTCAGTTTGACCCCTTCAAAAGTCATGCTTCCGGCACAGTCATACCGGAAATTCTCATAATCCTTTGGATGTTCCCTGATATATTCCAACAGGGTAAACACCTTAAAAGTGGAACCAGGTGCATATAAACCCTGTGTTGCACGATTTACGAGAACACTGTCAAATTCATCATCCGTAACAATGGTATCCCAGGTAAGTTCAATGGTATTCGGGTCAAAGTCGGGTCTTGACACCATTGCAAGAATCTTACCGGTGGACGGCTCGATGGCAACCACAGCTCCGGAATTTCTTCCAAGTGCCGAATAAGCCGTCTTTTGCAGATTGACATTTAATGTGGTAACCACGCTGTCGCCCACATTCTTATCCCCGGCAATATCATTTTTTACCTGTTCAATGGGATTATCATTGCTGCAGATAAGATAATAATTTGCTGCCTTTTCAATTCCTGATTTCCCTTTATAAGTAAAACCAACTACATGAGAAAAAATATTACCAAAAGGATACTGTCTCTCCTCCGTTCCATCCGAAGCAACAACCGTCCTTGCCAGCACCGTTCCATCCGAAGCCAGAATACTTCCGCGAATTGTTTCCTTCTCCATGACTTCAATTCTTTTATTGTATGTATTATTAACAACATTTTCCTTCACGGTTGCATTGTAATATACCAGATATCCGATTAATGCAAAAAAAAGTATCAAAAAGGTATATACAACAGCCATAATCTCACGATTTCTGGATTTTTTCTTTTCAGCCATCATGTCACCTCTCGTTCATTCTAAGCATATATAATCCCTGGATTACTGCAAATAAAATCAGAATGCTAAATGCAGAACTACCTCCATAACTCACTAATGGCAGCGTCACACCGGTAAGCGGTATGAACTTAATCCCGCCGCCAATAGTAAGAAATATCTGAAAACCATATGCCGTGGCAAGTCCCACTGCCAACAGTCTGTAAAATTTTCCTTTGGACTTCATTCCAACATCCATCATCAGCATGAACGTATTCATACAGATTAGAATGAGACATATGGCAAATATGATACCCATTTCCTCACAGATTGCGGAAAACACAAAATCCATCTCCACATATGGAATCTTATACGGCATTCCTTGACCCAAACCAACTCCGAACCAGGAACCCATTCCGATTGCAAAAAGTGATTGTGTAATCTGATAGCCCTGATTATCAATATAAGTCCACGGATCAAGCCATGCCTGTACACGAATTCTGACATGCGAGAAAAGTTTATATGCCACCACTGCGGCACCTGAACCTGCAGTTAATCCCAGGAATACATATAGTACTTCACTGGTTGCCACAAACAACATCACAAGATACACCACAAAATAAATCAGCGCCGCACCAAGGTCTGTTGACAGTACCAGTATGATTACATGCACTGCCGCAAGAATGGTAGTAAGAACCACATTTCCAAAGCTTGTACTCTGGTTAAACATTGCCGCAATAAAAAATACATATACGATTTTTATGAATTCACTTGGCTGAATGGAAATATAATTCCCAATCTGAATGGCAATATTGGCACCATTGCTCAATTCTCCCATAATCAAAACAACAAGCAATGCCACAATGCCAACCACACCATAAAGCCATGGTATATTCCGGAGTGTTTTTACCTTCTGCATGATGACAGGAATTACCAATGTTACCAGGCATCCCGTCATGATAAATATAAACTGGCGGATTCCTTCATTAAAGGATAATCTGGTAATAATGATAAAACCAATGGACATCAGCATGCACATGTTATTTAGCAAAAGCATGTTGCCGTTCTTATATATCACATGAAACAGCACAATGTAAATAAACAGAAATAACGCCTGAAATAGATACAATATGGTTATATTCAGATTCCATTCGCTGATGAACAGAATTGTAAATGCCAGAAAATGAATCACAAACATTAAAATGTTCTGCTGAATGCATTTTAAAGCACGATCCGATTCATCCTTAATTGCAAAGATCCGAAATGTCATGAATGTATAAATACATATCAGAAATGCAAAAACATATTTTGACAAATCAATAAATACTTTAAACATTTATTCCACACCTCTTAAAAAATGCCCTTTTGTAAAATCACCCTTCACATCAACCGCCCTGTCATAAACAAATGCCTCAACTGCCTGGCAAAGTATCTCTCCTGCCTCTTTTTCTTTCAGGAAGCGAAGGTCAATCCGAACATCCTTGATGCTGCATTCCTTAATCTGTCCCGCATACGCCAGAAGATTTAACGGTGATGAATCATAAATTACATTATAACACCATGCACACTGATTGATAACTGGCATCCGCTTTCCCATCCTGTCCTTCAGATACAGCACTTGTGCTTCCCGGTCGGAATTCAGCTTGCAGCCGCAGAAATTCTTCATGATACACTGCGCAGAAACCATAACCGGAAGATATCCGTAAACAATCATTTCCCGCCTTGAATTATCCATTTTGCAGATTTCATTCCGGCTTAATTCGGTTGAAACCGTATATCCGTCAATCTCCATGTTACCGAAAAAATCCCTTGCACGGTCATTAAACTGATATATATTATAATCTAAAATCCTTTTTCCCTCAACCTCATTCTCCATAAGAAAGGAAAGCTCGTCCAGATTCTTTATTAAAAATCCGTCAAATCCTGCATTTTTCAAAAAGATAAGATTTCTTTCAAAAATATCAGACACATTTTTCCGGAAAATATACGGAAGAACCAGAAACGCTTCCTTTCCTGCCTCTTTAATCCGTCCGGCTATCCTGTTCAAGTCCTTGAATTCCGTTTCTGACATTTCAAAATACACCCTGAGCACATCCTGTACTTGTAGTACACCAGAAAGCATCTCCTCATCATAGACAGTCACATTAATCCCCGTTTTTCCTGCGTGATTCTCATGCACACAGTTTCCTGTCTGAAGTGAATTTCTTTCCACTGCATCCACATCATCTGCAACATGGGATTTGATTGTCCTAATACCGGTCATCTGCTCCGTCAGCCCTGCTACCAGCTTTCTTCGGAGTTCATTTAATTCCTGTACCGGAACAAAAATATTTTCATCCGCCTCAATCCTGGTTTTTTCCACAACAAATTCCGTATTTCCAAGCTTTGACAGCTGTTTTTCAATCTGCTCCTTATCCATCGGACTATTTATGGCTTTTTCCACAATATTTCCCTGTGCTTCATAACAAAATCCCCCACAGGAAATACTTACGCATGCTTTCTGTCCAAGCCTGAATGTACCGCAAATCATCACTTTTTCCTTAATATTCTTATCCAGATATCGTTCATCAATCTCCTTTAACAGGGCATTGTTTCTTACTCGATAAAATACGGAGCCGTTTTTTACTCTTAAGTTTCCCGGAATATGAATGGAAAAGATTTATCCCCGCTTTCTTTCCTGTCCGTTTGTCCATGTAAATTCCGGTGACACGTCCACCACATCCTGCGGATTCAGGTCATTTAATGCCTTTACCTTCATGTTTTTCTTATCCGAGGATAACACCTCAATTGCCCTTGTTCCCTGATGATTTGGACGTTCCATGGACATCATCTGCGGCCCGTTCTGCATGAGATAATATCCGTGGGAAAAATTACCACGGTTAAATAAATCCATCAGAACTTCCACATCCTTTGGATTCACCTTATAGCCAACCCTGCCCAAAGCCAGATATAAGTCCACATATTTCCTATATACTGCAACTACTCCTGCCGTGTATTCCGGACTTTTCATTCTTCCCTCAATTTTAAGGGAGTACACACCCGCATCAATTATATCCGGCAAAAGCTCCAGTGCACACATATCCTTCGGGCTTAATACATGCAGGTCTTTTTTTCCAAGAACATCTCCGTCACGGTCACATGCCGTATACTTAAGCCGGCATGGCTGGGCACATCTTCCCCGGTTACCGCTTCTTGTTCCTATCATCCCTGACAACAGGCACTGTCCGGAATAGCAGTAACACAACGCTCCGTGGACAAAACTTTCTATTTCCAGAGACGTTTCCCTCCGGATTGCCCGGATTTCCTCCAGCGACAGCTCTCTTGATGTTACAATTCTTGTGGCACCCTTCTCCTGTAAAAGCCTTGCACTAAACGGTCCGTTGGTTGTCATCTGTGTACTGGCATGAATGTCTATTTCCGGAAAATTCCTGCGAATGAATTCAAAAACACCAAAATCCTGCACCAGCACTGCATCCAGACCATTTTCATAAGCCGGACGCAAAAAATCATACAGCTTATTCTCTATTTCATCATTCTTCAAAAGGGTATTAACCGTAAGATATACCTTTCTTCCGTGAACATGAGCAATCTCCAGTGCTCTTTTTAATTCCTCTTCTCCAAAATTACTGGCATATGCCCTTGCCCCGAACATGTTTCCACCCATATAAACTGCATCCGCGCCTGCATTAATGGCCGCACGGAAACTTTCCATGGAACCAGCCGGTGACAAAATTTCAACCTGTGGCATTTCCTTCCTCCATACATAAAAAGTGTCTTCAAATTGCTTCAAAGACACTTTCCAACTTTCTATTTTCTAATTTCATCAATTTCAGATTCAAGCTTTACAATGCTCTTCTGATATGTACTGTTCTCACTCCGCAGTTCCTTAAGCTCCTGCACATAGGAATCCAGCTTAATCTGCGCCGCAATCAAATCATGCTTTAAATCGTAGATTTCCTTATCCTTGCTCTCAATCCCCGATTCCAGTGCATCGGTCTGCTTTTTTATCTTAAAATACTCATCCGCAATATTCAGATGAATCATTACCGACTGGGTATCGACCGGTAATCTCTTAAAATTATCCGATGTCTTACATTCGATTATTTTATTATTAATAAATGTGGCAACCTTCTGCAGATACTCTTCACTCTCATATCCGCTTAAGGTAAATACCTTGCCGCCAATAATTACTTCCGTATTATTCTTTGAAGCCATGCCATTACTCTCCCATCCGATGTACACGCGGTCATAAATTAACCAAGCTTACAAGGTATTATAGCATAAATATTTTTTTTGTACAACTTTAAAATAAGAATTCCGGTTGCATTATAAGAATTGCTTTATTTTCGCCAGTTCCTTCTCCACATCATAATATTCGTCCAGATACTTTCTTGTATTGAGAACCATCTCACTAAAAAGCATGGCTGATTCTTCCTTTGAAAGTGATGCACATAACGGCTGATTTACAAAAGACGTAAAAATCTGTCCAAAATCACGATTCTTAATTCCTTCATAACAGTCCTCAATATTATAAAGCCCACGAAGGACAAGATTCTTTGCCGCTGTCGGAAGTGGTGCCGCCGTAACAGGGCACACCTGATTGTTGGAGAAGACGGCATTGGTCTCCACAATGGCACCATACGGCATATCCGGCATCTGCCCGCGGTTTGGCATGTTGACATTGGAAACCCTTGTTTCAAATCCAAGAATTGCCTTCATGAGTTCCACTGCCTCTTCATCGGACTTTTTCACCTCCACAGGCTTAATTCCTTCGGCAAGGGCAATGGATTCGTCAATACGCTCCTTCATCTGCTTCACACGAAAATCTACCGTGGTAAGGGCAAATTTCCATCTATCAATCGTTTCCGGATTTGCAAGATACCACTTGTTATTCATGAATTCCACCAGATGACGGTCTCCTGCTGCACCCAGGGCATGAAAGGTCTTATACATGTTCATTTTCACGCGGTTGCCATAAGCAAAAGTATCCCTCTTGTACTGATCCTTGTCCCCATGCTCATAAAACCCTTCTTCGTAATGCCTTTCCATAAAAGAAGGAAGAAGCTTTAAGATATCAATATCTCCATATTGTGCCCTGGTAATCCACGTAAAATGGTTAATTCCCGAAACCTCCGTATAGATTTCCTTACGGTCCGGTTTTGCAATCCCAAGCTCCTCACTTAAGACGCAGCATAAGAAATCCTGAGTGTGAAATACCTCATGACAGCATCCGAATGCTTTAATTTCCGGAAAAGTATCATATAAAGCCTTCACACAGATACTCATTGGATTGGTAAAATTAATAACCCATGCATCCGGGCAGATTTCTTTCACCTTTTCTGCAAATTCCTGATAGATTGGAACAGTACGCATGGCACGGAGGACACCGCCCGGTCCTGCCGTATCACCGACACTCTGGTAAATTCCGTACTTTTCCGGTGTATGGACATCTGAGCGCATTTCCTCAAAGGTTCCCGGAAGAATGGACATTACCACAAAATCCGCACCTTTTAAAGCTGCACCAAGATTATCATACACAACATAATCAAATCTTGATATGGTATTGGAGCACCGGTTGATTCGGTCTCCAATCCTTTTGTTACGCTCTGCCGCCTCAATATCAATGTCATATAATCCAATTTCTCCCGAAAGTTCCTCTGCCAGTGCAAGATCATTCATGAAAACCCTTGCCCACTGCTTAGAACCGCCGCCGATATATGCAATCTTAATTCTCTTCATGCCGAAACCTCTCCATGGTAATATTTCTAATAAGTTATTTTGCAAATTCTGCTGGTTTTCTAATCCGCTTTCTTATCCGGTAATTCAATTCCAAGATGCCTGTATGCCATTTCCGACACCATTCTTCCTCTCGGAGTTCTTAAGATAAACCCGTTCTGAATCAGATACGGTTCGTACACATCCTCCAGTGTTCCTGCATCCTCGCCGATGGATGCAGCAATGGATTCCACCCCTGCCGGGCCACCACCGAACTTTTCAATGATAGTACGAAGGATCAATCGGTCATTCTTGTCCAGCCCGTTCTTGTCCACATCCAGAAGATTCAGTGAAAAGTCAGCCACTTCCTTTGTGATTCTTCCGTCATACTTTACCTGTGCAAAGTCCCTTACCCTCTTTAAGAGACGATTTGCAAGACGCGGTGTTCCACGGGAACGGCGTGCAAGTTCATATGCCCCTTCCTCTTCAATCTCCACATCCAGCACCTTTGCAGAGCGGAGGATAATGGTCTTTAATTCATCCACCGTGTAATATTCCATCTTGGAAACCACACCAAAGCGGTCACGAAGTGGTGCCGTAAGAAGCCCTGCCCTTGTGGTCGCTCCCACCAGTGTGAACTTTGGCAGTTCCAGACGAATGGAACGTGCCGTGGTACCTTTTCCTATCATGATATCAATGGCATAGTCCTCCATGGCAGGATACAAAACCTCCTCTACCTGACGGTTTAAACGATGGATTTCATCCACAAATAAAAGATCTCCTTCCTGAAGTCCGTTTAAAATAGCTGCCATGTCGCCCGGTTTCTCAATGGCCGGTCCAGAGGTCACCTTAAGATTGACTCCCATCTCATTCGCTATGATTCCTGCAAGTGTGGTCTTTCCAAGTCCCGGAGGTCCATAAAAAAGCACGTGATCCAGTGCCTCTCCTCTTGCCTTTGCTGCTTTGATATAGACATCCAGATTCTCCTTAACCTTCTTCTGTCCGATATATTCTTTTAAGGATAACGGCCGGAGATTATTTTCAATCTTAGCGTCTTCCTCTGTTAATTCTGTTGTGATGATTCTTCGATTATTTTCCATGGATTATAGCCTCAAATGTTCCTTTTTCTATTCTCATTCTGATTACAATTTCCATCGCAATTTCTGATTGCAAAATTTTTCTAAAGAAAAGTCAGATGCTTTAAGGATGCCTTTAAAACTGCCTCTGCATCCATTCCATCCGTATATTCCACCTTCTTAACGGCAAGTACTGCCTCAGAATTACTGTATCCAAGAGCCGTCAGTGCCGCTATTGCTTCTGCACGCGGATCTGCATCTTCCGGTATTGCTGCCGCAGCACTAAGGGATGTACTGCCGCTATCCATGTAATCCGGCATGGAAATCTTCCCCTTTGCCTCGATAATTAACTTCTGCGCTGTCTTAAGACCGATTCCCGGAGCCTTGGCAATCGCCTTGGCATCATCAGACATGACCGCAATCCGAAGGTCGTTAGGTGTCATGGCGGACAATATGGCAAGCGCACCTTTTGGTCCGATTCCACTGACTCCAATTAATAACTTAAAGATATTCAGGTCATCCCGCGTAAGAAAGCCGAAAAGCTTCATTGCATCCTCTCTCACGCTCAGATAAGTATACAGCTTTACCTCACTTCCAATGGCAGGAAGCCCGGAAATCACACTAAACGGCACTTCTACATTATAACCGACTCCGTTATTATCCACAACAACGACATTTTCCAGTATTTCGGATAATTCCCCCCGAACAAAAGAAATCATGGTTAGTACCCCTTTCCTTCTCAAAAGATTTATCTAACCATGATTCTATCATACTATGATTCACTTTGCAAACAAATGTTCTTGCAGTATTTTGTGCATTTCTGACATATTACCGAGTTTCCTTACTGGTAATACATTTTCCCGGACACTTGCGTTCACAAAGACCGCATCCCGCACAGGCATCATAATCAATATGTGCAAGGAAATTCTCCACCTTAACCGCATCTACCGGACAGTCTCTCTGGCAGATTCCACAGCCGATACAGCCAACCGAACACGCCTTTTTCACATCAATTCCCTTATCTTTTGACGAACAGGATACACGCATATCCGATTCATACGGTACCAGTTCAATCAGATGTCTCGGACAGACTGCAACACACTTTCCACAGGCTTTACACTTTTCTTCATCCACTCTGGCAATCCCGTTTACGATTTCGATGGCACCGAACGGACAGGCCTTTTTGCAGGAGCCATATCCAAGGCACCCATAGGTACAGGTCTTGTCACCGCCATTCTGCATGAAAGATACCACACTGCAGTCCTGAACACCGGTATATTCATATGCCTTTTTAGACTTATCACAGTCACCGTTACACTTTACAAATGCCGTCATCCGGACAGATTCCGTTACTTCTGCTCCCATGATTGCACCGATTTTTTCTGCCACGGTTGCTCCGCCCACAGGACAGCCGTTTACGGGAGCTTCTCCCTTAACAATTGCCGCTGCAAGGCCGTCACATCCCGGATATCCACATCCACCACAGTTATTTCCAGGAAGTTCTGCACGTACTTTTGTTTCTCTTTCGTCTACTTCTACTTTGAATTTTTCACCGGAAAATCCTAAGAAGAGACCAATGATTAATCCTACACCGCCAACAATGACGGCAGCTGTTATTATTCCCATCATAAGCTTCTCCTCCTATACCAGTCCTGCAAATCCGAAAAATGCAATGGACATCAGTCCTGCCGTAATCAGAACAATTGGCATTCCCTGGAAACTTTCCGGCACATCATTGCCATCAATACGTTCACGGATTCCCGCCATAATGACAATGGCAATGAGAAATCCAAGGGAAGTAAACAATCCATTTACCACGGATTCAAGGAGATTATAGCTTTTCTGTACATTTATCAGTGCAATACCAAGTACCGCACAGTTGGTTGTAATCAGCGGAAGATATACTCCCAGGGATTTGTACAGTGACGGTATGGTCTTCTTTAAAAACATTTCCACAAACTGTACCAGTGCCGCAATAACCAGAATAAATACAATGGTATTTAAATAAGCAAGGTCACATGGTACCAGAATGTAATTATAAATCAGACTTGTAAAAAATGAGGAAATGGTCAGCACGAACATGACTGCCGCGCCCATACCTGCCGCCGTTTCCGTCTTTTTGGAAACGCCAAGGAACGGACAAAGTCCAAGGAACTGGCTTAACACCACATTGTTTACCAATGCTGCACTCACAGCAATAATTAAAAGATTTGTCATGCCTTTGCTTCCTCCTTCTCACTTATTACGGCATCTGCAACAGCCTGTGCTTCCATCAGGTGCCTTCCTCCACACAGGCTGTTACTACAGCCTGCACATCCGGACTTGGAACATTCCGATGCAGGAACACCCTTCTTTCTCTTGATTCTGTTCTGAATTGCAATCAGACAGGACAGCACAAAGAATGCACCCGGAGCCAGTATCATGATGGTTACCGGCTCATATGAATCCGGAAGAACCGGAATATTAAATAGCGTTCCTGCTCCAATCAATTCACGGAATGCACCGAGAATCGTAATGGCAATGGTAAATCCAAGACCCATTCCCAGTCCGTCAAAAGCAGATACAACCGGCGGATTCTTTGACGCATAGCTTTCTGCCCTGCCAAGAATAATACAGTTTACAACAATTAATGGAATATAAATTCCAAGGCTGTCATAAAGAGACGGTACAAAACCTTCCAGCAAAAACTGTATAATTGTTACAAAAGAAGCAACAATAACAATATATGCCGGCACGCGTACACGATCCGGAATAATATTTCGTAAAAGAGAAATCATTAAATTACTCATGACCAGTATCACGGTTGTGGTAAGACCCATGCCGCATCCGTTTATGGCCGACGTGGTAACTGCAAGGGTCGGACACATGCCAAGCATCAGGACAAAGGTTGGATTTTCCTTAATGATTCCGTTATATAACCGTTCCAGACATTTATTCATTTGCCGCACCTCCCGTTATCTTAAGATACTGATGGAAGAAATCCAGTGCCCCGTTCACACTGCCTGTCACGGCACTTGTGGTAATGGTTGCCGCACTGATAGCATCGATTTCATTATCCGCTTTTTTTCCGGATTTGGTATATACAAAATTCTCCACATTCTTATCGGAAAACTGATCCATGAACTCCGCATTTTTTGCCTTCATTCCAAGACCTGCCGTCTCAGAAATGGAGGTAAAGGAAATTCCATTGACCGTTCCGTCATTTCGTATGCCAATCAGAAATGTAATGTCACCGCCATAACCCTCATGAGAAGTTACAGTCATGACAAATCCCAGTTCTTTTCCGGAGGAATCTTCTGCAGACAGTACCTCTTCAATGTCACCGCCCTCAAAAGCCATCTCCTGCTCCATGCCTGTCATGTCAACCGGTGTAAAGGTAACTGCATCCTCAAAAACTGCCTTGCAGGCATTTGCCTTTGTAATCTCTTTCTGATGTGCAATCGGCTCTTTGGTAACGTCGTAAACCCATCCTAAAAGGAAGCCTGCCACAATGGTAATGGCAAATAAAATTAATGAATCTTTAATAATGCTCTTCATTTATTTTTGCCTCCTTTCTTATATCCAAAAGGAGTCGGATATGTATATTTTTCAATAATCGGCACTAAAAGATTGCAGAAAATGATTGCATAGGAAACCCCTTCTGCTGAATTGCCAAACAACCTGAAAAGTCCCGTAAGACATCCAAGAAGAATACCAAAAATTACTTTTCCCTTTGGTGTTGCCGGTGATGTCACATAGTCGGTTGCCATGAAAAATGCTCCAAGCATCAGACCACCACCACAAAGCTGTGCGGCAAGATAGGTAAAATCCAGTCCATGTCCGCCAAAAATCAGTACAAATACCGCAAAGGAACCAATATAACATGCCGGAATCGTAATCTTAATGACACGACGGTATAAAAGATATGCCGCGCCAATGAGAATGGCAAGGGTTGAAGTCTCACCAATGGTACCTGCCGTTGTTCCAAGAAACATGGAAAGTACATCCACATTCTCTCCTGCCTTTACCAATGCAAGCGGTGTTGCACCGGTAATTCCATCATAGGTAAATGCTGTCATTCTTCCCGCAAAGGAAATCAAAAGAAAGCATCTGGCTGCCAGCGCCGGATTCATGAAATTCTGTCCCAGTCCTCCAAATAACTGTTTAACAACAATAATTGCAAAAAATGAACCGATGATGACCATTCCAAGAGGAATAGTTGACGGCAGGTTCAGTGCCAGTAAAAGTCCGGTCACTGCAGCGCTTAAATCGCAGATGGTTACCTTTTTATGCATGAAATGCTGGTACATTGCCTCTAATGCAACACAGGAAACGACTGCCGTAATAACCACCATTGCCGCATCCAGCCCAAAATTCCAAATACCAAATACCGTTGCCGGTAATAAACCAATAATAACATCCCTCATGATAGATGCCGTTGTGTCTTTATGTCTGACGTGAGGAGATGATGATACGTTCAATAATTCGCTCATGTTCTTCCCCTTTCTACTTTTTCTTTCTGTCTTCGAGAATTTGTTTTCTCATGGATTTTATGTTCTGTGTCAAAGGCTTCTTTGCCGGGCAGATAAACGAGCAGCATCCGCATTCACAGCATTCCATGCCGCCAAATTTCACAAATGCTTCCTTATTGCCGCGTACTGCCAGTGTGGAAAGCTTTGCCGGCATGACACGTCCCGGACAGGCATCTGCACATCTTCCGCAGCGGATGCACGGCCCTTCTTCTGCCTCTTTTACTGCATCCTTATCTAATACCAGAAGAGAAGAGGTTCCTTTCGTCACCGGAACATCCAGACTCATCATGGCAAATCCCATCATCGGACCGCCTGAAATGTACTTGGCTGCTTCCTTCTTTAGTCCGCCTGCCTTTTTCAGAAGTTCTTCATAAGAGGTTCCGATTCTCACATAGAAATTCTGCGGCTCTGCCACAGCTTCACCGGTTACGGTAACAATCCTTTTAATCAATGGTTTTCCTTCGATTACCGCATTATAAATGGATACAACCGTATCTACATTATGTACAATGCATCCGGCATCTGCAGGAAGCATTGTTGAATTAATCTGTCTTCCCGTAGTCGCATAAATCAGTGCACGCTCACCACCCTGCGGATATTTGGTCTTAACCGGCTTTACTTCAATCCTGTCACAGCCCTTCACTGTTTCCGTCATGATTTTAATGGCTTCCGGCTTATTGTCTTCAATGGCAATATATCCCTTTGCTGTCGGAAACAGCTTTAAGACAACCAGAAGACCTTCCTTTAACTTTTCCGGTTCTTCTAACATTCTGCGGTAATCCGAGGTAAGATACGGTTCGCATTCTGCACCGTTTACAATAATGTACTCAATGCTTTCCGGATTCTTCGGAGTCAGCTTCACATTGGTTGGGAAACCGGCACCGCCCATTCCCACAACTCCTGCCTGCTTTACTCTTTCCCGGATTTCTTCATCCGTCAGGTCACCAAACGCCTTCTTCTCATATTCTGTTTCTTCATACAGACCATCATTTTCAATGATAATGCAGTCTGCCTTTGTGCCGTTGGCAAGCCTTCTCTTTTCCATGCCCTTCACGGTTCCCGAAACCGATGAATGAACATTTGCGGAAATAAATCCATTCGCTTCACCAATCAGCTGTCCCACCAGAACCCTGTCACCTTTTTTTACCAGTGGAACCGCACCAGCCCCAATATGCTGTGACAATGGAATGACAATATCTCCTTCCGGAACCAGCTCAACAATTGCCTTTTCCCTGGAGATATCCTTGCCGTCATAAGGATGGACACCACCCTTAAATGTCAACTTCGCCATAAATCTTCTCCTTCAGTTTATATAAATCTATTTAGATATCTATTAATATTTATACAACATAATTGTTAAAAAATCTACACTTTTATTTCATCCTTTTTTAATATATAATCATATTGTGTCATATTCTGGCCGAAATAGTAAATAACAATTGTAATATGCTTTATCGGAGTTAGGTGAAATTTATGATTACAGAAACACATCCTGTTAAAAATGAAATTGATACGTTAAAATACACCGGTTATGCACCATCAGACTGTCTTTTTTTTGATATTGAAACGACCGGCTTTGCTGTCAGGACGACCCATGTTTATCTGATTGGCTGTATTTTCCATTCCGGACATCAATGGATGTGTACCCAGTGGTTTGCCCAAACCCGTGAAGAGGAAAAGGAAGTTATCGAGGCCTTTTTCCATTTTATGCAAAATTACAAGGTTTTAATACATTTTAACGGAGAAGGCTTTGACATTCCGTATCTTCGCCAGAAAGCGGAGCTTCTCCATATTACGCCACATTTTGAACATTTAATCAGCATTGACTTATTCCGTGTTGTATCCTCCTGTAAAAAATTTCTAAAGCTTGAGAACTATAAACAGAAATCCATCGAAAAATTTCTGGGTATGGAACGGGAGGATCAATATAACGGCGGTGAATTAATCAATGTCTATACAGAGTATCAGAAAACACAGGATTCCGAAGCCTATCATCTGTTGCTTTTACACAACAGTGATGACATTAGCGGTCTTACCGGTCTGCTTCCCATCCTTACCTATACCTGTCTGCTAAACGGAGCTTTTACTCTGGATTCCATTACACAGATGCCGGAAGAAATTATTTTTAACTGCCGTCTTGCCTGCGAAGTTCCCAAAAGAGTTTCCCTTGGCTACAAGGACTTTTACATCACTGCTTACGGAACCAATCTTAAGCTGCGTGTAAAAATATATTCCAGTGAATTAAAATATTTTTACAGCAACTACCATGACTACTACTATCTTCCTGCGGAAGACATGGCAATGCACAAAAGTGTTGCATTTTATGTAGATAAGGATTTTCGGACAAAAGCCAAAGCTGCCAACTGTTACAGCCGGAAAACAGGAACATTCATTCCACAGCTTTCCGAAATCGTTCCAACATATTTTAAGGTGGATTATTATGACAAAACAATGTATATTGAATTAACAGAAGACTTTCTGAATGATACGGATTTACTCTACCGTTATCTTTTCGATATAATAAAGACTGTGTAATCAGCTTCCCGTACTCCCCTGGGAGAACATTCCTGAATACACAGTCTTTTGATTTTCTTACGCCTTATCCGGCATATTAAACTTTTTCATAAAAGAATAATTTCTTGGATGAATAACCCATATCCTTATAATTGATAATCTGCTCCGTGCTTCCCACAAAAAGAATTCCTTCCTTAACAAGAGACCTGTTAAACTTCTTGTAAATCTCTTCCTTGGCTTCTTCCGTAAAATATATCATGACGTTACGGCAGACAATCAAATGGCAATTTGCCGGATACTCATCCTTTAAGAGATTATGATTCTTAAATTCCACACATTTTTTAATGTCATCCGAAATTTTAAAAGAATTTCCAACCGGTGTAAAAAACTTATCCTTAAACTCCTTCGGGAGCCCGTTCAGGCTGTTTGCCGAATAAATTCCCATTCGTGCCTTTTCCAGCACCTGCTTATCAATATCCGTTGCAATAATTTTAATCTTGCTTAACGGCATGAATTTGCTAAGGAGCATTACCAGGGAATATGGTTCGTCACCTGTTGAGCAGGCAGCACTCCATATTTTTAATCCGTTTCCGAACCTGGACATTAATTGTGGCAGTATTTCTTTTTCAAGAACTTCCCACAACTGTGGATTCCGGTAAAATTCTGAAACATTTATCGTCAGATAGTTGACAAATTCATCAAATAAATCCCGGTTTGTCTTTAGCGCAAGCACATACGAATCATAATCCGTATACTTATTTCTGGCAATCAGCGTATCGATACGTCTCTTCATCTGACGCTCTTTATATGCATTCAAATCAATGGTCGTAAGCTCAAAAATCTTTTTCTTAAAGCTTTCGTAGTCATTTGCCATAATATCACCAACCGTTACTTATTCTTCTGTTGCTGTCTCTTCGAAAGCTGCTTCTTCTGCCGGTTCTTCATCCGCAAGTAAAGCCTTAATGCTTAAGCTGATTTTCTTCTATTCCGCATAAAAATCAACAACCATCGCTTCAATTTCCTGACCAATCTTCAATACATCAGCAGGCTTATCCACATGAGACTTGGAAATCTGTGATACATGAAGTAATGCATCAATTCCTGTCTCTAATTCAATAAATGCACCGAAATCTGTCATTCTTGCAACCTTACCGGTAACCACATTGCCTACTGCATACTTAACCGGCGCAAGAACCCAAGGATTCTTCTCTTCATACTTAAGGCTTAATGCAATCTTGGTTCCGTCAATATCCTTGATGAACGCTTCCACTTCATCACCAACCTTAAATAACTTCTTTGGATTTTCAATTCTTCCCCATGACATTTCAGAAATGTGGAGTAAACCGTCAATTCCTCCAAGATCGATAAATGCACCAAAATCTGTAAGGTTCTTAACCTTTCCCTTAACAGTCATGCCAACTTCAAGCTTTGCAAGTAACTCTTTCTGAAGTTCTGCCTTCTTTGCAACGATTAACTGCTTGCAGTCACCGATGATTCTTCTTCTCTTAGGATTAAACTCACTAATAACAAAGGATACTTCCTGACCTGCATACTTGGATAAGTCCTTCTCATAAACATCGGATACCAGGCTTGCCGGAATAAATACTCTGGCTTCATCAATCACAACGCTTAAACCGCCGTCAAGAACAGCGGAAACCTTTGCCGTAAGAACTTCCTTGTTGTTAAATGCTTCTTCTAATCTCTTATTACCGTTTTCTGCAGCAAGTCTCTTATATGTTAACAAAACCTGACCCTCACCATCGTTAACCTTAAGAACCTTTGCCTGCATTGTGTCTCCTACAGAAACCATTG
>JAQXXN010000073.1 GCA_029226085.1 Thermoflexaceae bacterium
ACCGTTAATAACATTTTCTGCAATGGTGCTTGCCGGATAACCGTTACCGGTAGCATCACCGGAAGAGACATTCCAGTCAAAATATGTAATTCCCTGTTCCTCCAGAAACTGAATACATTCCTGGATATCAACATTCATCACGGTATTGCTGGAACCGCCTGGAAACCGGTAGATTACCGGCTTGATTCCTGTAACCTCATACAAAAAATCCTGTAACGACGTTACATCCTTCTTATAACTTTCCAAATCCGCATAAATCTGATTATAAACATGGGTATACGAATGCATTGCAAGCGTATGCCCTTCATCAACGATTCTGTTATATTTCCGTATGGACTCTTCATCATCCTTTGCGACCACGAAAAAGGTTGCTTTTACATTATACTCTGCCAGGATATCCAAGATTGCATCCGTATTATCACTTGGTCCGTCATCAAATGTCAGGTATACCTTACGGATTCCGTCATCTACATTATTAACAATCTCAGACTCCTTCGCCGCCTGATCCACATCATTTACCTCATATAATTCCTGTTCGGTAACATCCTTCTCCTGTCCAACAATCATGTCGGTAACATTCGGCTCAGCAGTCTGTCCGTTTACTGCTGTAATGGTCTTTGCTGTTGCAGCTCTTAACTGTTCCAGTTCCTTTTCCAGCATAACGACTTTTACCATGAGCATTCCCGACAATGCAGTTGGCACGGTAATACAAACGATTACAAGACAGATTATGATTTTCTTTATTCGATTAATCCGCTTACGTCTGCGGTTTTCTTCTTCTATGTTAATTCCTGTACCTGCCATACACTTCTCCATGCGCCTTTATACATTTTTGTAAAATGATATGCATATGTATTTTACACTAAAATAAGAACTTTCACAACCTGTTTCTAAAATTAATTTTTTCAAAATATAAACCATTTCTTATTCTGCTGTGATAAAATCTACAGAAATGGATTTCCCGGCTACTCCAAACATGTCATAAGGAATAATTTCCAGATAATAATTTGTTCTTCCCGAAAGCCCTTCAATGACATAATTTTTTCTCTGTGGCTGTTCATATAAGACAAAATCCGAATAGGTATTCATTTCCCTGATAAAATTTCCTGCCGAATCGGATAAAAGCATGCGGTAAAACAAAATCCCATCTTTATCTTCTGCATTTGCAAAAGATATCTCCACATGATCCGTTCCTGAAGATAATATCTCAACCTTTGCATTTTCAGCAAAAGCCGGCACGTCTTGTGATACATTCATCTCCCTGGTATAAAGATATTTCTCGGTTTTTCCAGGATATACCACCTGTTTCATGAGTTCATTCTGCATCGGTGTCCGGTAAATATTTCCGGTATTTATGTCCATGGTCATGATTTCAACCCTGCCATCACCGTATACCTCCACAATTTTGCACTGGCTTGCGCTGGCGGCTGTGGAATTTATCACTTCATTGGAAGTATCATATCCAAATTCCTGATAATTCATCCTTATCTGTGACAGTGTGCCGGTATTCACATACGTGGCATTTTTCTGATATATACTTCGTACTGTATTCGCCGCAGTTCCCGATGCCGATGCAAAATCCACAACCTGTGGATATTTTTCCAGGACATCAAGTATCGGCATGGATTCTATTGTATACCAGTTTTCGGTACCATAAAAGGTATCCTTTAATGCAGCATGCTGAAAAACAAAAACAGCCTTTTCATTATATTTAGTCAGTATTCCAAGCTGTTCATCCAGCCAGTCCAGTTTTTCTGCATAAGAGGAATAGATGGGAGACAAAAAAACAAAGGAAAATCCCTTGATTGTAACAACCCGGTCAGCAATTTTCTCACGTATTGCAGGATCATCCACCTTATCATTCTCCCCGACAATAAAATCCATCTCTCCCATTGCCGTATAAAATCCACTTTCTTTCCTCAAGTTCTCAGATGTAATTTTGTCCACTGCCTGAAATGCTTCCTCACTGCCATCACCTGTTACATTTCCATTCACAATAAATGCATCCACATAAGGATATTCACTGTGATCCGCATAATCATAGACTTTATTGATAAAATTCAAAAGACTGGTATTTGACTCATCCAGTACGAATGTCTTGGATGCCACGGCAAACCTTAACACAATCTCATCCTGATTGTTCTGTTCCATCTGCAGTCTGACCCTTTTTACGGTTCCCGCAAAAATAAGAACAAAAAGAATCAAAAGCAGCATCCATTTCAAGTACTTTTTCTTTTTCATAATTCACCTTTAACCGATAAAAATTCCTGTTCCGACAAACAACAACATGCACCACGATTGCAGTCTGCAGCCGTGATGCATGATTTATTACTATTCTTCAATAACTTTTTTATAAGTATGTATCTTTCCGTTAAATGTTCTTGTTATTGTAGTTGTATTCAGCATGGTATAAGTATCACTTGTGGTATCACTCTTATATGTAAATAATTTCAGATCAACCGGATGTCCATCCACAGTAAAATTAACATTCCCATCCGAATAAGAAAGTTTAACGATAACCGGATCCTCAAAACCACCCTGTTCATTAATTTCCTTATCGTTTGATGTTGTCCACTTATACTCTCCGACATGATCCACATATTTTTTCAGAGTCTTTATGATTGCTGCGGAATCTTCATAATTCTTTGGAAGCTCATTCAGCAAGTCCATGGTCTCCTGTGTCACTTCCGTCTTCATTGCTTCTATCAAGTAGGCATACAATGCCTCATTGTACTTATCGGAAGAATCCTCATAATCCTGTGCAAGCTTAAAGTATTCCATTGCTTTTTCGTAATCTGTTCCATTCAGATAACTGCATGCCTGCTGATAATAACACTGCTGAATCAGTGAAGCACTGTCTTCATAATCCGTTATCTGTTCAAAACACCGGATTGCTTCCTCATAAGATGCGCTTTCCATGCAATTCTTTCCACGTAAATAATTTACCTTTGTAATCTGTTCCGCAGTATCCTTATAATTCTTTATTTTTTCAAAAGTTTCCATTGCCTGGTCATAAGAACCCTTATTTAACAATTCCAGACCAAGCTGATAATAAGAATCATCAATTAAGTTTTTGGAATCATTATATCCATCCGTTTCAGACAAATATATTATTGCATCTTTATAGTCCTTCTCTTCGTAAAGACTCTTTCCTATCTGATACTTAACATGTGCAACTGTTTCTGCATCGAATTCCACACCGGCATTTTGCAAAAGCTCCAATGCTTCCTGATTTTTCTTTTCCTCGCACAAATGTAACACCCATGCATTATAGCATTCCTTAATCTTTTCTTCCTGGCCGGCAGTCTTTGCATATTCCGCAATCGCTGCCTCGTACTGTCCTGCATTCAGTAAGGAATCTGCATAAGCCTTCTGTGCCTCAGCAAGCAGTGCCGCTGAATCTTCATAACTACCCAGCCTGGTATATACATTGATTGCATACTCATAGTTTCCGTTTGCCATATAGGCAGCACCACGATTATAATCCGTGTACTTATGATACTTATCCAAGGCCATGTATGCAATAATACCTAAGACAGCAATAATAAAAAGTGTAATAAGAAATTTAACCGGTCCTGGAAGTGGCTTTTTTTCTTTCTTCTCTTTCTTGTCTTTCTTCTTTTTTCCCTTCTGTTGTTCAGAACTCTCCTCTGATTCCCGGGCATCCGATGTCTGCGCCAGTGTTTCTTCTGTTTTCTGTGCCGTTTCTTCCTGATTCTGCGGTGTCTCTACCGGTTCCTGTGGCATTTCTTTCGGTTCCTGTGGCGTTTCTTCCACCATATTGGCAACAGGCTCATTTGAACCATTTTCATCCAATATTATTTTCTTTTCTGTCGTTGCATCTTCTAGCGTTTTATTTTCTGCCGTTTCATGATTTTCAAACATTGCCGTAATGGATACATCCTTATCATGAGCTGATATTTCATCAGAAAAGATTTCCTCTTCCAGCGTTTCCGGCATAACATGAGTATTTTCCGAAATAGTCGGTGCTTCTTCCACGGAAATTTCAGGTGCCATTTCCACTGCCACTTGAGATTCTTCCTCATGATTTTGAATTTTTCTTATGGCTTCGTCCCAGAAATACCCTGCTTCCAGCTCCACATGTGTAACTTCCAGTGCAAAACTGTTAATCGTCTCATTCGGGCAGGCAATAATCTTATTTCCACCAAATTCTTCCCCTGGTGTTGCAAAAACATCCTGATATTTATAATCCTTAATTGTTCCAACCAGTTTAATATTTTCATCAAAGCATGATATCCGTACCGACATGGAATGAACAGTAAATTCCCCATGATTTTGAAATTCGTTCACAAATACCTTTTTGCCGCTCACCACATCACGATACACAGTAGTTTTAACTGCACTCACCGGGCAATTATTCATCTGTGCCCGCTGCATGATTATCTTAATAGCCTTAAACCTTTCCTGATCCATAATATCCTTCTCCCATTTTTCCTATTGTTATTATGCCAAAAAAAGCATATCTGATACCTCAAATATGCCTTTTTATCTTACTCATCTTCTTTTTCGTATGTATAAGTTGTGCCGTCAGAATTGAGCATTTTTAATGTGCCTTTTTTGGATAGTTCACATTTTTCCGATTTCAGTGTTGAATTATCTAAAATCTCATTATTCGCCCTTAACACAACTACATCATCAACAATTGCCATTTGTACGTCAACACTCTTAATCGGAGCATTTTCACTGGTGCAGACATACTCACCAGTATACCCGATATATTCTTCAATTGCCTTAATGCGTTCTTTACAGTTTTCGTAATCACCCGGCAGTTCCTTATATATATTTAATACCTTTTCATTCACATTCTGGGTAATCATGAATTCTGCAAACTCATACTTCGCCTGATTCAGAGAATCCGAAATCTCCGAGGTATCTTCCACCTCAGAAAGCAAAAGTACTGCCGCATTATAGTTGCCTTCCTTTAACCGTATTAATCCAAGTTCATAAACAAAACTGTTTTTCTTTTCAACGGCATCCTCATAATTACCTGCATTCAGATAGCAGTTATACGCTGCCTCCACATCATTTGCTGCCGCCATCTTATTACCTTTAAGATAATATGCCTTTTTATTTAATTCATTTGTATCCTCTACACCATAACAATGGGTAAAGCTCTCAATAGCATCATCAAATCTACCCTGATCCAGCTGTTGCTTTCCCCACAAATAATAGCATTCTGCCACCTGTGTCGGAACGCCTTTCACTTCAATAATAGTATCAAAAATCTCGATTGCATCCTGATAATTTCCGGTTTCCATGAGATTTGTTCCATACTCAAAGGTTGTCTGATAAAGCGTATCCGGATTTACAAGAGAACCTGCATTCTCATAATATGTAAATGCGTCAGCAAACTGTTTATTTTCCCGTGCATAATCACCCCATTTTAAATATACCTGTGGGATAAGCTGTGCACTGTTCTTATATGTCCCCAGCTCCGTATAGATGCCTATTGCCTCTTCAAAGCGGTTTATAACGGTAAGATACTCTGCATATTCATACTTTGTCTGAAGTACCATCTCCTGTGAATCCTTATACGTTCCAAGACTCTTATAGACACGGATAGCTTCCTCGTAATTATATTTTGCAATATAATCCTTTGCGCTTTCATAACGGTCATTAATACGAATGAACTGGTATAACTGATATGCACCGATACCGACAATAATAATGGCAGCAACTGCACAGAGTGCAATAATGTTCTTTTTCACAGATTTCTTAGTCTGCTGTTTGTTATATTGTCTTACTGCCTCTTTTTTTGCCATCAGAAGTTCAAGACGCGCCCTTTCTTCTGCCGCCTTTTTTTCTGCCTCAGCTCTTCTTGCTTCTTCTATGGCTCTTTCTTCTGCAAGTCGCTTTTCTTCTGCTTCACGCTCTGCCGCAAGTCTTGCCTCTTCCTCTGCGCGTCGCTTTTCCTCTGCCTCCCGCTCTGCCGCAAGTCTTCTTTCTTCTGCTTCCCGTTCCGCTGCAAGTCTTCTCTCCTCTGCCTCCCGTTCTGCCGCAAGTCTTCTTTCCTCCGCTTCACGCTCGATTCTCAGACGAATTTCCCGTTCTACGCGCTCTTTATACTCAATTATATCTTCTCTGTTCAGATTATCCAGTACCCAGAATTTTGAAGCCCCACATAAACTACAGACCATCTCGTCTTCATCATTTAACTGTGCACAGGTACATCTCCATCCACCATCAAACTCATATGGCCAGAATTTCGGAACAATATGATTATCATTGCATCTTGCCGCAACTACATCATATACAGAATCATTTGGGTCAATCTTTACCGGATTTCCAATCTTAATGCCTTTTAATAAATAATCATTTCCCCATGTCATTCCATCATCATAAGTAATGTTTTTAATGATGACAGAAACGCTCTCCGTACCATCCGCAATGGCAAAAAGCTTATTGCCGCCAAACATTGCCTGTTTTGCAACATTCATCCCCTGATAAGCACAATTATCCACACACGAAATCACATTGCCTTCTGCATCCAGACAATCAATCCGGATAACAACATCCTTTACTGTCTTGATGCCGATATTGGCCATTTCATTGACAACATAAAGCTTGCCATTCTCATTATTGTTTATAATCTGACTTCTTACAACAAATAACGGGCAGCTTCTCAGCCATTCTCCATGATTTATAACTTTTATAACACTAAATTTTCCGTTAGCCATATGATTCCCCTTACAGCAAATACAATTTACACTTTCTTTATCTAAAGTAAAGATTATTATAGCAAATTTTTCTAATGACTTCAAGTATCAGAAAAATTAAATTATCTGACAGTTTTTCCTGACAAAATCAGTTATTATTTATGATATGGCTCATTTGCCGAAATACGGAATGCCCTGTAAATCTGTTCCAGCAAAATCACACGCATAAGCTGATGAGGGAATGTCATTCTGGAAAAACTAAGGGCAAAATCAGCTCTTTTGTCCACTCGTGAATCCAGTCCAAGCGAACCACCAATAATAAACGTAATGTCACTTTTCCCCGACACCGAAAGCATGTCCAGCTGCTTTGACAGTTCAACGGAATCAAGCATTTGCCCTTTAATTGCCAGTGTAATCACATAAGTATTATCCCTGATACGGCTTAGAATTCTGTCTCCTTCCCGTGACAAAATCTTTTGATTTTCCGCTTCACTTGCATTATCCGGTGTCTTTTCATCCGCTACTTCCACAATATCCAGTTTACAATACCGAGACAGCCGCCTGGTATATTCCTCCACTGCATCCCTGTAAAATTTTTCTTTTATTTTCCCAACTGTAATCAATGTTATTCTCATGATTTCATTCTAACATATTACTTTTCTTTTTACCACATCTGATATATAATTGCATTATCTGTCATAGCTGGCAGCAAACCGATGAAAGAGAGGAATTTATATGTCTTTTTGTCCAAAATGTAAATCCGAATATATTAACGGCCGTCCCACCTGTGCAGACTGTGGTACGCCGCTTGTGGAATCCTTAGATGATATCATTGAGGAAAGCTTTCCTGAAACATCCGTCCAGACAGGCGCAGATGTTGAGGATGAACTGGAAAATACACTATTTGAAAACGAAGAAACCAAAAACACGGAATCCGAAAAACCAGATCGAGTCTACACATATGTCTCCAAAAAAGAAAAATACAAGGATTATGTATCTACCGGATACACCTTTCTCATTGTAGGAATCGCAGGTCTCATTATTGTAACACTGAATCTTTTGGATATTATCCGTTTATTTCATGTTTCCGGCGCTTCCTCCATATTGTTTTATGGTGTCATGTATGCCATGTTTGTTATTTTTGTGTTTGTCAGCATTAATTCCTTTAAGAATTCGAGATGTCTTAAGCAGGAAGCCGAAACAGAAAATAATTTTCTGGAAGAATTAAACCGGTACCTAAAGACAGCTGTCACAAAGGAAAGTTTTGCAGAAACCGAATCCATACACTCCGAAGAAGAACTTTATTTTAACCGGACGGAAATCATCCGACACATCATTGTGGAAAAATACCCGGAAATTGATAATTCCCTTCTGGAACAGACGATTGATGAAACATATGACCGGTTATTCCAGTAATTACCATCCGTAATCTATCTGTACTCTTCACAAAAATAAGGAGGTCATTCAGATTTTTCTGAACACCTCCTTTTAAAATACCTTTTAAGATTCCTCTTATCCTCTTAAGTTTCCACCCGTTTCATTACAGGAAAATATATTTACATACAAACAATACTGCAAGTACATACATTAACGGGCTAATCTTCTTCTCCTTTGCCTTGCCAGTAATAAGATTAATTAATACATAGGAGATAAAGCCAATTGCAATACCTTCAGAAATGCTGTACATAAGCGGCATTGCTGCGATTGCAAGGAATGCCGGAATTCCTTCGGAATAATCCGAGAAATCTATCTTAAGTACCGATGAAATCATCATGCAGCCAACAATGATTAATGCCGGAGCCGTTGCAAATGAAGGAATTGCCATAAATAACGGTGCAAGGAAAATACCTGAAATAAGGAAAAGCACACCTGTTACTGTTGAAGTAAGACCTGTTCTTCCGCCTTCTGAAACACCGGAGGCACTTTCCACAAAAGTTGTAGTTGTGGATGTACCCAGAATTGCACCTGCACTTGTTGCAACTGCATCTGCCATGAGTGCGCCCTTGATTCTTGGAAGTTTTCCATCCTTATCAAGCATGTCTGCCTTGGAAGCAACACCCATTAACGTTCCCAGGGTATCGAAAATATCCACAAACAGGAAGGCAAATACTACCACAATGAAGTCAACAACACGAATGGATGAAAAATCAGCCTTAAATAACTGTCCGAAAGTCTCCGGAAGAGAACCCAGCACAAACCAGTTCGAAAAATCAGGATATAAGGAATACATTCCCAGTCCGGCATTCGGAACATAGAGGCCCGTCACTTCACAAAGAAGACCAAGAACATAAGTTGCAATAATACCAAAAAGAATTGCTCCTTTTACTTTCTTGATAAGAAGCACGGCTGTAATGATAATTCCTATCAGCGCCAGAATCGCACCAATACCAACGGAATTAAAATCGGACTTAAAATGCTGATATGTTACCAGTGTTGAAGCATCCGCTACAACAAGATTCGCACCCTGAAGACCAATGAACGCAATAAACAGACCAATACCAGCACTTACTGCATACTTTAAGGTAAGTGGAATTGCATTAAAGATTGCTTCTCTGACATTGGTAAGAGAAAGCACAATAAAAACAAGACCTTCCACAAATACAGCTGCAAGTGCAATTCTCCAGTCAACATTCATTCCGATGCATACGGAAAATGCAAAATACGCATTCAGTCCCATGCCCGGTGCCAGTGCAAACGGATAATTTGCAAACAATGCCATCATGATACAGCCTAAGAAAGATGCCAGTGCCGTAGCTGCAAGAACCGCACTCGCATTCATTCCGGATGCAGAAAGAATGTTTGGATTGACAGCAAGAATATACGCCATTGTCATAAATGTTGTCAAACCTGCAAGCACTTCTGTTTTCACATCCGTTTTGTTTTCTTTGAGTTTGAAAAATTTTTCTAACATGATATCCTCCGTTAAAATTTATTCTGTACAAATATTAGCACAATTAACAGAGGATATCAACAAATTCCAGAAAATCCAAGGACTGAATTTCTACCGTCATCTAGAAAAATTATACAATCAGACACACAATACCCGTATTTTCATTCATTACTTTCTGAAGGGTCTCCCGTAATTTATTCATGTTATCTTCGGTAATGTTGTGTATTTTATCATTAATTCCATCCGTCACAATCTGTTCAATGGTCTTTCCAAAAATATTAATGTCCCACAACCCTTCCTTACTGTCCTTTGCACTGTCACTGATATACTGTATCAAATCATTTGCCTGCTGTTCGCTTCCCACGATTGGTGCCATTTCCGTCTGTATGTTTGTCTGAATCATATAAATTGTCGTTGCATCCGCCTTGATTTTTACACCAAATTTATTTCCATTTTTTATCACAACCGGATCTTCAATGTTAATCTGCTCTCTTGTCGGTGTTACCACGCCATATCCATTAATATGTACCATACTGACCGCATCCGATACGGACTCAAATTCCTTTTTCTTACAGGTTAATTCTTTTATGAGATTTACAAGCTGATATTCATTTTCAATGGTTTCACCGCACATCTGGCTTAACATGTTAAAATAATATTTATTTTCAATCTTAATATCTACCGTCATGCATCCTCTGGAGGAATCAACCATGCCGGTACGGGCACTTTCTATAAACGTCGGCAGATTTCCAAAGGAAAATTTTTTCGCATCATTCAAAGTATTAATTTCATTCAGTACGGATGAAGCCAATGTAATCAGTGCCTCACGGATTTCATCATCCTCCGGAAGCATTTGTGCCCATTTGGGTATTTCGAAATTAATTTCAACAATCGGAAATTCATTTAACAGTGCATTAAAAATCCTGTTTATATCCTCAATATTCAGATTCTGACAGTCCGCAGGAACCACATTGCAGGAATATCTTGCTGCCAGTTTTCCTGCCATCTCAATAGTCTGCTGTGACCTTGGGTTTGCGCTGTTCAAGATAACCACAAAAGGTTTTCCGATTGCCTTAAGCTGGTGTATTGTCCTCTCCTCCGGCTCCTGGTATTCGTTTCTTCCAAAATCTCCAAAACTGCCATCCCCCGTAATTACAATTCCCACCGTAGAGTGATCGTGAATAACCTTCTGCGTTCCGATTTCGGCAGCTTTCGTAAACGGAATCGGATTACTGTCCCAAGGTGTTTTCACCATCCTTTCCACATCATTTTCCGTATGTCCCGCTGCTCCATTTACCATAAATCCCACACAGTCTATCATTCTCACCTTCAGTTCAAGGGAATCCAATGAAATTTCCACCGCATCCTTCGGTATGAATTTCGGTTCTGTTGTCATTATGGTTTTTCCAGCAGAGCTCTGTGGAAGTTCATCATTTGCCCTGATTTTGTCTGCCTGATTCACAATATTAGGAATTACCAGCAAATCCATGAATCTCTTTATGAATGTGGATTTTCCTGTTCTTACAGGTCCCACCACACCAATATAGATTTCTCCGTTTGTCCGTGCCTGTATGTCTTTATACAGGTTAAATTCTCTATTTTCCAGATTATCCATAAAAATACCCCTTCCTTGACTTATTCCAAATATATGAGGAAGGGGTAATTAATATTCTTATGAATTTCTTCTTTGCATGTCAATAATCTGATGTTCCATGATGAAATGCTCGATTTTGCGGTTTGCCACATGGGACGCACAGCCATAAACAGTCTTACCGTTTTCTTCTATGACATATTTTCTTACAATAGTACAGCGAATGGAATAATTTTCCTTGTCATCCGAAAAAGATACCAGAACATTATGCCCAATTTCCAGTTCATCATTACAGACAAAAGAACATCCTCCAATACTCACATCCTTAACAATCACTTTGTAATTCTTATGGAGGTCATTAACCATACCCTCCATTCCCACATACTGACGGTAGGCACGCCTGCGGTTAAAAGGTGCACCCTGCGTTTTTGCAACCAGCTGATGATATATCTGTTCCTGGTATCTGACCAGCTTAATTTCAATACCGCTCCACGCATATGGCTTATTATCCTCTGCAATATAGATTGCAGCCGCTTCATGATTGTTAAATCCAACGGTCTTATCGTCATTCATGATTGGTTCAATCAGAACACTCTGATCAACAACAGCCGCTATTATCGATTCAAATTCCAGACGTTTCTCATCCAGAACAACGATTACCTGAATTTTCTTTCCAACTTCAACTTCGCTTAACTTCACAAAAATTTCTCCTGTCAGTTATCCCAGTCATGATTATGACTTTCCAGTTTCTTATCCCGAAGCATCAGTTCCCTGACTGCTTCTTCCGGTTTCTTTCCTTCAAACAACACTTCATTTACTTTTTCCACAATTGGAAGATCCACATTATATTTTCTGGAAAGCTTAATGGCTGCCTTAGCTGCATATACTCCTTCCACCACCATGTTGACTTCCTTCATCGCTTCCTCATAACTCTTTCCCTGTCCGATGAGAATGCCTGCCCTGCGGTTACGGCTGTGCATACTTGCGCAGGTGACA
>JAQXXN010000074.1 GCA_029226085.1 Thermoflexaceae bacterium
ATGCGGTAGAGTGCTGGGGCGGTGCTACATTTGATGCATCACTTCGATTCTTAAAAGAAGATCCATGGGAGAGACTTCGTAAGTTAAGAGACGGATTTAAGAACACAAAGCTTCAGATGTTATTCCGTGGACAGAATATTCTTGGTTACAATCATTATGCAGATGATGTTGTGGAATATTTCGTTCAGAAGTCCATTGCAAACGGTATTGATATTATTCGTATCTTTGACTGTTTCAATGATTTAAGAAATTTAGAGACTGCAGTTAAGGCGGCAAACAAGGAAAAAGGACATGCCCAGGTTGCACTTTCCTATACATTAGGTGATGCATATACACTTGATTACTGGAAAGACATGGCGAAGAGAATTGAGGACATGGGTGCTAATTCCTTATGTATTAAGGATATGGCAGGTCTTCTTGTTCCGTATAAGGCAACAGAGCTTGTGGAAGCATTAAAGGAAGGAACGGATCTTCCAATCCAGCTTCATACACATTATACATCCGGTGTTGCTTCCATGACTTATTTAAAGGCAGTAGAAGCAGGATGCGATATCATTGATACGGCAATTTCACCATTTTCAATGGGTACTTCACAGCCGGCAACGGAAGTTATGGTTGAAACATTTAAGGGAACACCTTATGATACAGGTCTTGACCAGAATCTTCTTGCAGAAATTGCAGATTACTTCAGACCGATTCAGGAAGAGTGCTTAAAGAGTGGACTTCTGAATCCAAAGGTAATGGGTGTAAATATCAAGACATTATTATATCAGGTACCGGGCGGTATGTTATCCAATCTTGTGTCACAGCTTAAGGAAGCACATGCAGAAGATAAGTACTATGATGTATTAGAGGAAATTCCAAAGGTTCGTAAGGATTTTGGTGAACCACCTCTGGTTACTCCGTCATCACAGATTGTCGGTACACAGGCTGTTCTTAATGTATTACAGGGTGAGCGTTACAAGATGGTTACCAAGGAATCCAAGAAGGTTCTCTCCGGTGAATTCGGTCAGACTGTTAAGCCTTTCAATCCGGAAGTGCAGAAAAAGGCAATTGGCGATGTAGAACCAATTACCTGCCGTCCAGCCGATTTAATCGAACCACAGCTTGAAAAATATGAGAAGGAAATTGCACAGTATAAGCAGCAGGATGAAGACGTATTGACATACGCATTATTCCCGGCTGTTGCAACAGAGTTCTTCAAATATCGTGAAGCCCAGCAGACAAAGGTTGATCCGAAGACTGCTGACAAGGAAAACAAGGCTTATCCTGTATAGTAGATGGAAAATGAAAAATAAAAGAATGCGGTCTGTATTTTATGCAGACCGTTTTTCTTTGTATTGCACCAAAAAAGATGCAATGGAATGGGTGGGATGAAATGAATTTTTTACAGACAAAAGAACAAAAACAACAATATATATTTAGCTATGCTGCATTTCTCATAAATGGTATGCTGGCCCTATCCATTGGTTCACTGCTTCCGTTTATCCGTGATGCAAGAGGACTGGATTATGACTTCTGCGGTCTGATTGTAAGCCTGCATTCGGTTGGTAATCTTATTGCAAGCTTTGCAGGCGGGATGCTTCCGGTACTGATTGGAAGAAAAAAGAGCATACTGATTTTTGAGTCTTTTTTTGCAATGGCATATCTCATGATTATTTTCGGAAGAACAGACTGGGTATTTGCCGTGGCATTTCTTATTACAGGACTTGCAAGAGGGGCAGCAAGTAATTTCTGTAATGCCGTAATTAATGACCTGGCACCGGGAAAGGCGTGGGTAATAAACGGACTGCATGCAATGTTTTCCGTGGGCGCCTTTTTATTTCCGATTATATTAACACTGCTTACAAGAAGCAATTCCGACAACTGGATAATTGCCTGCGTATTTATGCTGGCAATGGGAATTCTGGCATGGCTTTTATATGCCCTGATTCCACTTGATAAGGATAAGGAAGAAAAGAAAAAGAACGGTACAAACGGATTTGGATTCTTTAAAGAGCCATTATTCTATCTGTGCATTACAACACTATTTTTCTACTTGTGTGCGGAGCAGGGAGTTATCGGATGGATGGTTACATATTTTAAAGATACCGGATATATTGATGCAGGATTGTCCCAGATTACGGCAAGTGTACTGTGGCTTATGATTCTGGCAGGACGACTGGTAACGGCATGGGTATCTACCAGGGTGGAGAAGCGTAAGCTTCTTCCGGTTATGGGTGTAGGTCTGGTAGTCTTTTTTGTACTTCTGATTCTGGCACGCAATACCGGGCTGATTCTTTTTGGCATTATGGGATTTGGTTTCAGCATGGCAGGAATTTATCCGACTACCGTGTCTTTTGCAGGCAAGCTGATTCAGAAATATTCCATGGCGTGGAGCTTTATACTGACAACGGCAAGTCTTGGTTCGATTATCATGCCGTCCGTGATTGGAATGATTGCAAAGTCATCCGGAATTGCCGCAGGCATGAGTTCCATTGCTGCGGTTGTGGTGATTGATCTTGTGTGCATTATTGCCCTGACGGGGTATATGGCAAGGCAGGAGAAGATCTGAATTATTATAGTAAAGGTGGTGGATTTTCTTGAAGAAAAACTTATATATGATGATTGTATGCGTACTTTTTTTATCATTTTGCATTGTATTGCTGGTTAAAAACATAAATTATTCTGGACAGCAGGATAACAGCAGTAATACCACACCAACAGGTGCGCAAAATGGTGAGATTGAGCAGCCACAGTTCATGTTTGATGGTGTAATTTATTACTACTTTGCAACAGGATTTGGGGAAAAATTACCAGAAAATTATTACTATGCCGGTGAGATTCAAAAAGTTAATGATTTTGAAGAACCTTCGGAAGAATTTGCTGGAGTTCAGGTGGAAGCTGGACAGAAAATTTATAAATCGGATAATAGTAATGAACTGTATTTACAATACGATTCGGGTTATGCAAAATTTTCTCAAAAATAATAAATAATGGGATAGATATTCTTGTGAGACAGGGGTATCTATCTTTTTTATTATATACAATTTCCTAAATTTCCGGTTGCAACCCCTCTCATTTTATGCTATGGTTTGAAAGGAATTGAAAAAGAGAATAATAAGAAAAAATAGTTTGAAGGAATGTGAAAAATGCTGCAGGAAAAGGATTTACTGGCAGTTCTTAAAGAAAGAATGCCTGATTTCAGCAGAGGACAAAGAGCAATTGCAAGATACATTATTTCAAATTATGATAAAGCGTCATACATGACGGCGGCAGTACTTGGTAAAAATGCAGGGGTAAGTGAATCAACTGTAGTACGGTTTGCAACGGAGCTTGGGTATGAAGGATATCCACGCTTCCAGCAGGCAATGGCCTCTTATGTAAGCAGCAGGCTGAAACTTTCCAAACGGCTGGAGCTTGCAACGGATAATATGAATCCGGATGAGGCAGTGGATTTTGTCATGGGAAATGACATGGAAAATATTAAAAACGCCTGGGAAAATCTGGACCGGAGGGCTTTGAATGAAGCTGTGGATGTCATGCTTTCGGCAAGGAAAATTTATGTGGTCGGAATTCGCGGATGTAGTGCACTGGCGGGACTTTTAGTATTTTATCTGAATCTTATCACGGATAATGCAGTTTTGGTTCAGGGAAACGGTGCAACGGAGCTTTTGGAACAGATGTACCGGGTGGGAAGTGAAGACGTAGTTATCGGTATCAGCTTTCCAAGGTATTCCATGCGTACGTTAAAAGCCTTGGAATTTGCCAATGACCGGAATGCAAGAATCATTACCATAACGGACAGTAAGCATTCTCCGCTTAATCTGTATTCCTCCTGTAATCTTCTGGCACCAAGCAACATGGCATCGGTGGTGGATTCTTTTGCAGCACCAATAAGTCTGATCAATGTGCTGGTGGTTTCCCTGTGCATGCGAAGTAAAGAACAGGTTCTTACCAATGTTAAGACATTAGAGCAGGTATGGAGTGATTACCAGCTGGGGGATTTGGATGAAATAGACCTTTTAAATCAGGAAAATATCAAGGATTTTGTAAAATAAAAAGATGGAGAAAAAATGAGTCACGTAATCATAGCAGGCGGCGGTGCTGCCGGAATGATGGCAGGCATCTGGGCAGCCAGGTGTGGTCATTCGGTAGAAATATTTGAAAAGAATGAAAAATGTGGAAAGAAAGTATATATTACCGGCAAGGGCCGCTGTAATTTAACCAATGCCGGTGACATGGAAGAAATACAAAACAGCATAATAAGTAATAAAAAGTTTCTGTACAGTGCGCTCAATCAGTTTACCAATTATGATGTGATGGGAATGTTTGACGAACTGGGGCTTTCGATTAAGGTGGAGCGTGGTAACCGTGTTTTTCCGGAATCGGATAAATCATCCGATGTAATCCGTGTACTGGTACGGGAACTGAACAGGTTGAATGTGGAGATTCATTATAATACACCGGTTAAAAGAATCGGTATCCGGGACGGAAGGTTTTCCCATGTGGAAACAGAGGACAAAAAGAAACATGAGGCGGATGCCCTTATTGTGGCAACCGGAGGAAAATCCTATCCGGTAACCGGTTCTACGGGAGACGGATATGAATTTGCCAAAAGTATGGGACATACGGTGACAAAGCTGTCTCCGGCACTTGTTCCGTTTAATGCAAAAGAGGAGTATGTAAAGGAATTACAGGGATTAAGCCTTCGGAATATCGGTGTGAGGATACTGGATGGGGAAAAGGAAGTCTATTCGGATTTCGGGGAGCTTTTATTTACTCATTTTGGTGTCAGCGGACCAACGGTCATCAGTGCTTCCAGCATGCTGACAGAAAAAATTCTGAAAGGAAACTTAACACTTCTTATTGACTTAAAACCGGCACTGGATGAAAAACAGCTGGATGAAAGGATTTTGCGGGATTTTAATGACAATAAGAATAAAGCATTCAAAAATGCCTTAGACCAGTTGTATCCGAAAAAACTGATACCGGTCATGATTCATTTAAGCGGAATTGATGCGGATAAGAAAATCAATGAAATTTCAAGAAAAGAGCGTAACCGGCTGGTGAATCTTACGAAGAGTTTTCCGGTGACGCTTACAGGCCTTCGGGGATATAATGAGCCAATCATTACCCAGGGAGGAATTAATGTTAAGGAAATTAATCCGTCCACCATGGAATCACGTCTGGTAAAGGGAGTGTATTTTGCAGGCGAGGTACTGGATGTGGATGCGGTAACGGGAGGATTTAACCTTCAGATTGCATGGTCAACGGCATATGCCGCCGCCAATGCAATACCTTAGTTGAAAAAGAAAAGGAGAAAAAAGATGTATTATTCAATCGCAATTGATGGCCCTGCCGGTGCGGGAAAAAGTACCATTGCAAAAAGGATAGCAGAACAGTTACAATTTATATATGTGGACACGGGTGCAATGTATCGTGCCATGGCAATTTATTTTCTGGATCATGCAATCTGTCCGGAAGAGGAAGCTGCAATCAATGAAGCCTGTGAAAGTGTCAAGGTAAGCATTACTTACGAAGATGGTGTACAGCAGGTGATTCTTAACGGGGAGAATGTGACAGGACGTCTTCGCAGGGAAGAAGTGGGAACCATGGCATCGAAGACATCTGTTTATCCTGCCGTACGCAAAAAGCTTGTGGAGCTGCAAAGAGAGATTGCAAGAGAAAATAATGTTATCATGGATGGAAGGGATATCGGAACCTGTGTTCTTCCGGATGCTGTATTAAAAATCTATCTTACTGCAAGTGTGGATGCAAGGGCAAAGAGACGGTATGACGAACTTACGGCAAAAGGGGAACAGGCAGATTATGATGTAATTGCCAAGGATATCAGGGAGAGAGATGAACGGGACATGAATCGGGAATTTTCACCGCTAAGAAAGGCAGATGATGCCGTGCTGGTGGATTCTTCCAATATGACCATAGAAGAAGTGGTATCCTGTGTCAGCCGTTTGTTTGAAGAACGAAAGTAATTAATTAGAAAAATAGGAAATTTAGAAAAATGAGGAAGCAATGGAAGTAATATTAGCAAAGACAGCGGGTTTCTGCTTTGGTGTAAAGCGTGCGGTTGACATGGTTTACAATCAGATTGGGGCAGAGAATACCTATACATTCGGACCGATTATTCATAACGAAGAAGTGGTGGAGGATTTAAAGTCCAAAGGAATCGGAGTGATTCATTCCATGGAAGAAGCCAAAAGCCGAAAGCCTGGAACCATCATCATGCGCTCCCATGGGGCGGCAAGGAAGGTCTATGAGGAACTGGAAAGTCTGGGCTGGAACATTATTGACGCAACATGTCCCTTTGTTAAGAAGATTCACCGGATTGTTGAAAAGGAGAGCCAGAACGGAGCACAAATCGTAATCATCGGCAATGAAAACCATCCGGAGGTGGAAGGCATCATGGGATGGTGTGAAAGCAGACCGGTGGTGATTGATACCACTGAAAAAGCTTTTGATTTTGAATGTGAAAACAATAAAAAAGTATGTATTGTGTCCCAAACGACATTTAATTACAAGAAATTTCAAGAATTAGTTGAAATAATTGCCGAAAAAGGTTATGATATTGATGTTCGTAATACAATTTGCAATGCCACAGAGGAACGTCAGACGGAAGCAAGAATGCTGGCCCAGAAAGCAGATGCCATGATTGTCATCGGTGGAAAGAACAGTTCCAATACTCAGAAGCTGTTTGAAATTTGCAAAGATGAATGCGAGAATACTTACTATATCCAGACACTTAGAGACCTAGATTTAAACAAGTTTAGCTGTGCGGGCTGCGTAGGTATTACTGCTGGGGCGTCAACCCCAAATAATATTATCCAGGAGGTTCATACTAATGTCAGAATTTGAACAATTATTAGAAGAATCATTAAAGACTATACGTACAGGAGAAGTTGTTGAGGGCTCAGTGATTGATGTCAAAGAAGACGAAATCATTTTAAACATTGGCTACAAAGCTGATGGTATTATAACACGTAACGAATACACCAATACCCCAAATGTTGACCTTACAACAATGGTTTCTGTCGGCGACACAATGCAGGCAAAAGTTCTTAAAGTTAACGATGGAGAGGGCCAGGTGTTGTTAACATATAAGAGACTTGCTGCAGAAAACGGTAACAAGAGATTAGAAGAAGCATTTAACAACAAAGAAGTACTTACAGCTAAGGTTGCTGCGGTACTTGATGGTGGTTTAAGTGTTATTGTGGATGAAGCAAGAGTATTCATCCCTGCAAGTCTTGTTTCAGATGTTTATGAGAAGGATTTGACAAAGTATGCTGATAAGGAAGTTTCATTTGTTATCAGTGAGTTCAATCCAAAGAGAAGAAGAATTATTGGTGACTGCAAGCAGCTTATCGTTGCTAAGAAGGCAGAACTTCAGAAGGAACTTCTTTCTAAGATTGAAGTAGGAACAACTGTTAAGGGAACTGTAAAGAACCTTACAGATTTTGGTGCATTTATCGATTTAGGCGGAATTGACGGATTACTTCACATTTCAGAAATGTCATGGGGAAGAATTGAGAATCCTAAGAAGCTTTTCAAGGTTGGCGATGAAGTAGAAGCATTTGTTAAAGATATTGATGGTACTAAGATTGCCTTAAGCCTTAAGTATGAGGACAAGAATCCATGGACACTTGCTCCTGTAAAGTATGCTGTTGGTAACGTTGTAACCGGTAAGGTTGCCAGAATGACAGATTTTGGTGCTTTTGTAGAATTAGAGACAGGAATTGATGCATTGCTTCATGTATCACAGATTTCTAAGTCACATGTTGATAAGCCATCTGATGTATTAAAAGTTGGACAGGAAATTGAAGCTAAAGTTGTAGATTTTGATGCAGAAAGCAAGAAAATCAGCCTTAGCATTAAGGCACTTCTTGCAGATCAGGAACCTGCAGAACAGGAAGCCGTAGAACAGGAAGCAGCAGACAACACAGAAGAATCTGTAGCAGAAGAATAATAAGTCGTTTGGTGGTCATATGGCGAATGATTATGAAAGCTTTAAAACCCAAATTTTTAATTTGACGACAATTGATTTAAATGCTTATAAAGAGCGCCAGATGAAGCGCAGAATC
>JAQXXN010000075.1 GCA_029226085.1 Thermoflexaceae bacterium
CCATTCCTTACGCACCTTGACCCAGAGCTTTAAATTTACTTTCTGCTCCATCATTTTTTCAATCTCATACCGGGCATTACTTCCAATTTTCTTAAGCATTGCCCCTTGTTTCCCGATAATAATTCCTTTGTGGGATTCCCGCTCACAAATAATGGTAGCATCAATATCCACAACCGTTCCATCCGGGCGTTCCTTCATCCGTTCAACAGTGACTGCTATCCCGTGAGGAATTTCTTCATCCAGCGCATGTAATGCCTTTTCTCGGATTAACTCCGCCACAATCTGACGCATCGGCTGGTCTGTCAAGGTATCTTCATCATAATACATCGGTCCATATGGAAGGTATTTATAAATGGATTGGATAAGTTCATCCGTATTATTACCGGTTCTGGCAGATACCGGAACAATTTCCGCAAAGTCCATCAAATCCTTATATGCTGCGATAAATTTCAATACTTCTTCCTTTTTAATCGTATCAATCTTGTTAATTACAAGAATTACCGGTGTTTTGGTCTGCTTTAACTGGCTCACAATGTGCTGTTCGCCTGCCCCTATATAGGTTGTTGGCTCCACCAGCCATAATATGACATCCACCTCTGTCAGGGTGCGTTCAGCCACATTTACCATGTAATCCCCAAGCTTATTTTTAGCCTTATGAATTCCCGGCGTATCCACAAAAATAATCTGTCCCTGTTCGTCCGTGTACACTGTCTTAATCTTATTGCGGGTAGTCTGTGGCTTATTAGATGTAATCGCCACCTTCTGCCCAATCAGTTTGTTCATCAATGTGCTCTTTCCCACATTTGGTCTTCCAATAATTGTTACAAAACCTGTTTTTGTCTGTTTTTCTTCCATGTTAATCCTTTCGCATTCACTAAAACAAATTCTCCACCCTGTCAAACATCCCTTCATTCTTCTTAATCTCTTCTGTATTTCCAATGACCGAAAAATAATCCTCCGCAAGCACAGCCTTTATCGGAGCCCATAAATTCCGGATATCATTTGCCGTAGCCTCAATAACCTCCTTGCGCTCCTTCTGCAAGTCCTCATAAGAAACCTTACTCAGATATGCCGAAAAAGACCTGCTACCCTTTGCCTGTGGATTCATCGGCGTATCCATTTCGCCGATTGTACCGATGACATACTTTGTCATATCACGATCACTCACGGAAAAATTACGGATATAATCCACAGCCTTTTCATAGACTTCATTGGTTTCCTTGATGTTCGGATCGCGATAGGATACCAGATAGCTGTCACCGTTTTTATAAAAACCACTCATGCAGCCATAAGCTCCACCCTTGACACGAATATTAATCCAGAGATAATCATATCCGAAAATAGTCTTTAAAATCTTAAGTGCTCCGGTATACTCATATCCTTCGTTCAGAAAATTACCACATCTTGCCACATAATTTACCTGCGAAGAGGTCATATAGCCTTCTTTTACTTTCTTTGGCATAAATTCTCTCGGCATTATTTCATTCTTTTCTTCCTTTAAATGCTTTACGAACAATTCAAATTCCGGAAGAAATGCCTGATAACCTTCATCATCCATGGTAACACTTACTGTCAGATTATTTTTATTAAAAATCAATCCTGCAAGTTCCTTTAAAGAAGCACTGATTTCCTCTTTCTTTTCCTCAAAATGGGCATCCAGATTTTCAATAAACTTAAACTGGTCAATTCCCGACATCAGATTGCTATAATATACTGACGGTGAAAACTGCGCCATGGTCTGGCTGATTGCTGCCACATGACCGGAGCCGCTGATTCTGGACTGCAGTCTTGACTTCATCTCACCGATAATTTCCCTGATACGTTTATCATCATCAAAATGGGATGTATACATGATTTCTGTCATGGTATTTAACACAAAACCGATTTTTTCATATAAAGCCTTTGCCTTAACCTCATAACGGATTTCATATTCAGATACATTTTTATCGTTTGTATACACAGTTGAACCAGTTACCAGTCCGCCGCAGTTAATGTTAATTTCATTGAACAAATCACCATATTCATGGTTATCCGTATCCACATAGCAGAGAACATTACGCAAAAGTCCAATGTAAGGCATCAGTCTTTCCGGAACCGTTTCACAATTAAAACTCATGTTCATATAGGCAATCCGGCTGGTAAACAGATTGCTGTGAATGATATCCACGCCACAGGCTTCTTTCTTGTCAATATAAAGCTTTGGTGCATCCTTTCCGATATCCTCCCGGCGAAGCATCGGAATGGTAAGAAGCTCTGCTTCCGTTGACGGCTCATCCTGATATTCTTTTAAATGCTTTGTATCCAGAACAATCTTTGCAATTTCTTCTTTTGTAAGGGATTTTTTATATTTTTCCAGAAGTTTTCTCGTTTCCTCATCCTTTTTTGCTGTCAGGTTCATGACCGGCACCAGGGTAATGGTTGCCGCATGAGTATTTTCAATCAGATATTTCTTAATCAGTCCTTCAAAATACCCTGATTTTACATTTTCTTTAAGAAAAGCAAATGTATCATTTGCCTCGATATGGATAAACGGTGCCATATCATCATAAAGCCAGCTGTCCAGTGCCTGAAGTCCGTACATTAATCCCTTCGGATAAGAACCAAAATCTGCTTCACGGTATTTAAATTCATAATAATTAATTCCGGCTAAAAATGCCTTTTCATCAATTCCTTCAGCCACGACTTCTTTTAAGGAATCCATTAAGATGTTAAGGAACTCCTCTTTTTTCTCTTGATCCGTATTTCTTGCAATAACAGAAAACATTGGCTGGTAAATAGAATTCTCGTAAGCACTGTACACATCCGTTCCGATTCCGGCATCAATCAGCGCCTTTTTAATTGGTGCACCCGGCGCCGAAATCAAGGCATAATCAATTATCTGGAATGCCAGGTAAAGCTTTGGATCCAGTACATTTCCAACCACCACATTATAGGAAAGATACGTATTTTCTTCCACACCTTCCTCTTCTGTTACCGCATACTCCCTTACCACATCCACCGGAGCATCAAATGCTGCCTGCTCTTTGATTTCCGAATCGATTTCTTTTACATCATATTCACACAGGTATTCTTCATCCAGGTAAGCCAGAAATTTTTCCATGTCCATGTTGCCATACACATAAATATAGCTGTTAGACGGATGATAATATTTCTCATGGAATTCCAGAAATTCTTCATAGGTGAGTTCCGGAATGCGTTCCGGATTACCGCCGGATTCATTTCCGTATTCATTATCCGGAAACAGTGTCTGAAACGTATAACTGGATAATAAATCATCCGGATCTGAAAAAGCACCCTTCATCTCATTATAAACCACACCATTATAAGTGATCGGGGAATTCTCATCCTCCATCTCATAATGCCAGCCTTCCTGACGGAAAATCTCTTCCCTGCTGTAAATATTCGGATGAAATACCGCATCCATGTATACATCCACAATATTCATGAAATCCACGTCATTACAGCTTGCCACCGGGTAAACTGTCTTGTCCGGATATGTCATTGCATTTAAAAAGGTATTAAGGGAACCCTTGCAAAGCTCCACAAACGGGTCCTTTGCCGGATATTTTTTAGAACCGCACAATACGGAATGTTCCAGAATGTGTGGAAGTCCCGTGTCATTATAAGGCGGTGTACGAAAACCGATGTTAAAGACTTTATTTTCATCATCATTGGATAATAAAACGACTCTTGCGCCGCTTTTCTTATGTCTTAAAATGTACCCTTCCGAGTTCAGGTCATCAATTCTTTTTTCCAAAAGCACTTCATAATTCTTATTTTTAACTGACATCTCATAATCTCCTGTTTTAGTGCATAATAATTCAGTTAATATTATGCACCAAAACAAAAAGAATATCAAGCTTTACCGTATTACCTCCCCCATGATGTCCTCATCATGAACCAGCCCAACCTCGGTATACCTGCTGTCCTTACTGACATCATGATTGTCTCCCAGTACAAAATACGCACCTTCCGGAACAATTAAGGCTGTTTCTGCCAGTCCCCCATATAGAATCTGTCCATTATCCGGCACATCCATGCTTATCCTGCCATTAACGTATAATGTCCGGTTTAAAATCACAACACTGTCGCCTTCTGATGCCACAATCCGTTTTACCAGGACACAATCCAGGTTTTCGCAGAAAAAGGCAATAATATCCCCATTTTCATAGGAATCCGAATATTTATCCAGAAGTACAAGCTGGAAATTTCGAAGTTCCGGCTCCATGGATTGTCCCTGAACCAGCATAAACTGATACCAGTTATGCGAAACAATGCCTGCGGCTATTCCCGCAAAAAGAATCAGGATAATAATTCCAATCACATGTTGTTTTCCTTTGTTCCACCTGATTTTAATCCGATGCATTTTCATAATCCTTTAAATGGCGCAATAATAACTCATTTTCTTCGCTTTTTCGCACTGCCAGACGAATATACTGCTTTCCATTATGTATCTTATCCGTTAAATCCTTAATAAAAATATCTTTTGACAAAAGATAACAAGCCAGCTGCCTGCTTTTTCTTCCACCGGTTACCTCACACATAATGTAATTTGCCTGGGAAGGAAATGGTTTCAGATAAGAAATCCCCTTTAATCCATCAAAAAATACTTTGCGCACCTGATATATGGTTTGAATTGCCTCCACATAATCCTTATGATATTTTTCCGCAATCTGCATGTAATATTCACCAAACGAATTAATATTCCAGATGGAAACCTGCTTCTTAACAGCAGAAATACACTCTGTATTTCCTCCTGCCAGCACTCCAAGCCTTGCTCCTGGAATTCCAAAGGATTTTGAAATACTTTTGATTACATACAGGAAATCTCCATATTCATCCAGTATTTTTTTATTAATAAAGGTTAATTCCTCCATGTCTTTCTGACAGTCCGCAAAATCCACAAAGCTCTCATCCAGTATCAGTCTGGTGCCGCTATCCTTACACCATGATAAAAGGCGCAGAACATCCTCTTTTTTTATATAATTTCCACTGGGATTATCCGGATTAATCAATACCAGATTCTTTACCGGATTCTCACCAAAGAAGTTCATTATATCATCTGCCGTATACACAAAATCCATTGATGACACATCCATGAAAACAGTTCTTTCCTTATCATGGCGGTTTGGATATTCTTCAAAGGTCGGGCGAATAAACCCTGTTTTTCCATCCAGTCCTTCCATCAGGATTTTAATTAATTCCGCCGCACCGTTTCCAATAACAATATGATCTGCCGGTACTCCGAAATACTTTCCTGCAAGCATACTGTTTACTCGCATGCCGGACGGATATTGTGTCAGAATCGTTTCAAAATCAGACTGCATTTCTGCAATCAGTTTCTTAGGCGGATAATATGGATTAACCAGATAACAGAAATCCAGAAGTTTTGGATATCTCCAGTATCCGCCATAACATCCTGCAATGGCATCATACTTTTTCTCAATACTTTCAGCAAATAATGTCTGGGCAATATCCAGATCCTGAATATCATCAATTTCATACCATATCTGACCAGTCAGTGCCTTTGCCCGGATTTCTCTTGTTTCCAGCATGGCAATCAGCTTAATTACTGATTCATAATACTCATTATTCCCCATTGCCTTGGAATACGCCTCAAGAAACGGAATATATGTATATTCTGAAAAATGCCTGCTGAACTTATAAATATTAACCGTCTTATAGTAATTTTCTTTCTCATTGAATTTTAGATACTTTCCCGGAATGAAATCCTTGATACACCCATCCGGATCCAATGTCATGCATGTTCCATCCATCCAGCTTTCAAACTTATCCACCAGGGCAAGGGTTTCTCTTTTATCTTCCAGCAGAACATCGATTACTTCTTCTTCAAAAACCAGATCGGACTCCAGAAGAAGTGTGTCTTCCTGAAGCAGATAATCCTTTGCCAAGGCAAGTGAATAAATATTATTGGTCTTATCATAAACTTCATTCCTGATGAAGACAATCGGTGTCTGAATATGTAAAGTACCAATATAATCCATTAATTTCTGACCTTCATATCCGACTACAATCACTATTCTGGAGAGATTTTTACGGTCAAGAATCCGTAATGCCCGCTCAATCATGGTTACACCATTGACTTTTACCATGCACTTGGTATTGCCTGCGGTCAGTTCCTTTAAGCGTTTTCCCATTCCTGCTGCCAAAATTATTCCCTGCATATACTTTCACCACTTTTAATTATTTTTCTTCCGATTCATCCTTAACCACAATTTCATCCGATTCTACTTCTTTGTTTTTGTTTTCATCAATGCCAAGCTTGTCATTGATCTTCTTCTTTGCTTTCCTCCAATATATGCCAATAAAAGCTCCCAGTGCAATGACAATGGCTGCTACTGCCTGAATCAGATAGGTAACTACAGACGGATCAATGTATGCTTTGGCATTTACACCGAAAAAGAGCATGAAACAAAATCCTGCATATCCCACAATCACTACGTTCTTTAATAATTTTTTCATTCTAATTTTCTTTCCTTTCTTTTGCTTTTTTTTGAATTTCCTGAATTATATATTTTGCACCAACTTTTGCACTTTCACCAGGATTGTATACATACTCCCTGACAAATGCATCAATTTTCTCACGATACATCTCTTTATTCTGAAAAAGCATCGTTACCGTATCACCAAGCTGTCCCATCTGGTCTAAATCCAATGAAGCTCCTATCTCATCTCTTAACAGGATGTTCAACGGAACGGTATCTATCTTTTCATATTCCGGATTCATGATTTTCATTGGCGTATTAATAAATAATACTGGTTTCTGTGTTGTATAAGCATATTCATATGCAATACCGGACCAGTCCGTAATAACTAAATCTGCCTCAAACACCGTATGAGTCGATGAGAAATCTGTCTGAATCTCGATATCCGGATTGTTCTCATATTTTTTCTTTAATTCTTCCATCAGCGCGCCTCTGTGACGTACATGCTGCGGATGAGGCCGAACCGTGATATGATATCCCTGCCTGGAAAGCCTGTCCAGAATCTCGCACAGACAGCTGTCCACAATATTATCCGGCTGCCATGACGGAGCAATCAATATATCCTTTTTCTCATTTCCGTCTTTTCTCACGGAATTCTCCTGCAATAGAGCATATTCCTTCTGCATGGAATCCAAAAGACTGTATCCCCATTCCAATAATTTCTTTTTCGGCAGATTATACACTATTTCCGTCTTTTCAATTTCTTCCTTCTGATGCTTTCCCACACAGAAAATCGTATCAAAGTGGTCCATGGAACCGGTACGCATGGTTAAATTCAGACTGTCCATTCCATGAGGAATATATATGTATTCAATATCCTTCCGGACAAGACTACGCTTAACATGATAATTCTCAAGATCCGGCATGGTCATTACCACCACATCCGCATCCATCTTCATCATTAATGTAATTAATCTCTTTTCGCCGATATAATATGCTTTGAGCTTATCTTCTTTCTGTGCCAGTTCAAACACTGCATCCTGTGGATCACTTGTAATATAGTGGATTACAATATTCGTATTCCGAAGCAGATATTCGATTATGCCCTGAAAATACTTATAAAATCCACTGCTTTCTGAGTAAAATACCAGATGCTTGTTCACAACGGAGAAAAATCTTTTATAATCAGCTTTTTCACGCTTTGCATTTGGATTTTGGAAACCTTTTGTGTTTCCACCAAGATTTTCCAATTCTGCCAATGCTTTTTTACTTTCTTCCAGTTTTTCATAATCCACATAATTTTTTGGATTGATTGCCCAATTCAGCAGATACAGCTGCACCACAGCCATCAGATTGCTGGCTGTCCAGTACAACGCCACGCCAACTGCCACAAACCATCCAAGATACAGTGAAAGTCCTACCGATAACGCCATGGTTCCGTATTGATTAAGCTTCGACTGTTCGGACTGAAGCACGTTACTCATATTCTGTGTGACACATAAAATCCATGCTGAAATTCCTGCCACTACCGGCGACCATAACAGTCCCGTTCCTTCAAAAGAAGGAATCCTGCTTAAATCCACACCAAAGAACTCCATGCTGATTGCAGGATTATTCATCCCCCTTTTTATTACCTCAATCAGCCCCATCAGAAGCACAAGCTGGATGATAAGTGGAATCACGGATGCTATCGGGTTATATTTTTCCCGTTTAAAAAGCTTTCCCTGTTCTTCCGCTATCCGGTCTGCATCTCCATAATAACGGACTTTAAGAAAGTTAATTTCCGGCTGCATTTTTACCATTTTGATTGAATTTTTCTGCACCCAGACGGATACCGGAAGTAATACTATTTTACTGAAAAATGTAAACAAAATAATGGCAAAACCGTAATTCTTACATATTTTATAACAAAAATCCATTATACAGGTTAATCCCTGACATAGTATCTCCATAAACGATATTTCCTCTTTCCGTCAGAATATTATTCCAAATCAAACTCTTCACCGGTTGGAACAAATTTTGTATCATCAAAAGCATGTCCCATATGAATATATTCAATCATATGTTCCCTATAACCAAATTCATTAAAAAGATAGCGTCGCCACCGTTCATCACCTTCCTTATAATCAAAAATATCTTCACTAGAATAATCATCTAAAAGTCGAGAGAATGCCGTCTGCAAATCTTCATAAGAAACCGGCGCATCCGAAATTTTAAAATCATGCTTCTCATTATAGCCTTTTACGCAGAAAAAAGGAACATGATGATCCCAGTCATTCCCTTCTTCCACAGTATTATATCCATGATCTGCCATAATGACTATAACTGAATTATCATAAACACCTGCATCTTTCAGTTTTTCCAGATAAGCATCTGCCAGTGTAAAACTTGCTTTCACCATAGTTTCATAATCTGATTCTTTAATATTATTTAAATTTTCATCAAAAACCCACGGGATATGTGCACCATATATATGTATATATTTAAAACACTTTTCTTCTGTAATTTCAATTTCTTTTTCTTTAACATAATCATAAAATCTCTCATTTGACAGCATATACGGGGTATGCCCTACGGGAGTAAAATAATTATAACAGTCATATAAATTAAAAGTAAAGTATCGTTTTAAGTCAAAGAAACCATATCGGAACCCAGCAAGCTTAATCATACAGTCTGCAGCTCCTGCAAACGATGTTACTGTACGGTCTAAGTCAACAATATTATTGAACCGTTCCATCATAATTTTTTCATGCGGGACTTCCTCCGTATATAATCCCATTGTATAATTCAACTGCTCAAGCTTATGAAATAAAGGTGAATTCTCATATGCATTCTCACGGTACTCACTAAAATTCTCATCATTTTCATACCAGTCGCCTGAGAGAATAAACGGAACCGCTGTCTGTGTCTCACCATATGCGCCAATCATATTCTGATAATATGTAAAATCCGTAAATATTTCCTTATATTCGGGATGTTCTGCAAAGAGCTTCGCTGTTGTTTTGGAATTCACAGAATCCAAAACAAGAATTATGAAATTCTTATCCGAAGACATTTCAAATTCCTTATCATGAGTTGCTATAATTTCCTCAGAATGATAACTCTTTGTAGTGATACATAATACCGCTCCGGTAATAAATAGCATCAATGTCATACAGATACATAAAATTTTGACAAAAGTCAGAAATTTCTGTTTTTTTAAGATTCTAAAAAGCATAATAATAATACCGGTCATAACAATCCATAAAATAACAGATTTAATTCTGCCACCAATATATTCATTCCATCCAAATCTCCTTCCATCCATGTATGGAAGATCCTTTAATAAAAATGTTCCCTGAATATAAGTACACAAATAGGAAAGCAACAGTACTCCTACGCCTAAAATATACACTCTTTCTCCAATAATCCAAAGAACAAAAAGTGTAAGACCTGCCAATAGAAAACCCATTAAAAATAACGGACATACTACTTTTAGCACTTGAATCATGCCAAACAACATATCAACTTTATTAATAAAATACATCTCTAATGGTGCATACAGAAAAAAAAGAAAATTAAGTGCTATTGCCAAGAAAATTCCCGGAATTAGAATATTTTTATCTCTTTTTTCCAGTAAACTCTTTAATTTCTCCATTACGACTTTTCCTCCAAATCACATAACTTTTTTATTATATCACTTTTTTCCACAATACACTACTTTTTATTTTTTATTATTGCCCTTTTTATTTTTTTATGATAGCATAAATATAGTTTCATATATATGATTTTCTATATTCTCTTTCTATTTTAATTATCTGCTCTTTCCCATAACACTTTTTCAACAAACTATTATTCTTATTTAATCTTTTCAATCTTTTTTACACTATTCTGACATTTCATTTTAAGGAGGACTTCATGTACAAAACACCTTATCAGATTTATGACATTATTTTTAAGAAAATACTGACTCTTTCCAGTACCGCTGTCATTAATCTTATTAACGGACTTTTTGAAACAGCATATGACGCAGACAGCCAGATTGAGTACAACTGGACCGAATTTACCGATGACCGCCTCCGGAAGGTTCTTGCCGACACCATAATAACCATTAACGGCAGGCACAGTTACCACATGGAGGCACAAATGACAGAAGATGATGACATTATTTTCAGGGTTTTTGATTATGGCTATGGTCATGCCCGCCAGAATGCCAGTCATTCCCAAAATACATATACCTTAAAATTTCCGGAACCCAAAATAATCTATCTATACTGTAACCATACTGTTCCGGATGAATATATTCTGACTCTGGACTTCGGTACACAGGGAACATTTGATTATCATGTGTCTACTTTTAACTTTCTGGAGATTTCTCCTGAGGAACTGAACCACAAGAAAATGATTATACTGATTCCCTTTGCCCTTCTCAAATTACGCAAAACCCTGGAGAAGGAACGAACACCTCAGACACTGAACGCATTGAAAAAATTAATACAAAATGATATACTTACTAATATAGATGTAAACGAAACCATGGGAAACATTACTCCGGCGGATGCTGCAAAATTAAGAAGCCTGACCCACCGACTATATGAACACATCTATTCTCATTATGAAGAGATGAAGGAGCTGAATGACATGACGGATGAAACAATTCTGCTTGATATCGATATTATGGAAGATAAAATAGACAAATTGAACGAGACAATTTCCCAGAAAGAACTGGAAATTGAGCAAAAAAATACACAAATTGCTCAGAAAGATACTGAAATTATCCAGAAAAATACTGAAATTGCTCAGAAAGATACCAAAATTGCTCAGAAAGATACCGAAATTGCTCAGAAAGATACCGAAATTGCCCTATTAAAAGAACAGCTTGAGAAATTACAATCGAAAAAATAATTCATAAAAAGCCTCCTGGCTTTCCAACAAGACAGAAGGCTTTCTTACTAATCCCGTGTTTTATTTTCCCATTTTATGATAATTTCACTAGTTCGTATTTTTAATGATTCTGGACAATGGTTTATATACCAGCAATGTCACAATAACGCTTACCATTGCTTTTACAAAGGTAAACGGTACATTAAAAATCAAAAGTGCCTTAAGAAGGGTATCTGCTGCCGGAAGAATTGCCGTGTACATCCCAACAATCACCTCCATTGGCATCGCAATTTTATCATATAACGGATAAATAATAAAATAATTCGAAAAGACACTGACTGTTGCCATAATCACGGCACCGGTTAATAGTGCGGCCACTGCCCGCCCTTTGGTCTTATGTTTCTGATAAATCAGTCCTGCCGGAACCACAAAAGCCACACCTAAGATAAAGTTAGACAATTCTCCAACCCACATAGTATGCGAAATTAAAAGGTGCAGAATATTCTTTATCAGGCATACAAAAAAGCCCGCCAAAGGTCCCATGGAAAGCGATGCAATAACCGCCGGAAGTTCTGAAAAATCCATGGATAAAAAGCTTGGTACAATCGGTATCTTAAAGCTAAATACATACAGTACCCATGATACCGCAGTTAACATTGCCGTTGCTGTCAGTTCTCTTGTGTTTAATTTTTTCATGTTATTTCCCTCCAATCAATTCTGCCTGCAAATGTCCGAAAAAAAGCCCTGCTGATTCCAAGAATCCACAGGGCACCTTATATCTTCCAGCTTTGCACGCCAATGTAACAAAAATGCCTTCGCATTTTTGCCATACATGCTTGTTCTTCTTTCATCCAGACTATACTGTCGGTTTGAGATTTTCACTCAATCAGCCCATGCCATAAGCAATAAAAGCAAGGGGTCGCGGACTTCACTTTCGCATCACCGCCGGTCGAGAATTGGAATATAGTTCCTCACTCTGCCCTGAAGGTTGGAGTTTTACTCACTCTTCTTATGAAATTGTCATAGACTATACTGCCTGTTGTTCTTTTTGACAGTCTCCGTCCCAAGTTATCGATAACGTGAATAATCTTAACACGATATGACTCTCTTGTCAATTCCCATCCTGTCAATAACAAAAAAACGATACCACATGATGCAACAGATATATCAAAATGTCTTTAACGCCTTCTTCCAGCTTCCACTGATGTAAAAATACAAGGACAGAAGCGTTCCGATTGTCCATCCAATAGGCCATGAGCGCCAGATACCAACTACCCCCATCTTGCCGGACAAAATAAAGGCAAGACTAACTCTCAGGATTAAATCCAGAAAAGTCGCTGCCATAAACTGTTTCATGGCACTTGCTCCCCTCAGGATGCCATCCGTAATCAGCTTGGTTCCGACCACAAAATAAAACGGTGCCACAATGGTAATAAATTGCATTCCTGTTTCCAATGCCACAGTGCTTTCTTCTTTCATAAACATTCCGAGCAATGCTTTTCCCATGGTAAAATACAGCACTATGACCGGTACGCACAGTAAATATATCATTATAAGACCGCCACGATATCCCTGCTTAATCCGTTCCAGCTTATTTGCACCGATATTCTGCGCAGTAAAATTCGACATGGCATTTCCCAATGTGGTAAAGGATGTAATCACCAGATTATTTAGCTTAATTACTGCCGAGTATCCTGCCATGACACTGGATCCATACTGATTAATGATACTTTGCAGAATAATATTTCCCACCGAAACAAAGCTTTGCTGAAGAATACTTGGCACTGCAACTTTTGCTATATTCATGAACATCTGTCTGGAAAACTTTTGGTGTACTTTTTCTGTATGTATGGAGGCCAGACGCTTAAAAATCGTAATCACTGCCAGTACACAACTGATTCCCTGACAAATAAAAGTTGCCCATGCGACACCCGCAACGCCCATTTCCAGATTTTTTACAAATACATAATCCATAATGATATTGGCAACAGAAGAAAAAGCAAGGAAAATAAATGGTGTTCTTGAATCTCCCATTGCAGAAAAAATTCCTGTTGCGATATTATAAAAAAACAGGAATATTAGTCCTGCCGTATAAATATTCAAATATAATAAGGAATCTGCAAAAACATTTTCCGGTGTATTAATGAGATGAAGCAGTGACGGTCCCAGAAGAAATCCCAGAGCAGTCAAAACAAGGCACAGCACTCCGCTTGCAATAAAGGTAGTCCATACAGCCGTTTTCATGACAGCATATTTTTTTGCACCGAAAAGCTGGGATACTATTACCGAACATCCAATGTTGCAACCAAATGCAAATGCTAAATATATTAATGTGATTTCATAAGAATTGCCCACTGCTGCCAATGCATTTTCACCGGCAAATTTTCCTGCAATGAGGCTATCCGCAATATTATATAACTGCTGAAAAATAACACTTCCAAATAATGGAATGGAAAATTTCCACAGTACGGTTTCCGGTCTTCCTACCGTCAAATCTTTGTTCATTTTTCTTCCTCCATTGTCCAAATTTCCTGTTCCGGGTTTCCGGCATTATATTAAATATACTTTCCTTTGCCGGGATTTCCGTGTGAAATTATATTCTCCTTTTCTTCATTTGTAAAGAATTCCGTTCAATAAAATTTCTTTCTAAAGTCTTTTTTTCTTTACCTCATAGCATTATTAGTAGTATAATAAGCTCATATTTTTACGATAATAATCTTATACTTATTCATAAGGAGGTTTTTCATGACACCATCTGACATTTTGCTTGAGGCACAAAATGACGCCTCTCAGATTATCGCCGACCGGCGTTACCTTCACTCCAATCCCGAAACAGGCTTTGAACTAAATAAAACCAGGGATTATGTAAAAAAAGCCCTTACCAGCATGGGATATGAACCTGTATGCTGTGGCAAGTCAGGATTTACCGTTCTTGCCGGTGGAAAAAAACCGGGAAAGGTATTCCTAATCCGTGCAGATATGGATGCCCTTCCAATTCAGGAAGAATCAGATGTAGAATTTGCTTCACAAAGTGGAAAAATGCATGCCTGCGGTCATGACATGCATACAGCCATGCTTCTGGAAGCCGCACGCCTTTTAAAAAAGCACGAAGATGAAATCGAAGGTACGGTAAAACTGATGTTTCAGCCTGCTGAAGAAATTTTCGAAGGTTCCCATGACATGATTGAAGCCGGGCTTCTTAAGAATCCAGATGTGGATGCTGCACTGATGATTCATGTAATGGCAGGCATGCCATTTTCTTCCGGAACTGCAATTGTCTGTGACGGAGGTGTAAGTGCACCTGCTGCCGATTATTTTTCCATAAAAATCCAGGGAAAGGGCTGTCATGGTTCCATGCCAAATGCCGGAATTGATCCTATTACGGTGGCTGCACATATCATTACTTCCCTTCAGGAAATTCATGCACGGGAGCTTGCTCTTTCCGATGAAGCAGTTCTTACGATTGGTTCGATTCATGCCGGCAATGCCGGTAATGTCATACCGGATTCTGCCGAACTTTGCGGAACCATACGAACCTATGATGAAGATGTCCGTAATCTCATGAAAGAACGCATGACTGATATTGCAACCAGTATTGCCCAAGCTTTCCGCGCCAAGGCAGAAGTTACTTTCGGAAGTGGCTGTCCTACCCTTATAAATGATTCCGCTTTGTCTGACTGCACGGTAAAATACATTCGTGAATTAACCGGACCACAAAGCGCCTTTACTGCCGGACAGTTAAGTGCCATGGCCGCACAGGGAAGCAAAAAAGCACCAAAAACTGCCGGTTCCGAAGATTTTGCTTATGTAAGCCATGAGGTTCCGTCCATCATGATTGCACTTGCTTCCGGAAGTCCTGAAAAGGGATACTGTTATCCGCAGCATCATCCAAAAGTAAAATTCGATGAAGCCGCCCTTCCTGTTGGCAGTGCAATTTATGCCTATACTGCAATACGCTGGCTTAGTGAACACAAATAATTATAAATAACCTGATTTAATATACATTCAATAAATATAATACAATATACAATAAGACTTGAAAGTGAGGAATTTTTATGGTAACAATGAAAGACATTATCCAAAGCCCATTACTTTTTCTTTTAATTGTAATCGGCTTACTTTACATCGTGGGATTTTCCGTTGTATATCTGATTAAGGCATACAAGCATTGCCTCGAACTGGGAATGACAAAAGAAGATGTCAACAAGGTAATCAAATCCAGCGTTGTATTTTCCATCGTACCAAGCTTATCCATTGTTGTGGGCTTATTTGTCCTGATTTCCGTCATGGGTACTCTCTGGGCATGGTGGAGATTATCCGTAATCGGCTCCCTCTCCTATGAATCGATGATTTCCAGCAGTGTTGCTTCTGCAATCGGTTTTGTATCAAGCGGCGAAATGCTTGAGAATGCCACAGGACAGCAGTTTGGTGTTGTTATGATTCTCATGAGCATTGGTATGTTAAGTGGATTTCTGATTCTGATTCCATTTGGAAAAAAACTTTCCATGAGTGTTACCAAGACAGAAAATTCCAGTGACTGGAAATACGTTTTCAGCGGTGTATTCATGCTTTGTATGTTCTCTGTTTATATTCCTGTTCTGTTAATCGGTGATACCATTCAGGCCGCAGTCATGCTGACCGGTCTTGTGGTGGCAGTTGTACTTGGAATCTTTGCCCAAAAGCCAAAGCTTCGCTGGCTTGCTGATTTTATCATGGCTTTTTCCATGATTGCAGGTATGGCATCATCTCTTTTATGGACCAATATTTTTTCTTAATACAGGAATTGGAGGAATAAAACTATGAGTAAAGACAATAAAAATTCAAATCTGGATTCCTTCCAGGCATGGTGTCACCGCTGGGGACGTGTAGGAACGGTAATTGCACTGGCATACATGATTGCACTTCCATTTATCGTTCTTGGTGTATATGGATGTCTCCCGACAATCGGACAGGTGTTTAATATTGCAACCTTAGGTATTCTGCTCATATACATACCGGTTGGTTTTTCCGAAGCCATTACATACACGCCGATTCTCGGTTCCGCTTCCTACTTAACCTTCATCACAGGAAACATTATGAATCTGAAGGTTCCATGTGCCGTAAATGCAATGAACCTAACCAAGAAAGAACCAAATACACCGGAAGGCGAAGCCATTGCAGCTGTCTCCGTTGCAGTATGCTCCATTATGACAGTTCTCATGCTTGCTCTTGCCGCCCTTTTCAGTACATGGATTAGTCCGGTATTTGAGCTTCCGGCAGTCAAGACAGCATCCAATTACCTGATTCCTGCATTGTTTGGTTCCATGACCCTGGGGCTTTTCGGAACCACAAGTTCCGGCAAGAAGGTTGTTAAAAACGGCGTCATGGGCATGATTCCAGTACTTCTCATTGTATCCGTTCTGGCACTTGTGGTTCGTATTACAAGCGGCGGTTCCCTTTTTGGAGCAGTAGGATTTCTGATTATCTTCATGCTGCCAGTTGCAATTCTTTCTTCCCGCATTATGTGGAAAAAAGGATTCATAAAGGTTATTGATAAGGATACGACTCAACAATAAATAATGCGGATAGAAAGGGCTGTCGCTCTTACGATTTTCATCGTTTGAACGACAGCCCTTGTTTTATTTCTCCTTATAAAAATATGGATTATATTATAAAAATCACAGAAAAATGTGACAAATAAAAGGTTATATGCGTTTTATATATGAGATTTTACAAAGATTAGAAAAAAGGAGGTGTAGGCATGCCTGATGTTATGGAACTATTTCAAAAATATCATGATGATGTTTACCGGCTGGCACTCAGCTATACGCATTCCATACAGGAAGCAGAAGATATTTCGCAGACAGTTTTCTTAAAGCTGATGAATCAAAAAAATTTATGTCCCGGAAAAGAAAAGGCATGGCTGATGCAGGTAACGGTAAATCAGTGCAAAAGTCTGTTCCGCCAGAGCTTTTGGAAGAAGCGTGAAACTTTTGACGAAACAATAAAAGAACCTGTATGTTGGAATACTGATAATGAGATATGGGAAGCAATCATAAGGCTTAAACCCAAATATCGAGTTGTGATTTATTTATTTTATTATGAAGAGTATTCAATAAAGGAAATTGCAAAATTACTAAAAATCAGTTGTTCTGCTGTAACGACAAGATTATCACGTGCGAGAAAATTATTATTAGAAGATATAAAGGAGGTTTTATCATGAGGCAGTCAATAAAAGAAATCTTCGGACAAATCAAAATGTCTGAAGAATGCGTGCAGCGTATCACATATGCAATACAGAAAGAGGGTCAGACATCAGAATCAGGTAAAAGATTCCCAATGAAAAAATATATAGCAAAGCCGGTGCTGCTGTTTGCAGCTGTTTGTGCCATTTTGCTGGCCGTAAAGAGTGCCACTTATACATATGCGTATGTTGAGAAACGATGGTTTTCATATAATAATAAGGCAGAGTTTACAAACGAAACTGATGATGACGGCATGCTTCATGCTTATGCAAGCTATGACACTTCAGACACAGATGCTCCGGCAGAATACATTGATGGAAGAATTTATTTTACGGTAAACGGAGAAAACAGGGATATTACGGATGATATATCCGAAACACGCCCATATACTTACAGTTTTATAGATGAAGAAAGCGTTACGCATTATTTTATCATAGGAGGTACGCCGGAACATTTTGGATATGCAGAATTTTTGTGGAGTGAAGATGAGCATTGGATAGGTGGATATGTACATGGAAGTGACAATGGGGATGGGAAGGAAGACGCATGGTTTGTGAATGGCAAAGAAGCCTTGGGAATCCCGTGGTATTGAGAAGACAAATGTTTATA
>JAQXXN010000076.1 GCA_029226085.1 Thermoflexaceae bacterium
ATCCTGTTCATGTATGGTCATGATACCCGGAACCAGAATGGTCGTCAGTGGCACATGATCTGCATAGACACCCAGTTCACCTTCACTGGAGGTAAATTCCACCATCCATGCCTCGCCTTCATAAAAAATTCTGTCCGGCGAAATAATCTTTAATTGAAATAATTTACCTGCCATACACATCTACCTCTACTTCACTCTGGCTAATACGTCGTCAATATTACCGGCATTTAAGAAATACCCCTCCGGTATATCATCGTGCTTTCCTTCAAGAATTTCCTTAAAGCCCTGGATTGTCTCGCTAAGTGGAACATAACGACCCTCCATGCCTGTAAACTGTCCTGCAACGAAGAACGGCTGGGATAAGAACTTCTGAATCTTTCTTGCTCTTGCTACCAGCAATTTATCATCCTCAGATAATTCATCCATACCAAGAATTGCGATAATATCCTGTAATTCCTTATATTTCTGAAGAATCTCCTGAACTCCTCTGGCTACCTTATAATGCTCTTCACCGACAATTCTTGGATCAAGAATTCTGGAGGTAGACTCCAGCGGATCAACTGCCGGATAAATACCAAGTTCCACGATGGAACGGGAAAGTACGGTTGTTGCATCCAGGTGGGCAAAGGTTGTTGCCGGAGCCGGGTCTGTTAAGTCATCTGCAGGTACATAAACTGCCTGTACGGATGTAATGGAACCGTTCTTTGTGGATGTAATACGCTCCTGAAGTGCGCCCATTTCGGTCTGCAGAGTCGGCTGATAACCAACCGCGGACGGCATACGTCCAAGAAGTGCCGATACTTCGGAACCTGCCTGTGTAAAACGGAAAATATTATCAATGAAAAGAAGTACATCCTTACCACCCTGGTCACGGAAATATTCCGCCATGGTAAGGCCTGTAAGACCTACCCTCATTCTTGCTCCCGGTGGTTCATTCATCTGACCGAATACCATGGTCGTCTTGTTAATAACGCCGGATTCCGTCATCTCATGATACAGGTCATTTCCTTCTCTTGTACGCTCTCCTACACCGGTGAATACGGAGTATCCGCCATGCTCGGTAGCGATATTACGAATCAGTTCCTGAATCAGTACGGTCTTACCTACACCGGCACCACCAAAGAGACCGATTTTACCACCCTTCTGATACGGGCAGAGTAAGTCTACGACTTTAATACCGGTTTCCAGAACCTCTGCCTGTGTGGACTGCTCCTCAAATGCCGGAGCCTTTCTATGAATAGGTAAGTATTCCACATTTTCCGGAGCCGGTTTATTGTCAATTGGCTCACCAAGTACATTGAAAATACGGCCCAGCGTATTTTCCCCAACCGGAACAGTAATCGGTGCGCCGGTATTTTCAGCTTCCATGCCTCTTACCAGTCCATCTGTCGGACCCATGGCGATACATCTTACCGTATCATCCCCAAGATGCTGGGATACTTCCACAACTAACACATCGCCGTCATTTTTCCTGATTTTAATTGCAGTATTAATTTCCGGAAGATTTCCTTCACTGAACTTAATATCAAGAACGGCACCGATAATCTGTGTTATCTTACCAATATTATTAGCTGCCATTGTTTCACTCCTTCGATTTTATTTAACTAATAGCTGATGCACCAGCTATAATTTCTGTTAATTCCTGCGTAATTGAACCCTGTCTTGCCCTGTTGTACTTGAGGGATAAATCCGAAATCATTTCATCCGCATTGCTTGTCGCATTATCCATTGCCTGCATACGTGCACCGTTTTCACTGGCAACAGATTCTACCAGTGCACCGTAAATCAGACTTGTTACATATTTCGGAATAATGACATCCAGTGCTTCATCCTCTTCCGGCTCATAATTCATCGGAACACTATCCGAAGAGGTTTTATTTTCCCCAAGTGATTTATCAACCGGTAATAACTTTATCAGGGTCGGAACATGTGTTACTGTGTTTTTAAAGCCTGTATATGCAAGATATATTTCACCGATTTCATTCCTGGTAAATGCCGAAAGCACTTCCTCACCAATATGGACTGCATCGGAATACATCGGACTCTCAATGACATCCGAGTAATCAGCGGCTATCTCATAGCCGTTTCTTTTAAAGATTTCCTTTCCTTTTCGTCCGATATTGTAAATCACTGCTTCTTCCTTCGGAATACTGCCTCTCGTTACCAGCTTGACGATATTGGAGTTATAACCGCCTGCCAGTCCCCTGTTGGCAGTAATCACAATAATTCCTTTCTTTGGAGAATCCCCCGCCTTGAGAAATCTGTGATTGACATTTCCTGACCTGGCAAGCATATTGCAAACAGTGTCATACATCAAATCAAAAAATGGTTTGGAATGCTCTGCTCTTGTTCTTGCCTTTTGCAGCTTTACCGTAGAAACGAGCTTCATGGCTTTCGTAATCTGTTCCGTGCTCTGTATGCTTTCCTTACGCCTTTTTATGTCTCTCATTGAGGCCATGTGCGATCACCCTTGCTCTTTCTTAAAATTCTGCTTTAAATTCTTCAATAGCTTTTACAAGTAACTGTTCCGTTGCTTCATCAAGCACCTTATTTGTCCGGATGCTTTCCGGAATCTCCGGATATCTGGTATCAACAAATTCAAATAATCCTTTTTCAAAGTCAAGAACCCTTGATACTTCCACATCGAGCAAATACTTCTTGGTAGCAGCATAAATTATCATTACCTGATACTCAACAGGCATTGGCTTATACTGTGGCTGCTTAAGCATTTCCTTGATTCTTTCACCCTGTGCAAGTCTCTCCTTGGTATCTGCATCAAGTTCGGAACCAAACTGTGAGAATGCCGCAAGTTCACGATACTGTGCCAGTTCCACTCGAATTGGTGCCGCAAACTTCTTCATTGCCTTAATCTGTGCCGCACCACCAACACGGGATACGGAAAGACCGGCATTGACGGCTGGGCGGAAACCGGAATTAAACATTTCTGTCTCCAGATATATCTGTCCGTCCGTAATGGAAATGACATTGGTCGGAATATATGCAGATACATCACCCGCCTGCGTTTCAATAATCGGAAGCGCCGTTAAAGAACCTCCGCCGTATTCATCTGACATTCTTGCTGCTCTTTCCAGAAGTCTGGAATGCAGATAGAATACATCACCAGGATATGCTTCACGTCCCGGTGGTCTCTTAAGAAGAAGGGACAGCGTTCTGTATGCTGCCGCATGCTTACTCAAATCATCATATACAACAAGGACATCCTGTCCTGCTTCCATCCATTCTTCACCGATTGCACATCCTGAATATGGAGCAATATACTGCAGTGGAGCAAGTTCACTTGCCGTGGCTGCAACAATGGTTGTATAATCCATGGCACCGTGTTCTTCCAGGGTCTTTACAATGGATGCAACCGTGGATGCCTTCTGTCCGATTGCAACATAAATACATTTTACATTCTGACCCTTCTGATTAATAATTGTATCAATGGCAATGGCTGTCTTACCGGTCTGTCTGTCACCGATAATAAGCTCTCTCTGGCCTCTTCCGATTGGCACCATGGCATCAATGGCCTTAATACCTGTCTGAAGCGGAGTATCAACGGATTTTCTGGTAATTACACCGGATGCAACTCTTTCAATCTGACGGAATCTGTCTGTATGAATTGGTCCCTTGCCGTCAATCGGCTGTCCCAATGCATTGACAACCCTGCCTATCATTGCATCACCTACCGGTACTTCAACCACACGTCCTGTTGTCTTAACTGTATCACCTTCATTGACGCTTTTTGCATCACCTAAAAGAACAGCACCAACATTGTCTTCTTCCAGGTTAAGAACCATGCCATATACATCACCAGGGAATGCTAAAAGTTCTCCCTGCATGGCATTTTCCAGTCCGTGTATACGTGCAATACCATCGGCTACCTGAATTACCGTACCAACATCAGATACCAAAAGATCATTGGAATATCTCTTTATCTGTTCTTTTATAACGGAGCTAATCTCCTCTGGTCTTAAATTCATGGAGCGAATGCACCTTCCTTCTATTAGTTTAACTGAATCTTAAGCAGCTCACTTGAAAGCCCGCTTAATTTTGTTTTAATACTGCTGTCAACGACCCTGTCCCCAATCCGGATAATCATTCCGCCAATCAGGCTTTCGTCAATCTTATACTTCATTTCAAATGACTGATATTTTGTTGTCTTCAACAGTTTTTCCTCAATTGCAGCCTTCTGTCCCGCATTTAATTCCTTTGCGGATGTAACATAAGCCACACCGATGTGTTTATATTCTTTTACCTTATCAATAAAATAGGTAAGAATTGCCGGAATGTCATTGTATCTTCCCTTGCTTACAATAAGCACAAGAAACCCTGTCATATCCTTTGAAACAAATTTTTCATAGACATTCTCAATAACTTCCTGTTTTTTCTCATTTTCAATCTTCGGGTGATTCAAAAATTTGATTAAGTCCCTGTTCTCGTTGAACGATGCAAGAACTGCCTGTGCTTCTTCAAAAAGCGCATCCGTTTTATTTTCTTCCACGGCAAGCTCAAATAATGCATCACCATAAACTGCCTTTACTAGCTTTGCCATGTATCATCACCTATCTCATTCAAAGTCTCTTCCACAAGAGCATCATTTATTGTGGTATCAATCCTTGCCGCCACTACTTTCTCGGCCATGAGGGATGCTATCTGAATCATTTCTTTCTTTACGTCATCCAGTGCTCTCTTCTTTTCCAGGGCAATCTCATTATTGGCTCTCTGAATAATTCTGGCAGCTTCTTCCTTCGCCTCGTCTATTATTTGCTCTTCGTTTTTCAGCGCCTTTTTTCTTGCTTCCGAAAGAATATTTTCAGCTTCTTTATTAATGTCTTTTAATTTGGCTTCATATTCTTTCTTTGCTGCAAAAGCCTCTTCCTTTGCCTGTCTTGCCGTTTCTCTTTCATTGGTAATCTTCTCGGCACGTTTTCTTAACATTTCCCTTGCCGGATCAAACAGCAGATAGGACAAAAGCACAAATAATATAAAAATGTTTATTGCTGTGATACAGGTATCAAAAACAAGCTGTGAATCAAGTCCGAATAGTCTTCCCGATTCCGCTGCGGCTGACAGCAATACATTGGATAATGGTATCAATTTTCTGCCTCCTTTCCGTTTATTTCATGTAAAATCCTGAAATACCCGGAATTTTACTTAAAAGGCTTAACGAACATTAAGATAATGGCAACAACGAATCCGTAAAGACCTGTTGTCTCGGCTACAGCCTGTCCAAGAAGCATTGTTGAAGTAATGTCTGACTTGGCACCCGGATTCCGTCCTACCGCAGCTGCAGCATGACCTGCTGCAATACCCTGACCAACACCAGGACCAATACCTGCGATTAATGCAAGTCCCGCACCCACTGCTGACATACCGTAAATAAAATCCTGTCCACTAATATTCATAATAATAATCCTCCTGTAAATAAATATAATTTGATAAATTAATCTGCAATCTTATCGTTCACATATACCATCGTCAGCATACAGAATACATACGCCTGGATACCTCCGGAAAAGATGTCAAAATATATGTGCATTACCGCCGGAATTCCCAGCTTTACAAAAATCGGGAACATTCCATATACCAGTCCCATGAGTACGGTACCTGACATGATGTTACCGAAAAGACGCACCGATAATGATAACGGCGTCGCCACTTCACTAATGACATTGATTGGGAAAAGCAGTGCCACCGGCTGAAACAGATTGGTAAAATGCTTTACCTTGTTCTTTTTAATGCCACAGTAGTGAATAATACAAAAAGTAAATAATGCAAGCGGCAGTGTAACACCATAATCGGCTGTCGGCGGTCTTAATCCAAACAGGCCGGAAATATTACTAATCAATATGAAAATAAATATTGACGAAATGTAATTCACAAAGCGCTTGGCATTGCTTCCCATCAGACCGTCTACCATGTTGCCAAGCATTTCCACAATGATTTCAACGAAATTCTGGAATACTCCCGGCGTGGCATCCGGATCTGCCTTGGCAATAACACGATTGGCTATCACTGCAAAAATGATAATAAACAATGATACAATCAGTAATGCCACATGCGTGGTTGTAATATACACGGAGGTTCCATTAATTTTTATCTCCTGAAGATACTTAATCATGAAATCCGCTTCCAATGCAACCGGCAGGTTCTGAAGAGAATGTAATATTCCGCTTCCCACATTCTCACCTTCCTTTATTTAATGATTTTTGAAACTAAAAATTTATGAGTAAACGGCTGTAAATAAGCCGATACTTTCAATGACATCATGCCAATGATTACGGAAATGGCGTCGCAAAATCCCGTTACCAGTACCACCACAAAGACAACCAGAACTGCAACTATGCGGATGGCAAACATTTTCAGCTGATGTTTCTGCGCACCGCCTTCCCCCATGGATAATGAAGCATCCACACCAAAATACATATGGACTGCCATTATCATCATCAGTACTACGCCAATCAGAAATCCCAGGGCAATCTTTCCTATACTTCCATGATAGAACGCAGTCACGACTGTAAGTATGATGATTTCTCCCACAATTCCGTATACGGCGCATCCGGATATCAGGTCAACTAACATCGGATTTATTTTTTTCAGAAATTTCATTCTTTTCTACTCCCTTACCATGCTCACTATTATATCTTGCAACTATGTCTTCGGGCTTTTCCTGTTCCTCCCGTTCCATCCTTAGTGCGTTCACGGCAGTATCATAGGCACTTTTTCCCCCGGCAAGCACTCCAATGATGAGGAGAATGACCGACCAGTAAGAGGTTTCAAACTTTGCATCTATCCACATTCCTGCAAGCAGGCATAAGAATGTGGGAACCAGAATATTAATGCTTAATTGTGATATCATGGCAAAATTGCGCAGGAAATTCTTTTTCTTATTCATCTTTATCTCTTTTTTACCTAATATAGTTAATATTTTATAACATTTTAACAAAGAAGTCTATGAGGATTTGACAAATTTATAACATTTAATAAAAATTTTATTTTATTTTTATTAAATTAATCTTTCCTTTTTATTGAATTATATGTGGAAAATTAATTATTTTTCTGATATAATTCTTTAAAATAAGAAGGAGCAAAACTTATGCCGGAAATTTATAGAAAACGTCTTATTCCACAAGAATGTATTCATCTGCATAAAGATAAAATTTTATTCCTCTCTGAACACACCATGATTACCCGTTGGGATACCATCAATCCCAAAGCTGCTTTCTCTAAGGGAATATCTCTTTATGTAATGGATGAAGGCTGGAAAATCAGTAAGTTTTATGATAATAATAACAACTTCGTATACTGGTACTGTGATATTATTAATACGGATTATGACAAGGATACGGATACCTATGTCTTTACAGACCTTCTTGCCGATGTCATCATTGAACCGGACGGTACCGTCAGAATTGTTGACCTGAATGAATTTGAACCTGCCTTTCAGAACGGTCTTATCCGGACAGAGGAAATACTGACAGCGCTGAACCGTCTTAACAGACTGCTTCAGGTCATTTATTCCGGAAATTTTCCAGATTATACAAAACAGATTGAAGAATATGAATAGGAGTGCGTATTTTTAAAGTACACACTCCCTTTTTTATACCTCAATGTCTATTTTTCTTCCGGTAGGATTGTAGCGTATCATTTCCACTCCCGCTGCCTGTAACATTCTTTTGGATGCCATGACAGAAGGAGTGTCAGAATACTTATCTTCCTTATATACAATACTTTTTATTCCGGACTGGATAATTGCCTTGGCACACTCATTGCACGGAAATAACGTAACATAAATTCTTGCCCCTTCCAGTGAACCGCCACGGTAATTTAAAATGGCATTCAGTTCACTGTGTGTTGTATAAAAATACTTATTTTCCAGGGGATCCCCTTCACGGCACCATGGAAATTCGTCATCCGAACACCCTACCGGAAGACCGTTATAGCCCATGGAAAGAATCTTGTTATCCTTACTTACAATACAGGCACCGACCTGTGTATTAGGGTCCTTTGAACGCATTCCAGACAGTGCTGCAACACCCATGAAATATTCATCCCAGGAAATATAATCCGTTCTCTTCTGGCTCATTCTTCATTCTCCCTTCAACATTTCTTTATTCTTCAATCATTCCTATTCTCCGGATATGTCTTTCATCGTTGGAAAATGGTGTATTAAGCCATGTGTCCACAATCTTTATGGCAAGCCCCGGACCGGTAACTCTTGCACCCAGTGCAATTACATTGGTATCATTGTGTTCTCTCGTTGCCTGGGCACTAAAACAGTCGGAACACAATGCACAACGAATTCTCGGTACCTTGTTGGCAACAATTGACATACCGATTCCTGTTCCGCATATCAGGATTCCTTTTTCACATTCACCGGATGCCACTGCACCGGCAACTGCCTTTCCATATACCGGATAATCCACAGACGCCGTGGAATCACATCCGAAATCCCTGTATTCAAGTCCCTTTTCTTCTAAATATTTCATAATTTCAAGTTTTAATTCGTAACCGCCATGGTCGCATCCTATTGCTATCATGTCCTTTATTCCTCACTTTCATCTGTATTTATTATTTTTCCGCCAGCTGCCTTAAGCAGACGGTTCATAATTGCATAGCCTACATTCTCTCTTGAAAAACCTTCTGATACAATATACTGCACACCCAGATCATCAAACTGACGCAAGACATCAAACAGATGACTGGATATGGAAAGTTCACTGCCACGCGTTCCCACACTAATGACATAATCTGCCTTATAGAAAGGTTCTGTTTCATCCGTTGCCAGAATTCCCGTTTTCATGCCTTCCTTCTTCTTTTGTGCAGCAAGACGGTTGATTTTTTCCGTGACACAATCAGGATCTTTTCCCTCGACAATAACCATCTCTCCTCTTGGTGCATAATGCCGGTATTTCATTCCCGGTGCTTTGGGAGGGGCATCGCTTTGCTTTCCAAGCGCTACTGCCTTGTCTATATCAACAGGTCCGATAACCGCTTCCAGCATTTCCTTTGTAATATAACCCGGTCTTAAAATAACGGGAACCTTATCCGTAAGATCAATAATTGTTGATTCAATTCCGATATCACCGTTTCCGCCATCAATAATCATGTCAATCCTGCCATCCATGTCCTGACGCACATGCTCCGCCTTTGTAGGACTGGGTCTTCCGGACAGGTTCGCACTGGGTGCAGCCACATAAACACCGGATCTTCGAATCAGTTCAAGAGCAGTCCGGTTATTCGGCATACGAACTGCCACGGTATCCAGGCCTCCTGTGGTGGCATGAGGAACAATTTCTGTTTTCTTCATGATCATGGTTAACGGTCCCGGCCAGAAATGTTCTGCCAGACTGTATGCCAGCGGAGGAATCTCACTGCATAAAACCTTCAGCGCATCGATATCAGCAATATGAATAATCAGTGGATTATCCGATGGTCTTCCTTTTGCTGCGTATATCTTTGCCGCAGCCTCTCCGTCAAGAGCATTGCCACCAAGGCCATAAACAGTCTCCGTGGGAAAAGCCACAAGCCCTCCCCTGTTTAATATCTCCGAAGCCATTTCATATATTCTATTATCTTTTTCTTCATCCAGACCTGTTTTTTCAAATATAGTTTTCATCACTAACCTTCTATTTGTCTGTTACGGCAAAATATGATTTGATACCTTCACAAACTGCCGCTGCAATTTTTTCCTGATATTCTTCGCTTCCAAGAAGCTGCGCTTCTTCATAATTTGACAGAAATCCGCATTCCACAATTACCGTAGGGCATGGCGTATGAACCAGCATATAATACGAGGAATTAGCTTTTGTCGTACGATTATTTTCCGTATCAACATTTTCTTTCAGGGATTCCTGGATTTTCTTTGCAAGTACCTCTCCCTCGGCAGAATATTCATAATAAAATACCTGTGCTCCATGGACGCTTTCCTGTCCAAAGCTGTTCTGATGTATGCTTACCACAATGTCAGCCTTTGCATCTTCGATAATCTGACATCTCTTCTTCATGTCAGCAGATTTTTTGTTCTTATCTTCTGTCCCATAAAGTCCCGCATCATCTTCTCTTGTAAGTACTACCTTATACCCTTCTTCTTCCAGTAATTTTCGAAGTTTTAATGATATGGCAAGATTAATTTCTTTCTCCAGCGAATCGTTTATCCCAACTTTTCCCGGATCTTCTCCGCCATGTCCCGGATCTATCACGATAACTTTCTGTTTTTCCCGGATTGTTATGGAAGAAGGCAGAACCCTGAACCTGAAGGTACAATAAATCGCTGCTATCATGAGTATTGCCATTACAATCTGCAGCCCACGACGCATAAAACACCGCCGCCATACATGTTCTCATGATTATTATATTAATTCAGATACGCTTCTATTACCTGCCAGACCTCTTTCTTTTCCAATCCAAGTTTCCAGCCTGCAACACCGGCAAGGTTATTTTCCTTATAAACCTTCATCTTTTCTTCAATGGTATCTTCATTCTCCAGCCATAATTTAACAGTAACATTTCCATTTTCATAGGAGCCATAATACAGCTTCTTCTCATCATCCCACATAAGAGGAACAGAATTGTCATTAATAATCTTCTGTGCTGCTTCCATTCCCACATCCTTCGTTGTAAGTGAAACTGTTCCGTCTGTATTGAGTGTCTCATACCACACCCTGACATAGTATGGCATACCGTTAATTACTTTTTGTGCCGGAATCTCTTCCAGTGTATTGACAACTCCGTTTCTCACATGGCTGATGGATGCAACCGGACCTGCTTCCGAAGCACCCTTCCAATACTCGTCATATCCCATGACAATAGCATAATCAATCCATACACCCTGCTCTTTTCGATTATAGAAGAGATTGAAGCTTGCAGGAACGTATGTATCTGTCGAAAGAATAATTCCGTTTTTCTCACATTCAAAGGATAATTCACGAATAAACTGAAGATAATGCTCTATGGTTTCTTCCGTAATATATTCAAAATCCAGATTAATTCCGTCAAAACCGTATTCCCTTGCATCCGAAACCAGCCGGTTAATCATTCTTGCCCTGGTATCCTTGTTGGAAAGAATTGCAAGTTTATCAAGGCTTGTATCAAAATCATCCACTAAAGCCCATACCTGTATCCCCATGGAATGACATTTTTCCACATAAGACTTATTGGCATAGCATGTCATGGAACCGTCATTTCCGGAAAGCTTGTACCACGTAGGAGAAATGACATTCACCCCTTGTGTTGACTTTAATGCTTCCTCTACCCGTTCTCCGTCATAGGCTGCCGTTCCGATGGACTGGAATACAAGATTAATTTTATAATCTAAGGAAATGGATGCCGGGGCTGGTTCTTCCACATAGGTACTTTCCATTGTTCTGGTGTATGTTTCGCCCACTCTCTTTGCCGAAACATATCCCATGTATCCATCTTCCGTACGCACTTCAATCCAGTCTTCCAGATCCTGAAGCACCTCAACCTCCTGATCCTTTAAACCGTCCGCAATAATCGGGCTCTTAATTCCCCCACGGAAACGGATTGCCGTATCCTTATTAAGAAGTGCATAGGTCTTTTCTGTATATTCATCCCACATAAGCAGGCGGTACGGATTTTCATAGAAACGATATTCAAAATCTGAATGTTCCTTAACATAATCGATTGCGACATATAATTCATCGCCCTCACTCTTGACAACCACGTAATCCGTTGGTACCGTATTCCCGTTCATGTCCGTATAATATGCTTCATCTGTTGCAAAGGAATAAATGTTATCTGCAACCGTATACATAATATAATTTCCTTCAATATCCTTATAGAATCGGCAGTTCAGATTATCCACCACATACTCTCTTGGCAGATAACATCTTCCCTCTTCCACAAGAACCTTTATATCCAGCTGCTCATCATTCATGTATACCATGACCTGATTTTCATCCTGCATTTCAAAATAATCCTGATAATTCATCCGTTCCTTGGTCGGTGAATATCTCTCATATAATTTAATTCCCACAAAAATCAAAAGCATCAGAATAATAATTAATATTATAAAAAATGCTGTTACAACTTGTTTCCCTTTTCTGTTTAATCTGGTTTTCTTCATTCAAAATATACCTCCTGCCACAATCTTTTATATTATAACATTTTTTTCATGTCCAGTCATTACCTAATGGCAAAAAAAATAAAAACCCGGATTCTGTAAGAAAGCCGGTACCGCAGCACATGCAATACCGGCTCTTGCATAAAGGGGTTTATGCAGTTTGTTATCTTTTTTTAATTGTGGTGAAATTAATCTTTTTCAGATCTCCTTCACTGTTTCTGATGTATTCCCGCATGTAGCAGGTATTTTCCTTAAGGGAATAGATTCCTTTATCGCATGTCTCGATACTCTTTCCGTTAAGGGATATATCTACACCAAGTTCCAAATATCCAAGCACCTCCTGATAAATGAGGGATTTTTCTTTTTTCTGCACGCAAATTTCCTCCGCATAATTATTTGTGATATATTTATGTCCAGTGCAAGAATAAGGGAACAGATAACTCCGTTTCACAATATTAATAACAAAAAATCTTACCTATCGGTTGTGTATTGCTATATGTCTGTTAATTGAAATTTTGATGAAATATCAATGTAATAATTAATTATTAGAACTTTTGAAATTTAGAATCATAGAATATGAATAATTAATTAAACTCTCATATTTACCGCCCCCTTTTTTAAGGAGCATCCATTACCCTTTATTCTATTATACATATCCATTATTTTTTTGGCAATCTTTTTTCTACAAAAATGGATATTTTTTTTCATATTTTTTGTTTTTTCCATAATATTTCTTTACATCTGAATTTAAATTGGTTTATACTATATAATAATATTTATCCATTATGTTAGGAGTTGTGAGTTATGAAATTAGAAAAAGTAAGTGACAATCAAATACGCTGCACTCTTAACAAGGCTGATTTGGCGGAACGTGAGCTGAAAATAAGCGAGCTTGCATATGGCACCGAAAAGGCCAAGGATTTATTCCGTGAGATGATGCAGCAGGCATCCTTTGAGTTTGGTTTTGAAGCAGAGGACATTCCACTAATGATAGAAGCAATTCCGGTTTCTGCGGACTGCATTATATTGGTAATTACTAAAGTTGAAGATCCTGAAGAACTGGACCCCCGTTTTTCCAAGTTCACCCCATCCCAGGAAGATGAATCTGACAGCAGTGACATGGATAGCGAAGAAGATGATATTTCCGCCTTATTTTCAAAAATACAGGAAATACGTGATTCCATCGAATTAAATGAGGATGACTATAAAAAAGTAGAAGAAATTGATTCTTCTTCCGATACGCAGGAGGATTTTATTCCTTTTAAGGACACACTGAAAAAGAATGGGGCAAAAGAGAATGCCAGTCCGGCACCGGACGATGAATCCACACGGAAAATTATCCGGATTTTTTCCTTTAATTCCTTCGAGAAAGTAAATTCGGCATGCGCTCTTGCTTTGGGATGCACCGTAACAGACAGCGCTTTATATAAAGATGCCGTTAATAACACATATTATCTCGTACTGACATCCGAAGGAGAAGATTCCGAGAGCTTTAACCGTGCATGCAATGCCGTTTCGGAATTTGGAAGCCGCGTCAAATCTACTTACGCAACAGAAAGTTTTTATAAGGAACATTTTGAAACAATCATTAGAGCCAATGCCCTTTCCATTCTGGGAAATCTGTAAAATGCAAAAACCGGATATTCTGTGGTAACACAGGATACCCGGTTTTCTTTTATGACCTGTCCTATTTATTGCTAAGATACTTGTTGATATCCTCAACCAGTGCATCAATGTCCATTCCATGTACCATGGCTGCCTCTTCCAGTGATTCACCCTGCGCAGACGGACAGCCGACGCAATGCATTCCTGCCTCCATGAGAATCGGAATCACACCGGTATCAATCTGAATTATATCTGCAATCGTCATTTCTTTATTAATTTCTGCCATTTTATCATCCTCCTGTTTTGCTCGATGCCTTATTATAATACAACGTTTATTATTTTACAAGTCATCCTTGTTTATACATCTTTGCCATTTTTTGAAATTGTTTGTTTATTTTTTAACTTTTCGTTTAATTTTACTAATTTATTACGATAAAATCAGCGATTGTACGTCAAAAAATCCATTAACCCATATTGACTTGTATACACAGTTCAACTATAATTATTTTACAGAATTAAAGCGTCATTAACTAATGTTCTGGCGCATAATTATTATAATTTTTTATAGGAGGTCATTCACAAAATGAGAGAAGAATGGAATGGTTTTGTAACCGGCAAGTGGGAAAAAGAAATCAACGTCAGAGATTTCATCCAGAAGAACTATACACCATATGATGGTGATGAAGAATTCCTTTGTGGTCCTACACAGGATACCAAGGATTTATGGGCACAGGTTATGGATTTAACAAAGCAGGAGCTTGCTGAACCACATCCAGGTGTTCTTGACATGGATACAAAGATTGTTTCCACAATTACATCACATGGTCCTGGATACCTTGACAAGGATAAGGAAAAGATTGTTGGTTTCCAGACAGACAAGCCTTTTAAGAGATCCATGCAGGTTTATGGTGGTCTTAACATGGCTAAGGCTGCATTAACAACAAACGGTTTCTCAATGGATCCTGAAGTTGAAGATTTCTTTAAGAAGCACAGAAAGACTCATAACGATGGTGTATTCGATGTTTACACACCAGAAATGAGACTTTGC
>JAQXXN010000077.1 GCA_029226085.1 Thermoflexaceae bacterium
ACATCCAGTTTTTCTTTCAATTGTTTGCACAGATCATCCAGTTCTTTAAAGCATTCGCTCACTTCCAGCTGCTTCTGTACGGCTTCCTTTGTCTTCATCTTTTTCTTTACAGAGCTCAACTTATCCAGCATCTCGTCTCCAAAGGCAAGCGGCGCACGATATTTTGCATACTCCAAAATCTGCTGGCGCATGGGTTCTGTACAGCACACCTGTGATCCATTTACAGGCTTCAGTTGAAAAGATTCTGTATCCAGCTGAATCAATCCTCCATATTTTTTTCCAGAATCATTTAATGTTGCTGCATTTATGGAATGATTAAAATATTCTGACAAATCTTCAGGGATTTCTTTCATTCCCATAAGTCCATACATATCTTTCAGCTTCGTATCATAATTTGCCAAAGCACTGTTCATGGCCAGGTCCCCTGCTCCCAAAATAATGCTTTTTGCACTTAATATTCTTGTGCCATCCACAATCAGACATCCAAACACAAAGACAAGCAAAAGAATCAACGACATAAATACAGCAATCGCACCTTTTGTTTTTCTACAAAATCCCATCATCTTTTGTTTTTCCCCCGTATCAAAAAATCTTATTAATGATGTTTTTTGCTTTTCCAATGGCAACATCCAACTTATTGGAAACTCCGAGTTTTTCTGCTGCAAACTCCACCAGATCCACAGCCAGATCTGTGTTTCGAACAAAATCGGATGGATTCACTGCATGACAATAAGATGCACTTCGGATGACCATCTGCTCCTCCAGGCCCAGATAACGTGCCACACCAGGCATTGGGACTGAATATTCTACAGATGCCACCACAGAAGTTCCAAATAATGTTTTTTCCACTTCAACCTCAGGGGAGACCGTAAAGTGGAACAAAAGTCCATTCTTTACCATCTGCCCAAATACAGCATCATAATCGTATTTTTCTCCGCATAAAATACCTGCAACTCCACGATATAAAGAACCAATCCGATTATGATACGCGTTGTAATAGGCTTTTACCTGTTCTGCCGAAGGCTGATCTCCGGCATACTCAAACTCCACCTCATTTCCGGAAGCAATTGGAAATACTCCATAACCGGGATTGGAAGCATCTTTTGATGCGTAAGCGGTCATACGATGCACTTCATAATTCATGGCAGCTTCCTGAAGAATAAATAATCCGTAATACAACATGGTTACCACTACACAGATCACAATTGGAAAATAAATGGCAGCTTCTACCATAACGACCCCATTTTCTGATTTTACAAATTCTTTTCCTCTCATCATACCTTGAATTCCTTATAATAGCTGCTGATTGAAACACACAGGCATATTTTAAGAAAGATATTCTCAGAATGGCAGAGAATATCTTTCCAATCAGACTTTTATTTACCGATAAAATTAGTTAGCTTATCAAATGTTGCTTTTATTACTCTTTCTAATTGCTCTTTAAAAACTCCTGCCACAGCAATCACCACCACGATTACCATAATAATTGCCACAATATCAGCAGCTCCTTTTTCTTCTTCTGCAAAATCTTCTAAAAAATTTTTCATCTTCATCTGCATTGCAATGTACCATCTTGTCATTTGTTCTCTCATACGTTTATCCTCTCTTTTCTTTTTATAAAATATATCTGTTCGGTTTACATACTTGTAAACATTGGAACCATAATCACAATGAGAATTCCAATAAAAATCAGCATGATCGGAACCAGTAATTTGGAATTAGCTATTTCCCCTTTCCGTTTTACCATATTCTTTTTTTCATTCCACATTTCATCGGACATTTCTCTTAGAAATTTCGTAAGTTCTGCATTGCCTTTTACCATATTCTGAATGATACTGGAGGTAAATCGTTTAATTTCCTTTACTTCGCATCGTTCTGCAAAATTCTGATATGCATCAATCTCCGCAACCCCTTGTTTCATCTCCTCGCAGGTCTGAAGCATTTCTTCATAGAGGATCCCATTTCCTTTTTCCGCTACATTTTTCCAGGCATCCCTTAATACCATTCCGGAGTTTACCAACAGAGTCAGTTTTGATAAGACCTGCGGAAAATCTCTGAGTATCTCATCCCGTCGATTCGTCAGCTTATCTTTGGTTATCTCATCCATATACCATACTAACAAAACAATAATCGCTGCTCCGAAGAGTAACGCTTCTTTACTGTTTCCCAGTGCAGCCAGCAAAAATATAAAAGGAAGAATAGTTACTGCATAGGATATTTTTTCTCCCAGCATGACATAATAATAATAAGCAGCATATTTCTTCCCTTTCATCTCCGATATTTTCTTAATCTGCGCAGTTGCATGCGCTGAGGTCATATCGTAATGGATCAGTTCCAGCAAACCAAATCCTACACCAAACAGTTCTGGATATCGGTATTCTTCCGGGTTGATTGTTTGAATAATGCTCTGATATTTTTCGCCATAATGATGTGCCATAAATATCCAGAGTATCACAATCGGTATTGCTACCAGTGTCATAGCAAACTGAAATATATTATCCATTTTCTTTTCCTTCCGTATGGTTACAGCTTAATATCTACAATTTTTCTTCCCATCTTATATGCGATTGCAAATAAAATTAAGACACCAATCTTCACGATTACATTCACCGAATTATTTGTCACTGCGCTCATCGTTCCCATTCCACTGAGACTAAGCATAATAATCAATGGCATAACCATCATAATATTCAGTTGATTTCTGTTGCCTGCCAGCATCGTATCAATTTCTATTTCTATTTCAATCTTGTCATTGATAATATCACGACTGTCTGAAATGACTTTTTTCAGATTGGCTCCCTGGCGATTGCAGATGCTGAATACATTGGCAAAGCTTTCAATATCTTCTAATCCGCTTCTTTTGGCAAAATCAAACAACAATTCTTCTACAATGAAATTGTTTTTAATTCCTACATTTATAATCTGAATTTCTTTTGTAATATCCGCTTTCTTCCCATAAATATTTTCCAGGTCTTTTCCTGCATCAGCAAAAGCTGTCTGTGTATTCATACCTGCTGAATAAGAGGCAGATAATGCTTCCAGCATATCTTTAAACTGTAATAAAAGCGTTCTTTTTCGTCGTTTTATCAAGATATTCTGAAAAGGTTTCTGGAACAGATATCCCATCAAAATTCCACCGGCTATGGACATCACATACACCCGAAAGAAAACATAAATAACCACAAATCCTCCCGCGAATCCCATAAAAAATCCGATGGCTCTTTCTTTTAAATTCATCGGATAAATATTATAATCCGTTGCATTTCCAAGTATTCCCCTCAAAGGAATATATTCCGTTTTTTTTCTGTTCTTTTTCTTTTTTTCTTCCTTGATTTCCTTCTTTTTTTTACTCATATCCAGCTTTTCACCTAAATGATTTTATAATTCCCTGATATTTTTAATTTCGTATCATTGATCAATGGACGATCCGTTCTTCTGAGTGAACCGGATACTTTATGTAACGTACTTTTTTCATCCTCTACAAATACATACAAAGGATTCAACTGAATCTTTCCGTTTTCATATCCGACAATCTCGGTGATTTCCATAGTTTTTCTTGTCTTATCACGCATTCTGGACAAATGTATGATAATATCGACAGCCGAAGCGATCTGCTGCCGGATTGCTTCCAAAGGCAATCCTTCCGCTCCCTGCAATACCATCGTTTCCAATCTGCTCAACATATCTCTTGTAGAGTTTGCATGACCGGTGCTCAGAGATCCATCATGACCTGTATTCGCATCTTGACAACAGCATCTTTTTAACATCCTTTACTTATTACAAATCTATCTCCAGTCGGATAAATCCCAACAAAAAGATCCAGATAACTGTTTGCTGTTATCTCCGATCTGATAAGGAGGGATGTAAATGATTAATGGAACCAGTGCACTTAAGACATCGCCGTTTACATATCACATCAAACAGTGGTCATGGGAACAGTATTGGCAGATTATTGAAGCTCTGAAATCTTACAATATTGAGTACCTTAAGGCCCGGGACGAATACACTTTATTCAAAGAAGTAGTGTCACCAGACGTTACCGAAGTTTCAAACTTCGGTAACTCTGAACACTGCGAAAACCCAGTAAATATAAGGGCTGAAGGCAGTGGTGTCATTTCACCTATATGCACAGCAAGTATGTTAATTGACACCCCTTCCACTTTAGCCGACAAGTCGTTTCTGGCACCTCTCGATGTCCCGCGCGCCGGAAGCATTGCTGAGGTAATCCCTTCATTTAAGGTGATCCAGTCTGAAAAAATGTCTTTGAATATTGGTTTCGATACAGAATTTCAGGATTTCCGCGATGAACCAGGCAGAAATCGCCTTTTATTATCTCTTCAAATGTCAATCTCCATTGGAGAAACACTGATCAGATACTTCTTTCTTGTGGATCCTCGCAGTCAGGAAGTAACAGCAGATGGTGGACAGATTCCATTAAAATATTGTCTTGCTGATATTTTGGATGATCTGAAAAAAAGCTATTTTCACAATTTTCCACTCGTTCTGAAAAGGGATATCATCTACAAAGAAAAGAAAACGCAGTCTGACACGACTTTTAAAATAATTGATTTCAAGGCAATGAAAGACCGCATCATTCCCATAACGCTTATCTGCCATACCGGCAAAGCTGATATATCCGTTTTCTGGCGCCAGAAATATGACATGGATCTTCTCCGTAAACTTGGTGAAATCCAGGGTGGATGGATGACTACAGAAAATGTCTGTTTTAAAGCCGAGAATGATTCAAACTATAACTACTATTGGCTGATCAATCTCAATGTACGAGATACACTTGGTCTTACGCCTGCCGAAAACAAATCTCTAAAAGCTCTTGGAAAAGTAATCGGCAGACCAAAGTTAGAACTTCCACCTAAAGTAATTGAAAACATGGCTGCATTTGCAGTAAGTAATCCAATTGAATTTTACAAGTATGCAGTTAATGATGCAGATATTGTGGTTTCTTTCTGCTCTGAACTTTTTCAGTGCAATCATAATGTTCCTATGACATTATCCAGTGCAGCTGCCGCATCCATGTATGGTTCAATCAAAGAATACTTTGGGGTTAAGAAAAAATCAGAATATGACAGGATCTTCAGGGGGTTAGAAATGTTAGATGAAGGAATTATTCCATCAAAAGATGAGTGCATTAAATATTTAAGGGCAACGAGATATGTTCCGATCAGGGATAATCCGGATGCCAAACTTGCTATCGAATATTTTGAAGAGGCATATACAGGAGGCTTTAATGCCTCCTTTTATATTGGCTGGATCACGGAACAGACTACGGATTTCGATCTCCAGAATGCTTATCCTACTGCAATGGCAAATATCATAGATATCGACTGGTCAAAACCAGTAAGAGATTTTCCAAGGAACTATGATCTTACATGGCAGGCTCTCACAAGCCCACTGATACCGGCAGTTGCTGTTGGAGATTTTACTTTTCCTAATGATTGTTACTGCCCTAATATTCCGGTTCCTGTCAAAGGCGGGATGAAAATTTATCCTCGTCATGCCAGACATGTCTACATGACCGGTCCGGATATGTATCTTGCATTAAGGCTTGGCGCAAAAATTACAATCTACAGAGGTTTCACCTGCCAGATGCTCATGAAAGACAATAAACCTTCGCAGTGCCTTGCCTATGCTGTCACAAATCTTGTCCAGGATCGTATGCGGGCAAAGATCGAATATAAGGAAAATCCACTGGTTGAAAAGAGCTTAAAGACGATGGTCAATTCCTGTTATGGCAAAACTGCTCAGAATGTAAGTCCTAAGACAAGATACAACGCTAAGAAAATGGGGCGTGTTGATGCCGAACCTTCTGCAGTCACCAGCCCTTATCACGCTGCATATACGACAGCATTAGTCCGATGCATGCTGATTGCTTGTATTAACCAGCTTCATGATATGGGATATAACGTCTACTCTGTTACTACTGATGGATTTATCACCAACGCACCAACAGATGTTGTACGAAGTCTTGATGCCTATGGCTTCGCTCAGGTATTTCAGAATGGTCGTTATATTCTCAATCAAACCAGAGAAGCTTGCACCGCCAATCAGGTATGGGAGCCAAAGCATTTCAATGATACCTTCCTTAATATCACAACACGAGGCAATATAGCTGTGAATGATAAGGGAGTTCTCGCCCACAACTCATATACCACAGGTGAAGCGAAAGACAGCCGTGCTGATAGAGATGCTTATATTATCGCGGTGCTTTCTCGTGAAGGTAAATTAAAATGTTCCACAAAATTGTGGACAGAGTTTTCCGAAATCGTAGAACGCAAACACGATTTCCATGTAACCGAAAGTATCCGACAGCTTTCCATGAATTTTGACTATAAGCGTTGTCCGATTACAGAAACAGCAATGGACACGCCTGTTCATTATGATAGTGCCAATGGTCTCTATCACGTTGATACCATAATTGCAGAATATGATACACGTCCTTTCATCGATGCAGAAGAATTTCTGAACTATAGAAACACAATGCAAAACGAAGACTGCATCAAGGTCTCTGCTGATCTGGAACGTGTAAAAGTAAAATCCACTGTAAAGACCAAAGGCTATATTGGAAAAGATCTTAACAGAAAAATCCTTCTTTCCATTCTTATGGGTTATCGTTCCGGCTTATACAAAATTCCGGTTCTTGATGGTTTAAAACAGGCGGAGGTCGTATCCACTGTAAACAGCTGGGGGATTTCCGAGATTACAATCAGCGACTGGAAAAACTGTTCCAGAAGCAAACGCCAGAGTAATATGCTCCCCCGCGATCTTATTGATGAAACACTTCAGCTGATTCTTAGTCTCACTGAAAACAGATCTGCCAGCTGATGCTTCATCAATCTTCTCTCTGGTTCTCTGTCTGGATCCTCTATTACAAAAGGGAATTGTCTTAATTGACATTTCCCTTTTTGCATTTCGGTCCATCCCCTGAACCAGCTTTGTTCGGCCTGTTCATCTCATCAAATAAGAACTTTCTGCTACGGTAAAGTCTTACATGCTGCCCTGCGCTGGCCTCACAAAGAAAACAACTAACTACTCCATCCCGACCGCCTAAGCTTCTAAATCGTGATGAAGTAGTTAGGCAAGTTTCGCATTATGGCCAGCCATATGCACCGGTTCCAGCCTTTGGGCTGTTACCTAAACTTGCCAGATGGGCTTCGCCCCCTTGGATCCCCCAGCAAGAGCGCTGCCCTTTGCATTCCCGGCCCGCAAAATGATTTCAGAAATTCAGAAACGTCCACCGGACCTTTCCTCATTTCTTCCATCATTTTTCTATAGGACTCCTCGCCCTCTGCACACCCCGGTAATGGTTGCACCCCTACACCCTGCTCTAATAAAGAAAGGAAAATGTTATGAATAAAAAGAAAGCAAAACGCAGACGTGATATATCCGTCACCTTCCGCATGAATACTGACGAATATGCACTTCTGCAAAATAAAGTAAAAGAATCAGGTCTTACACAACAGGCATATATCATAAATGCCATCAAAGAAACACCAATCATATCTTCGGATGAAATTGCTGTTCAAAAAGAACTCAGCAAAAATTTCGCAGTACTTGTTCAGCAGCTCCGGGGATTAGCTACTAATGTTAATCAGATGGCTCATGTTGCAAATGGTCAGGGTTGTCTTCCGGCCACTCAGACATTGATTGAGACAGCTGATGAAATCAGCAAATACCATAAGGAGAGTGAAACGATATGGCAATTAATAAGGTTATCAATAAATCAACAAAGTCGCACGGAGCGATGAGAAATGTGATTAACTACGTCCTTCAGGATCAGAAAGTCATTGAAGGATTTGTAGAAATCACAGGACCTTATTCCTATGAAACAATTAATCGGGATCATGTTTACTGCGCTTTCCTCGAAGAGAAAAAAATGTGGAACAAAGACTCCGGCAGAATGTACGCACACAACGTTATCAGTTTTCATAAAGATGAAAAAATAACTCCTGAAGAATGTCTCGAGATTGGACGCCGATTTGCGGAGCACTTCTTTCCGGAGCACCAGAATCTGATCAGCGTGCATCAGGATAAAAACCATCTTCATATTCACATTGTTACCAACTCCGTTTCCTATGTAGACGGAAGCAAGCTACATCAAACAAAACATGATCTGGAGCATCAAAAAGAATTTACCAATAATCTCTGCCTTGAAAAAGGTCTGACTATTGCCGAAAAGGGAAAACATTTTGATGGAACACCAATCGAGGAAGGTGAGATCATTGCATGGAACAAGAATAAATACAATCTTCTGATCAACGATTCTAAAAAGAGCTATGTTGCTGAATGCGCCATGGCAGTTCTTGAATCCAAAGAAAACTGTTGCAGTAAAGAAGACTTTATCAGGGGTATGGCTGATAGAGGCTGGCAGACAATCTGGACAGACAACCGGAAACATATCACATTCCAAAATGAAAAAGGAGAAAAGGTACGTGATACCAATCTATCTAATACTTTTAAAATAGACATTAATAAGGAGGCTTTAATTCATGAATTTGAAAGACAGAATGAAATCAGAATCGCCCAGCACAGTTCCGAGTGCGACCTTGAGCAGTACTACTCAAGAGCAGAGTCAATCATCCAGGGAACAGCAGCTGCTGGAACAGGCACTGACGAAAATCCAGGATCTGGAGTCCACGTTGGAACGGACTCAGGAAGAAGATCACAAGACGATACAACAGCTTTCATCCGAGAACTCAGTTCTCAGGAAAGAGCTTCAGAAGAAAAGCGAGACGATAGTATCTCTGAACGGACAGATCAAGAAGCTGCACGAGAGCGATCTCGTATTGAAGAGGAACGAAGAGCTCGAGAAGCTGAACAAAGAATTGCAAGAGAGCGAGCAAAGAACAAAGGACGAAGTCAAAGAAGCTATCGCGGCCGTTAAGAAAAGAGCCACCGCTCTGGAGCAGGAAATCACCAAACGCCTAGATAATGCAAAGGAAACAGAACAGGAAGCTGTTGACTTAAAAGCTGATATGCTGGCACAGATTGGAAAGAACGCTGAACATCTTGCCAAAATAACCACAGACGAAATAAGGAAAGATTATAGGAATAAAATTACAGAAGCTAAACATTCATATAAAAGGAAGACTGCCGCCGTGTACAGCCTTACTTGCGGTGCTCTGATTTATAGTTTTCTCGCAACTATGTTGACTGCCTGTAATTCTAAGCGCTGTATCTCTGATATTGCTCAGTTTGCAGAATTTCTTTATAAGCTTCTTGTTACACCGATAAAATTCGCAATTGAGTCAGCAGAATATGCCTGGACTTTAAAAAAACTGATTCCTTACTCAGGTCTTGACGTGATTACTGCAGCCATTCTTTCAGGTATAATTTTTCTCATTATTATCGGTATCACCTATGGTATTTTCGGATACTGTATATACTGCCTTGGCAAATTCTATTATAAAGAATTTACAGACATTATCAGTGGGGCTGTTGCCCTGGTAAGTATAGCACTCTTAGTG
>JAQXXN010000078.1 GCA_029226085.1 Thermoflexaceae bacterium
ATCCTTATTCGTAACCTATACATATGCAGATGGTTCTGTGGAGAGAAAGCTTCTGGAAAGTGATTATTTTACTGCAGCAACTGGTGAAAATGTTGCAATGAGTGATTATATCCTATATATGGGGGATGGAAGAAATGCACCTGTAAAGGTGGAAGCCATAGCTGTTCCCAATGCAAATCCAGATGGTACAATTAACGGCGCAAAGCTTGGTGCAGGCAAGGGTGTCGGAAAGACGTTCAACTTTAATGATTAAATAGGGAAGGAAGGGATGAAATCATGAAAAAAACAATATACAGAATTATTTCTTTTGCTTTCCTTATGTCCATAGGGTTGTTTTTACTGAACGTGAAAGTATATGCCGCTTCAAATGTCATAACAATTTCTGCAAATGGGAACACTCAGGGAGCAACGGTATCGGGAACGACAGATGATGATGTGGCGGCCGTTTTGATCGAAATACTTGATGAAAGTAGCGGTATCATCACCTTAGAGACACACGCTGTGATGAACGGAAGTTATAATGCCACTCTTTCCTGTGCATTAACAGAGGGAAAGACTTATACAGCATATGTGGTCAATTATAATGGCACCGGAACTCCACAGAGTACTTCATTTACCGTACCGGTGTCTGTAACCGGAGTCAGTCTGAATACGACAGCAGAAACAATTACCACAGCAGCCGGAACCGTTCAGCTGATTGCTACTGTGGCTCCGACTAATGCAAGCAACCAGAATGTTACATGGAGTACAAGTGATGCCTCTGTGGCAACCGTAGATGCAACAGGAAAGGTAACGGCAGTTGGGAATGGAACAGCTATTATTACCGTCACGACAGTGGATGGTGGAAAGACAGCAACTGCTACAATTACCGTAAATATTTCTTCCGGTGGCAATAACGGAGAAAATAATAATAGTAACAATAACGAATCCGATGATAATCAGGCGGAATATACTTCTCCAAATACCGGAGATGAAAATAATCTGTTGTTATGGGTATTTTTACTGATTGGATCTTCAGCAGCTGTTACCGGTATGGAAATAATGAATATAAGAAGAAAAGCAGATAAGCAGTAGCAAATGATGATGAATGTTTTGTGAAGAAGGAGAGAAGAGTGTGTTTAATGCAAAGAATAAAATCAGTGTCATCCTTGGATATGTACTTATAGTCATATTCTTTCCATGGACTGTCTATGTGCATTTGAAATGGAGGTATCAACAACACAAATTCTGTCGTATCCTTTCAGTGTTAGATTCTTCTATCATGCATATCATGATATAGAGCAATTTAACACAATTCAAATACATCGGATGAAGTTAGATGAAATATAGAGGGCTAAAAATAGGCACTTTCCAACAATGGAGAGTGCCTTTATTTAGGGTAAGACCCTGTTGGTAATAGCGAAGCTATACTTCGCTGTAATCAAAGGTATGAGTTTTCAAGTACCTTACGGGTTTTCCTTGCTTTTTCACCTATCAAGTATCATAATAAAAAATAACAGTTATTAAAAGATAAATTGTGGGTATAAGCAAATGAACTTAAAAGAACGGGCAAAAAATTTAAAAATGGACATACCGGCAATCTTTTTGGCATTAAAAGATAAGGATACACCAATCATTGCAAAAATATTTGCTGGCATAACAGTAGGATATGCACTTTCTCCGATTGATTTAGTACCAGACTTTATTCCTGTTTTAGGATATTTAGATGATGTTATTTTATTACCGATGATGGTAGCATTAACCATAAAATTTATCCCTGCTGACATTATTGAAAGAAACAGACAGCAGGCAGAGGGATTGTGGGAGAATGGCAAACCTAAAAAGTGGTATTATGCTATTCCGATTGTCTTGTTTTGGGTTATAGTATTTGTGTTTATATTTAAATGCATTTGGAAACTGGGAAGATAAAAAAGAAAGTGGATGAGGTGAACGCAATGAATAACTGGAAAGAAATAAGTCTGCATGACATTAAGAATATCCGTATTGGTCATGCACAGGATGAAGAGCATGCAACAGGATGTACGGTAATTATTTGTGAGGAGAAGGCACAATGCGGTGTTGATGTGCGTGGCGGCGGTCCGGCTTCAAGAGAGAACCAGCTCCTGAATCCGATGATGAGCAATGACGGAATCAATGGTTTGCTGTTAAGCGGAGGAAGTGCTTATGGCCTGGATGCGGCAGGCGGTGTCATGAAGTATCTCGAGGAAAAAGGGCGCGGCGTAAAGGTCGGAAAAGAAATCGTACCAATCGTTGTAGGTTCCTGCATTTTTGATTTAGGCTGTGTGGACGGAAAAGTCCGCCCTGATGCGGCAATGGGATATGCAGCGTGTCTGGATAGTGAAAGAAACGTGGAACGAAATGGCAACGTGGGAGCCGGTATGGGTGCAACTGTCGGGAAAATACATGGAGATGATTTTGCCATGAAATCAGGACTTGGATGCTACTGCGTGCAGGTGGGTAGTCTGCAGGTTGGCGCAATTGTTGCAGTAAATGCCATTGGAGATGTGTTTGAAATGGATTCTGACAGGCAGCTTGCCGGACTTTTAAATCAAAAGAAAGACCGGATGATTTCCAGTGAAGAAGAGGCAGTAAAACTCCTTCAGCTGGCAAGTAAATTTTCTTTTAATACCACAATCGGTGCAATCATCACAAACGCCAGACTTAGTAAGGCTGAGATGAACAAGGTGGCAGCAATGGCAAGCAACGGAATGGCACGTACCATTCGCCCGGTAAACACATCAATGGATGGTGATTCCATTTATGCATTATCAGTCGGAAAGGTAAAATCCAGTGCGGACGTGGTGGGAACACTTGGTGCTCACGTTCTTGGGAAGGCGGTTAATCGTGCGGTACTGGAGGCGGAAGAAAAGTATGGCTATAAATCGGCACAGAGCTTTCGCTAAAGAGGACTTTTGGCTATACGGATTCTATTGAAACGATAATTCCAGCAATTGTGGTTGGACGTAAAATCTTTTTGGTACAAAAAAGATAAAACATAAGAACAGGATTTTAAGAACAGGTGGTGTTAAACAGATGAAAAAAGCAAAATTAATGGTATTTTTGATGTATATGCATCTATTAGCCAGTATTGTATTACCTGCTATGGCAGTTATTTATGCCAACAAATATGATGCGAAAACAGGCTGGCTTGTTATTCTGACCTATATCATATTGGTTTTGGTGATACAGATATATGGCTGGATATGTACTGTAAATGCAAAGAAATTAGTGAATCAGGATAAATTATATGAACTTAAGGAAATATGGTTGCTTTTGAAATTGAAAACGATTCCGTTTTATATCATCAACTACATATATAGCTTTTTGGTATGGTTTGTCATAGTGGCTGCATCCAGAGGAATATTTATTATATTTGTCTGGATACCGGTGGCTGTAACCTGTTCCTTTATTATACAAAGTGGACTCTGTGGATATTATTATCTCAAAGCCGTGTGTGATATACAGGGTATCAGTATAACAAATAATCAGATGAACATGCAGTTTATTCCTGTGTTAGATTTTTTCGGAACATTGAAATTGAGAAAAATGTTGAATGATATATAATTTCTGTTTCCCTCATGATTTGTTTAGGCTGAGGAGGTTAAGGAGCAAAGCGATTGGATATATAATACGGAAAAAGAGAAATTTGAAATTGATTATTGATGATGAGTGAAAGCAATAAGCTGGAATTTATGGAGGAAATGATGTGAACAAAGCCAAAAGAATCATAGATAATATGGACAAGGAAAATGCTGTTGCAATTTGTTCTAAGATTGGAACTATTGACGAAAAAGCAACTCCGCTTAAACAGGCAAGGTATATTAATGACATTTTGAATGTTACCGAAAAAATGGATATATGCATGACTAGTACCATGCGTAAATGTGGTGGGAGTTGCCTGTCTGCAAATGCTGTTAAAATAGCCAAGAAACTATACGCAAAATCGAACAACATCACGGAGTTTTTAAATCTTCTTAACGAGGCGGATATTGGTGGAAAGAACTTGCATATTTCTGGTAACAAAATAATAGCTGTATATAAAAAATGCTATTGTAATATTCCCAAAAAAGTCGAGAATCTTAATAAAAACTATTGTGAATGTTCTGCTGGATGGTACATGAGATTGTTCTCTGAAGTTTTCGAAAAGGAAGTTACTGTTGAAATCGTCGATACAATTGTTAATGGTGCATCGGAATGCACATTTGAGATTTCGGGTTTTTGATAAGATAGAACTTAAAATTCCAGATTTAGAGAGGAAAAACAAATGTTGACAAAATCTATTCATGGTTGGAGTGAGTTTCAACTTGAGGGTATGAGCGCTACCCTTTAGACCGAGAAGATGTAATAAACGAATTTTCTCTAAAATATCACTGGCGATTTTTAGAGTTGGAAAAATCAGAAATTGCAAGTTTTTGACTCGCAGGCATAGGGAATTTTGGTTTTGGATTTTTCTATGCCAGTTTTTGCTTCGAAAACTGGTTCATGGCATAGAAATATGAAGTTCTCTTGTTTTCTATGCTAATTTCAAGTAAAAATCGA
>JAQXXN010000079.1 GCA_029226085.1 Thermoflexaceae bacterium
GCCTTTGGTCATTGGAATATAATCGTATTTTGGAATGAAATTTACAGAGTTACTTTTATTATATAATTTATAATACTGTAGGAAAATACGTTCCATAATTTGTGGTATCTGGTCTTTATCAGGTTCGAACAGCGCCGGCAACCAGTGCCAGATCTTTGTCTGTAACGGAATCGGACAGAGTGTTTTGTTCCATTTGATGATAGAAAAAGAAATTACCTTTTCCGTTCTGTTTGACATAATAAAGCGCCTTGTCTGCTTTGGTATAACATTCTACGAAAGAATTCCCTTTTTCTGTCAGACAGAGACCAGCAGAAATGGAAGTATATTGTAGCTCAGGATCCTCAGATTTGATTGCCTGGAATTTTTGCAACAGCTGCTTCATGATTTCAGAAATCATTTCTTCCGAAACATCAGGAACAAACAGCAGAAATTCATCGCCGCCAAGTCGACAGATGATGGAGTCGCTGTCGCCTGAACCTGCAGGCCGGATTTCTTCAGACAACAGATGACCAAGTAATCGAAGTGCCCGGTCACCGGCCTTATGTCCATAAATATCGTTAATCTTCTTTAAATTATCCATATCCAGGAAAATCAGACAGCCATCATGCTCCTGCATAAGCTGTGCCACCAGTTTCTCACCGCGGTTCCTCATTCTCAGCACCGATTACCGTATGTTCTTTAATGACATTGTATTCTTCCGGTGTCAATCTGGTCGGTTTGTTTAAAATGGAATCAGGAATTCCGATCTTTCCAATATCATGTAGATGTGTAGCCAGTTTTAAATGTCGGATATCTTCCTTCTTCCAACCCAGTTCACTTGCAATCAACGCGGCGTATTCGGCAACTCGGTGGGAATGTCCACGGGTGTATTCATCCTTGGCATCCAGTGTCATAGATAAAGTCTGCATTAATTGCAGAGAAATCTGTTCTGTTTGTTTTTGCCTTGCCAAAAATTCTATGACCGCTGGTATCATATTTTGTGCGAAGTTCTCCGTTGATATAGAAACTGATATCTTGTAGTGAAGAACGAATCGCCAGGGTACTCTCCCGGAAGTCTTCAGGTAGTGTTGTGGTGATCACCATCGATTCTTCCGGCGAGACATCATAATGACCGGGTACAGAGATTTTTTCACTGCTGCCATCTGGTTTTTTCCAGGTAAACGTGCCGGAATAAATGATGTTCTCTGGCTTCGCTCCGGCATCCCGTTCATCCGGTCCGAACAATTGAATGCCGATGAACCACATAAGGATAATGCTTATAAGTATGTAGTAGAAGGGATAATTCTCATTATGAGAAGTTGGACGGAATTGAGCGTTGTATTGACGATGAGATTCCGTTTGAGATTCCGGAGAGTTGGGCGTGGACATCTGTTGGAGAAGTGTGTAGCAATATCCAGTATGGTTCCTCGCAAAAATCTTCTTCAATCGGAAAAATTGCTGTGTTAAGAATGGGGAATTTACAAAATGGACGAATCGTATTGGATAAGTTAGTTTATACCTCTGATTTAAAAGAAATCAAAAAATATCCATTAGAGTATAATGATCTACTATTCAACCGAACTAACAGCAAAGAGTTAGTTGGAAAGGTGGCAATCTATAAAGGTGAAATTCCAGCCATTTATGCCGGATATTTAGTGCGTGTGCATCCAATTTTAATCGAGAGTGATTACCTCAATTACGTAATGCAATCACAGTATTACTGGATTTATTGCCAAAATGTTCGGAGTGATGCAATAGGGCAATCTAATATAAATGCAGAAAAACTTAAACATTTTATATTCCCACTTCCTCCATTACAAGAGAAAAAAAGAATTGTTAATAGCATTTCTCGTATATTTTCAAGAATTGAATTCTTGTAAGACAAAAGGCATACACTTCAAAATAATCCAAAGTATATGCCTTTCCCATTACCAGTTTATAATCGTATCTACAATTTCACGTTGTTCAGTGGATGTTTTGCGGAGATAAATACGGGTAGTTTCAATGCTTTCATGCCCCATGAGATCAGCAAGAAACGCTATATCATTACAACGTTCCAAGAAACTTTTTGCAAATCTGTGCCGGAATGAATGAGGATATACAACCACCGGATTGATATTATATCTTACTGCTAATTTTTTCAGTTGTCCAGAAATACCACGAGTGGTAATACGCTCGCCATACTTGTTCAAAAAAATGAAGCCGCTTTCTTGTTGCTTTTCAGTCAACCAAGAAAGGGCTTCTTTTTGCAATTCTTTAGGAATATAGATTCTACGTAATTTTCCACCTTTGGAGTATAAGTCAAGATGCCCCAATTTAACATGTTCAGCCTTGATCTGAATCAATTCACTGACTCTGGCTCCCGTGGCGGCAAGGAAACGAATTACGAAGTACCAAAACATTTCATCATCCTTTTTCAGACATTCATCCCAAGCTTCTGGCTTAAGATCATCGTCAGCATCGGACGGACCATTGCCCCCATGGCCGTCACAAAGCGTCCGAAGCATAAGACATAGTTTTCTTTTCTAAGACCTTTGTATTGTGAAATTAGATTCATGATACGTTTTCCCCTTTGCATATTCCCCAGTTTCAAAC
>JAQXXN010000080.1 GCA_029226085.1 Thermoflexaceae bacterium
TGTAACAGAAAAAGAATTTCACGCTTTAGAATATATTATGCGCCCGCTTGATTTATACCAACGCGCCTACATGCGCACCCACATTATCGATAATTTATTAAAAAGCGGTATCGAAGTCACCGTTGTTGGCGCAGGCTGGAACGAATATAATGGTGAAGGCAAAGAACACCTGCACATCTTATCTAGTTCCGGAATTGATATCGATCAGACTATTAAGTTAATGGGGGATTCTAAGATTGTAATAAATAATACAAATATTATGGACGGACTGCATGAAAGGATTCTTTCTGCCATGCTTGCACAATCTGTCTGCGTTACAAATTCATACAATTTACTAAATAATTTCTTTCAAAATAATAGAGATTTTATTACCTATTCGCTTGATGAACTTGAACTCCTGCCTAATATCATAAGTGCTATTCTCGCAGACTCCCAGAAATCTGAACAAATTGCAAAAAACGGCTATCAGGCAGCACTCAAATCCCATACGTGGGTTCACCGCGGTGAACAGATTGTAAGCTGGGCTCTCAATCATCATCCATTTACCTATTAAAAGGAGGTTTCCATGTCTTCAACAATGAATATTGCTATTGCCGTAAACAGACCTTATGTCAAATATGCCTATGTAATGCTTACTTCCCTTTGTCAGCATCAGAATGAGGATCTGGATATTTACGTATTACACCATGATTTAATGCCTGAAGATCAATCCCTGTTTGCACCATTATCCACACAATATCAAATTTCATTTCACTTTATTTACGTACCGGATCATTTACTTCCACCTGCCGAAGTTCTTAATGCAAACTCCTGGGGTATTGAAACATATTTTCGTCTTTTATTGGTTGACTTATTACCTTCCTCACTGGATCGTGCCCTTTATATCGATGCCGATATGATCATCAATCAGCCTCTTAATGATTTTTACTTTTCTGACCTTAAAGATGCAAAACTTGCTGCATGCCGTGATTTTACCGGTACCCCACCATTTGCAGATTACCGTCAGGAACTTTTTGCTGACCTTATTTCTCCGAATTTTATTTATTTTAATGCAGGACTTACTTTATTCCATCTGGATGCCCTGCGTCCCACTTACAATTTTGCTTATTATATGGATATAGCAAAGAAACTTGATTACAAAATACAATTTCCGGATCAGGATTTGTTAAACTACTGTCATTGTAATGAAGTTCTGCTTTTTGATGAAAACAAATATAATTTGTATGCTCGAAGAGCTTTTACCGACTTAGAGGCGACCTTACAGTCTGTAAAAGAAAATACTCATGTCATTCATTTTGCAACCTCAAAACCATGGCAGGGCAACTGTTTTCACTGTAATTTAGAGCAGTTATGGTGGGATTACGCTAAGATGACACCTTTCTATATAGAGTTTCTTGAACAGATGGTTTATGAAATCATCAATTCCGCGGAAACTTTCCAATACGTAACCGAACTTAAGCATGAAAACGACCAACTTTATCAGATTATTGCACAATATGAGACTATATTGAAAAAAAAGGGCATTATTGCCTAAAAATACTTATATGAAAGAAGACCCACGAAATGAAGCTAATTATATTTGGTAATATTTTAAATTGGAATACTGCCATACAACTACTTCAAACATATCGTCCTGATGTACTTATCAGTGGCCTATCCAGCCTTGATTTAGGTCAGTTTGCCTCCTCCCCTGTTACTTATACACTGGAAGAAACGGCTGCACTCTATCACTCACACCAGATTGATGGTGTCGTCAATATTCAGAGTGAAAATCCCTATTATTTTAATCTTTTAACTGAACTCGGCATCAAGGATATCTATGTTATTCCGAATACATTATATCGTAAACTTGAGCTTTCCGAATCCATCGATGGAGATACCATTCTCCATCCATACATGGATGTTCTTCCAGAACTGATGCAGATTGAGTTTCATCTTGCAGACCACTGCAACTTAAACTGCAAGGGTTGCAGCCACTTTTCAAATCTGGTTCCCACCCCCACCTTTCCGGATAAAGAACAGTTTATCCGCGATTTGCATCAATTAACAGGCTATTTTTCACAGATACATAATTTTTATCTGCTTGGCGGAGAACCTCTGCTCAACCCTGAGATTGAAGACTATATTACGGCGGTACGTCACGCCTTCCCATATACCCGGATCATCATTGTAACAAACGGTCTGCTCCTTTTGACATTAAAAGACGACTTAATCCAAACAATAAAAGAAAATCGCGTCCATATCAGTATTTCTGAATATACTTGTCTCGACCGAGATAAAATTGTTGCCTTTGTTCAAAAGCATTCCCTTTCCGCCGAACTGCGTGAAGGCAAAGAATGTTTTTCCAAATACTTGAATCCTCGCGGCGATTCCGATAAAGACCAGGTTTTTCCAAATTGTATCCGCAGAAACTGTACCTTTCTCGCCAAAGGGAAAATGGCTGCCTGCTGTCAGCCATTTGTTATTCACTATTTTAATGATTACTTTCAGGAAAACATTCCAGAAGAGGAAGGAATTGACTTATATGAAGCAGAACTTGATGGCTGGGAAATCCAGAAACGCCTTATCACTCCCATGGAATCCTGCCGTTATTGCGGTGTGGATGTTCCTTTTGACTGTCTGTGTCAAAAGCACCTTATGCAAAGGATGATTGGTGTGTAAAGTAATCCTTTACTGCTGCAGCACTTTTTCCAGCAGTCCCACCACCATCTCTGTAACACCCAGTTTTTCCGCATCTCTTAAAATTATTTCTACTCTGTGATTAAATGTATCGGTTGCAAGATAATCTGCCTTGTATTTCGCAAGTAAAAGGCAACTTGCAATCAGATACTGACCTGTGTCTCCTCCCGAAACACCGGAAACCGAATATGTGGCATCCAGATAAATTTCATTTATAAAAATTGCTTTATATTTTTGAGCAATTCGGAGTGCAAAATCATAATCTTCCAGACATTTTAAAGATTCATCCAATCCTCCGACCACATTTACACATTCTTTTTTCAGTAACATGGTAGGCATTCCTACCATGTTATCCCATAAGAGCTGTTCATAAATGTTACCGCTTTTCCTTTCCAGTGGTATCTTTTCATCCGGAAGCACCATTCCTCTTCCTTCTCCCAAATCATACCGGAATTTATGATAGACCATACCTACATCCTGCTCTGCACCTTGCATGGTTTCCATTTGCACCTTAAGTTTTTCAGGTCGCCACAAATCATCGCTATCCTCAAATGCCAGGTAATCATACTGTGCCATCTGCATTCCACAATTTCTTGCCTTTGACTGTCCCCCATTTTCTGCCATTCGATAATAGTGTACCCTTTTATCCATGTATCGGGTTACAACCTGTTCTGTCTCATCCGTAGATCCATCATCAATAACCAGCAATTCAAAATCTGTATATGTCTGTTTCAGAACACTCTCTATTGCTTTTCCTACCCTATGGGCACGATTATAAGTCGGTAATATGATGCTAACCGGCTCTGTATTTTTTATATATGTCATTTACCTTCCTCTTCTATTCATTACTTACTGACCAAATGATGTCTTTTGACTATATGTAATTGGAAGCGGTCTCTCTTTTATTAGTTGATTCAACTTCTTACACGCCATACTACATCTGTTTAATCCTGCTGTCTTATAAATATGGGCTATCTTTTCTAATACTACACCTTTTTCAACAACTGAGTGAAGAACCATTTCCTCCAATGCCTCACATGAAATATATTCACTTCTGATCGCATCCAGGAGCTCCTGATATGCCTCTTCTTCCATTCCTAATTCCATTCTCCTTAAAAGGAAACGAACAGAAAGGTATTTTCTATAGATATCTGAGTAATCTTGCGTATCTTCAAAAAAGATATGTTTTACATCAGACTGTTTTTCTTTTTTATAAATATCATATAATACCCTTAACATTTCCAGCGTACTGCTTTTTCTTCCTGTATTACAATAAGATGCCATAATCTGCTCAATCTGATCCCAGTCTCCTTTTGCCATAAGGCTTTTTACCTGTTTTGCAAGCAGATCACTCAAATCATTCCAC
>JAQXXN010000081.1 GCA_029226085.1 Thermoflexaceae bacterium
GAAACATCCTTTGAGGCGCCAGAAGCTAAGGTTTTGATTGTAGATGATAATGCAATTAACCTGACTGTTGCAGAGGGTTTATTGGAACCGCTCCATATGCAGATTGATACATCACTTTCTGGTAAGGATGCATTGGAAAAACTGAATTCCAATCATTATGACATCATTTTCATGGATCATATGATGCCGGAGCTGGACGGTGTGGAAACGACAAGAATTATTCGAAGAATGTATCCAAATTGTGATGATACACCAATTATTGCCCTGACTGCCAATGCAGTAAGCGGAACCAGGGAAATGTTCCTTAGTGAAGGGATGAACGATTTTATCGCAAAACCAATTGAGGTTCGGGTATTGATTAATAAGGTGCATCAGTGGCTTCCAAATGAGAAGATTCAAAAGATAAGAGATAAAGCGGATGGACAAAATACCACCGAAGAAATCAGGGAAATTCCGAAGGCTATTGGTGATCTGGATGTAAAGTTCGCCATGGAACTGTTACGTTCCGAGAAACTGTTCTGGAAGGTATTTTACGATTATTACCGCGTTATTCCTACAAAGGCTGAGATGATTGAACATTGTTGTGAAATTAAGGATTGGGCGGCATATACCGTTGAAGTTCATGCCTTAAAGAGTGCATCAAAGCAGATAGGTGCCATTCGTTTATCGGAAATGGCAGCGGAACTTGAGAAGGCCGGAAATGTGCGTGATATTGACAGAATTATGAAATATACCGGTGAAATGCTGATGAAGTATCGGTCGTATGAGGCGGTTCTTGCACCATTTTTTCCGGAAAACAAGGAAGATGAAAGTGACAAGAATGAAATTACAGTGGATATATTGGAAGAGTTTTTCAAACGCCTTCGTGGGGCAATGGAAGACCTGGACATGGACGGAATGGAAAGTGTTGAAGAAGATATGAGTGCTTACCGGTATCCGGACCAGTGGAAAGAGCCATTTGCAAATCTAAAGGAAGCAATCGAAAATATCGATGTTGATACATGCGAAGAAATTTTAAATGCATGGCCGTGGTAGAAATAAAGTAGATTTGGGTTTCAAAGAGCATGAAAGGAATGATTAAATGCGGGAGAAGGAAAAGTATATGCCAGAAGGCAGCAGTGACATGGAACGTTTGATCTATGCGATGAATCAACTGAAAAATAGAAACTTTGAGGAAATTGATGATTCCGTATTTGAGAATGCAGAAGTGGCAGAGGTATTTAACGGAATGTTAGACAGCATCATGGAATACAATAATCATTTTCTCATGCGAATTAATGATGCCATGACTCGAATTGCGGATAATAGCAGAGTGAAAGACATGCTTACACAGATAAACTCACAGAAAGAACCTATTGAAAACATGCGGGAGGCAAATGAATACTTTTGTCTGCGGTTAAAACAGAATGAGACACAGCTGATAGAGGCACTGGCAATGTCAAAACAGGTTGATAATACCCTGATGCCATGTCTGAGAAAGATGACGGAAGGAGAACTGGTATTAGAGGATTCAATCAGAGATATTGAGGAGGCTTTAAACAAAAAGACTGTAAGTAAGCAGGAATTGCTCCATGCCTGTGAAGATGCCAGAAAACAGGAAAAACGGGCATTAGCGATTTCTCAGGGCATAACAAAAAGAGTTCAGGATATTGAGGAACAAGTTAAAATAATTCGAAGAAATGTCGGGGAAATATGTGCAGGTGACAATGAGAGGATGGATGTGTTTAAGGAATTTACCATTGGATTGCAATCCCTGACAGATAATTATGGGAAGTTATCGAAGTACTGCTTTGGTGTTGGTTCCCAGCTATATCGAATATCAAGAGATATTGATAATGCGAGAAACGATATGTTCCGTCATAACAGCAGACCGTCCATGCTGGATCGGTTGAGTGTATTTTATGTGGATCATCTGACTTTGACATGGAGATTATATTTAAATGTAATTGAGTATGAGACTTTGCGAATTACCCAGCTGAACAATCCGGATCGCTGCAAATTCGGCTTGTGGTGTGCTGGTATGACAGATTCACAAATCCGGGACACAGAAGTTTTCCAGGAGGCATTTGATGCCCATGAGGAACTTCACAAACATGCGGTTGCATGCTTCCTTGCAAAGGAGGCATCGGATATTCAGGAAGCAATGAATGAATTTGACAATGCACTTCGGTCGTGCACCAGGTTTCAGAAAGCGCTTCAGGAATTAAGCCAGCATTTGAGAACCCTCGGGATTACGGAACAAACAGAAGTATGGAAATTTCAGGGATAGAGAAGCATATCATAAAAGAAAAGGTATTTTTATGATGCAGATAACCCCTCGTTTAACATTTATCAATTTATTGGAAAGAAACAGACCACAGGCCATGGCATGGATTCGCGGAAATGAAGCCAATCCCGGGCTTAGTGGTCTTGTTAAGTTTTATGCCACATCTTATGGCGGAGTTCTTGTAGAAGCAGAGATTTTCGGATTGCCGGATAAGAAAGAACATTCTTCGGATTTTTATGCTTTTCATATTCATGAAGACGGAGACTGTTTGGATAATTTTGCACATGTAGGAAGTCACTACAATCCTGGAAAAACAGAGCATCCGCAGCATGCCGGTGATTTGATTCCACTGCTTTCCAATCAGGGCTATGCCTGGGTGTCCTTTTATGATAAGCGGTTTACCATTCCGGAAATCATAGGAAGGGCTGTGATTATTCATGGACACAGGGATGATTTTACCACACAGCCATCCGGTGATTCCGGAGAAAAAATCGGATGCGGCATCATACGTCTGGAAAATAGAATGTGAAGATATTGTGTATTTCATTGAAATAATGGGAAGGTACTGATAAAATAAGAAAAAAGCATGAAATGGCGGATGCGGTTCATGCAGATTCGGATAAAGAAATAAATAACTAAGAGGTATCAGAATGAGACATTCAATCAGGATAAAAATTTCATTAATGATTTTTGCCTGCTCCCTATGCATGGTGGCGGCGATTATTTTCATGAATACAGTTTTTCTGGATAAATTCTATTTAAACGACAAGGAAAAATCCTTTGAGAAGGCATATGAAGCCGTGGATTCTTATGTGAGCAGTTATTCGGACGGAATGACTTCGCTGGATGATTTTAAACAGAAAATGGAGATTATCACTGCAAGAAGTTATATTTCCATCATGATTATCAATAATGACTGGAGTATTATGTACGCCTCCATGCAGGATGTTGATGAGTTCGTGAAGAGGCTTCAGAATTCATTGTTTAATAAGATTTTGTCAGGAGGTGACATTGAAAATATAAACGGACTGAAGACGGTAATTGCCAGGGATAATTATTCCATATACGAGATATACAATTCCAGGATGAATGACACATATCTGGAATTAATTGGGAATATGTCCAATGGTCAGATGATTTATATGACACTGGCAGTTAAGAGCATTCAGAATAATGTTGACATTTCCAACCGTTTTATTATTAATGTGGGGCTGGCAGTGGCAGTAATAGCAGCCTTTGCAGCATTTCTGACTGGCTCATGGATTGCAAAACCCATCAAGGAGCTTGAGGCAATTGCGGAAAAAATGTCTGATTTGGATTTTAATGCCGTATATACCGGAAAGGATAAAAGTGAAATCGGCCTTTTGGGAAACAGCATGAATAAGCTGTCGTCAAAGCTTGAAAAGACAATATCGGAATTAAAGAGTGCAAATGTGGAACTTCAGAAAGACATAGAGACAAAGGAACAGGTGGATGAAATGCGAAAGGAATTTTTATCCAATGTTTCCCATGAATTAAAGACCCCGATTGCGTTAATCCAGGGGTATGCGGAAGGTCTTAAGGAAGGGATAACCGATGATCCCGAAAGTACACAGTTTTATTGTGATGTCATCATGGATGAAGCATCCAAAATGAACAACATGGTTAAGAAGCTTCTGACATTAAATCAGATTGAATTCGGTAACGAACAGCTGGAGATGGAGCGTTTCAACCTGACGGAAGTGATGAAGGCGGTTATTAATTCCAATAAGCTGCTTGCGGAACAGAAAGGTATTGAAATCCAGTTTGCAGGAGAGGATTTTGTTGAAGTATGGGCAGATGAATACAAGATAGAAGAAGTAGCTACAAATTATCTGACCAATGCCATTAATCATTGTGACGGAGAAAGAAAAATTAAGGTTTCCATAGAGGTTCATAATGGAATTGCACGAACCAGTGTATTTAATACAGGAGAACCAATACCGGAATCAGAACTTGATAATATCTGGATTAAATTCTATAAGGTGGATAAGGCAAGGACAAGAGAATATGGCGGAAGCGGAATCGGACTTTCCATTGTTAAGGCAATCATGGAACAGCATAAGCAGGAATGTGGTGTAAAGAATCATGAGGATGGTGTGGAATTCTGGTTTGAGCTGGATGCAAAAATATAATTTGCGGTTGAAGGTCTTAGTGAAAAATGTTAGAATATAAAAAGCAAAACCCATAAAGAACGAAAGAGCAAAGCGGAGGAAGCTGTGAAAAGAAAAGTAATTTCAGTGCTGCTTATTTTTGCATTCCTGTTATCCGGATGTACATCTGTAACTGAACTTACATCTGAGGAGGAAGACTTAATTGCAGAGTATGCAGCAGGCATGATGATAAAAAAATATAAAGAAAGCAAGGGAATTATCACAACCCCGGATAATCAACCGGTAATTTCGGAAACAGAGGCTGGAACGAAGAATAATACGGAAGAAGAAATTCCGTCTGCCACAGGAAATGCCGTGGAAAATGAAACGGGCGATTTCTTTGAGGATGAAACAATCAGCAGCCAGACGGCTGTAAGTACCCTGGAAGAAGTTCTTAACGTGAAGGGTGTGGAGATTTCCGTAATCGGATATTCAGTGGAAGAACGATATCCCACGGAGGAGCTTTCTTTCAGTGTGGAGGCATCAACAGGGCATAAGCTTTTGGTAGTGGAATACGATGTCTGGAATTCTGTTGATGCGGATGCAGTAATGGAGCTGGATGCTAAGAATGTGGCAATCCGCGCAGTGATTAACGGAAGTACCAAGGTCAATGTATTTAAGACCATGTTAAAAAATGATCTTCTTAATATGAATGGAGTGAAATTTGCTCCGGGAGAGGCAAAAACCGGCGTGCTGATTTTTAATATCAGTGATGAACTGGCAGAAAATCTCACTTCTGTGGATGTGAGTGCAACCGTGAAGTAATAAAATACCCCTTTCTCTGACTGCTTGCCAGAAGGCATATCAGAATTTTCAGAGAAAGGGGATTTTTTATTCTCTATTTTTTGTTTGCACGATATCTTAAAGTATGGTCAAGAATCTTCTTACGGATTCGAAGACTTTGTGGTGTAACCTCCAGAAGTTCATCCGTGTCAATATAATCCAGTGCCTGTTCCAGACTTAAGATTCTCGGCGGAACCAGTCTTAAGGCGTCATCCGCACTGGAAGAACGGGTATTGGTAAGATGCTTGGTTTTGCATACATTTACTTCAATATCCTCTGTACGTGGATTCTGTCCTACAATCATTCCGGCATAGACCTTCTCGCCAGGTCCGATAAAGAGCTGTCCACGCTCCTGTGCATTATAAAGTCCGTAAGTAATTGCCTCACCGGATTCAAAGGCAATCAAAGACCCCTGCTTTCGGTACTGGATATCGCCCTTGTATTCTTCATATCCTTCAAAAGAAGTATTAATGATACCGTTACCTTTGGTATCGGTCATGAATTCACCACGGAAACCAATCAGTCCACGGGAAGGAATGGAGAACTGAAGTCTTGTGTAACCTCCATTTATCGGAGTCATTCCCTGAAGTTCGCCCTTCCTCTGGGAAAGCTTCTGGATTACGGTACCCGAAAATTCGTCCGGAACATCAATATAGGCAAGTTCCATCGGTTCCAGTTTTCTGCCGCGCTCGTCATAGTGATAGAGGACTTCTGCCTTGCTGACAGCAAATTCAAATCCCTCACGGCGCATGTTCTCAATCAGGACGGATAAATGAAGCTCACCACGGCCGGAAACTTTAAATCCGTCAATTCCTTCTTTTTCTTCCACTCGTAAGCTGACATCCGTATTTAATTCACGGAACAGTCTGTCACGCAGATGTCTTGTGGTGACAAATTTTCCTTCCTGACCGGCAAGCGGACTGTCATTTACCATGAAATCCATGGAAAGGGTCGGCTCGGAAATCTTCTGGAAAGGAATTGCAACCGGATTCTCAGGAGAACAGATGGTATCACCGATATGAATGTCGGTAATACCGGAAATGGCAACAATGGAGCCGATTCCTGCTTCAGTTACTTCCACCTTGTTTAATCCGTCAAATTCATAGAGCTTGCTGATTTTCACACGCTTATTTATGGATTCGTCATGTGCATTTAACAGAACAACATCCTGATTTACCTTGATGGTACCGTTGTCTACCTTGCCGACACCGATACGTCCCACATATTCATTGTAGTCGATGGTGCTGATAAGAATCTGGGTACCGGCATCCGGGTCACCTTCCGGAGCAGGAATGTGGTTAATGATTGCTTCAAATAAAGGTGCCATGTCCTTTGGTTCATCCTCCAGATTTGCCATTGCAAAACCGGATTTTGCGGAAGCAAAAAGAAATGGGCATTCCAACTGTTCGTCACTGGCATCAAGGTCAATTAACAATTCGAGAATTTCATCAATGACTTCATTAGGTCTCGCTTCCGGACGGTCAATCTTGTTAATGCAGACAATGACAGATAAGTCAAGGTCAAGAGCCTTTTGCAGAACGAACTTGGTCTGTGGCATTGCACCTTCGAAGGCATCTACAACAAGGATAACGCCGTTTACCATTTTAAGAACACGTTCTACCTCACCGCCAAAGTCTGCATGACCCGGGGTATCAATGATGTTGATTTTGGTATCCTTATAATATACGGCAGTATTTTTGGAGAGGATGGTAATGCCACGTTCTCTTTCAATATCGTTGGAGTCCATGACACGTTCAGCAACTTCCTGGTTCTGACGGAATACACCGCTTTGCTTTAAAAGCTGGTCCACAAGTGTTGTCTTGCCATGTTCAACGTTAGCAATAATGGCAATATTTCGAATGTCTTCGCGCTGTGTTATCATATAAATTTTCCTTCCTTATAAAATAGAATATAAAGGTCATTCATTAGAATGTCCGATAAATCAATGAAATATCAACTTTAACAGTTTAACACATTTTTATATTTATACAATAAATTTTTATGAAAAAATATATAAAAAGTTCAAATTTTGGTCATAATTTTGGAATAAAATGATTTACATAGTAATATAATATACAGTAAACATTAAAACACATAAAGGGTAGTGCCTGTCTGAGGGAGTTCGGGCATGCCTAAAGAAGGGAGAAATACGAAATGATTGATAAGGTTATTGAAAACAACAGAGTAAATATTATAGGAGAGATTGTATCTGACTTCGAATACAGCCACGAGGTATTTGGCGAAGGCTTTTATCTTGTGGATGTGGCAGTAAACAGATTGAGCAACATGTCTGATACCGTTCCCCTCATGGTATCGGAGAGGTTAATTGATGTCACGAAGGACTATAAAGGCATGACAATTGAAGCTGCAGGTCAGTTCCGTTCTTACAACCGCCATGAAGGTGAGAAGAACAGATTGGTTCTTTCCATATTTGTAAGAGAACTTCAGTTCCTTGATGACAATGAAGAAGTTAAGGATCAGAGCAAGACCAATCAGATTTTCCTGGATGGTTATATCTGTAAAGTTCCTGTTTACAGAAAGACACCTCTTGGAAGAGAAATTGCAGATATTCTTATTGCAGTCAACAGACCGTATGGCAAGTCAGACTACATACCTTGCATCGCCTGGGGCAGAAATGCAAGATATGCAGCTTCGTTTGAGGTAGGAGGACATATCCAGGTATGGGGAAGAGTCCAGAGCCGTGAGTATACCAAGAAAATCAACGAGGAAGAAAGCGAGAAGAGAGTAGCTTATGAAGTTTCTGTAAGCAAGATTGAGCTGATTAAGGATGTTGAGGAAGAACTTGATACGGCAGAGGTCTCTACAACGGATTACGAAGAATAAGGGAATATTGAAAACGCAGGGGCACCACGGATGTGGTGTCCTTTTTTCGACTATTCTTAATTTATTTTTAAATATTACTTGCATAATCGAACAAATGTTTGTATAATATTCTTATGAGTGAATTGATAACAGGTTATACAACACAGGAAAAATTAGAAATTCTGTCGGATGCTGCGAAATATGATGTAGCCTGTACCTCAAGTGGTGTGGACCGGAAGGGAAAGAAAGGAGCCCTGGGAAATAGTAAGGCTTGCGGTATTTGTCACAGCTTTGCGGCGGACGGCAGATGCATTTCACTATTAAAGGTACTTCTTACCAATCATTGTGTTTATGACTGCAAGTATTGTCTGAACAGAAGATCCAATGATGTGAGAAGAGCAGCATTTGAGCCGGATGAGTTGTGTCAGCTCGTAGTGGAATTTTATAAGAGGAATTATATTGAAGGATTGTTTCTTAGCTCGGGAGTCATGAAGAGTCCGGCATTTACCATGGAGAAGATGTGTGAGGTACTTTCCCTGCTTCGTGGAAAGTATCAGTTTAATGGATATATTCATGTTAAGACCATTCCGGGGGCACCGGATGAGCTGATTGCGAAGGCGGGATATCTTGCAGACAGAATGAGTGTGAATCTGGAACTTCCAACGGCGGAGAGTCTTGGAAAGCTTGCGCCGAATAAGAATTTTAAGACGATTCTTGATCCGATGGAGAAGATTAGCGGGACAATCGCACAGCACCGCCTGGCGGTCGGTAAGGATGCAAGAATGGAGCGGAGTACCATTAACAGGTATCTTGATAATAGTATTTTCCATGCAAAGGGACAGATTGAAACATCTGCTAATAATCTGCCGGTTGTATCTGGAAATGGCACAGAACAGAAGAATTATCTGTCGGTAAATGGTAATGATAAGAAGCTGCACAGACCTTTTGCACCGGCAGGACAGAGTACGCAGATGATTATCGGAGCGTCCGGTGAGAGTGACCTTGTCCTGATGCGGACTACACAGAAATTGTATCAGAATTATGATTTAAAGAGGGTGTTCTTCTCGGCATATGTTCCAATTAATGAAGATTCCGCACTCCCGGCACTGGGAACGGCACCCCCGCTTCTCAGAGAACACCGGTTATACCAGGCAGACTGGCTGCTCCGATATTATGGTTTCCGGACGGAAGAACTTTTATCAGAGCAGAGACCGAATTTTAATGAGCAGTTAGATCCGAAGTGTGACTGGGCATTAAGACATCTGGAATTATTTCCGGTGGAAGTGCAGAAGGCATCTTATGAGATGCTTTTAAGAATTCCGGGAGTGGGACCGAAATCTGCCCAGAGAATTGTTAATTCAAGACGGTATGGAAGAATTGATTTCGAACATCTGAAGAAGATGGGGGTTGTTTTGAAACGGGCTCATTATTTTATTACCTGTAATGGGCACATGATGTACAAGACGCCCATTGAGGAGAATTACATAACAAGACAGCTGGTTTCGGTTAATGGCAGAGAGAACTGGCAGATTAGCCATCAGAACGAGCAGTATCATCAGATGTCATTATTTGAGATGGGGTAGTTTGATGTTTGTGAGAGAAGGGTATCGGAGATGAAGATATTTGTATGTAATAACCGGTTTGAAGATATGATGAGTGCAATTTATGATGCCTGGTCCTGTGCATTAACCTGTGGACATGATAATGTATTCCTTACCTGTGGACCTGTTTTTCAGGAAAGTATTCTGGATGAATACGTTTATGCGGAATGTGACCGTGAAAAGGCAGTCAAGGTAGTGCGTTCGGTTTCAAAGAAGATGGGCGAGGAAGCGCTGGGATTTATCAAATATGCCAGTCTTTCCTGTGACGAAGGTGCATTGGATGCCATATACCGTTTTATGATCCGGGGATTTAAGATTGGACATGGAATTACGAATGCATTAACAGAACCTGCGGTTGTTAGACTTATGGAGTTAAAGCGCAATGTGGGGAACGAAGCACATTATTTCAGGGAATTTGTGCGATTTTCTTCTGTTGACAATCAGGTTTATGTGTCACACATTGAGCCGAAGAATAATGTCCTCGAACTGGTTGGAATGCATTTTGCAGACCGCATGCCGTCGGAGCATTTTATTATTGTGGATGATGGAAGAAAGCTGGCAATCGTACATCCTAAGGATAGTCAGAACTTTTTTCGATATCTGACGGATGAGGAACTGAATCTTCTTCTTAAAACGGATGCTGTCAGGGATGAGTATAGCAGCATGTGGAAGACATTTTTTAATTCCATAGCAATTCGGGAGCGGGAGAATAGAAAGTGCCAGCGTAACATGCTTCCTTTGTGGATGAGAAAGCATATGATTGAATTCATGGATTAGTGTTTGAAGAGGGCAGAAGAAAAGGCAGATGTGGCTCCAAAGAACGGGTTGACACTTGTGATATATGGTGGTATATTATAAGAAATCAATATCATTAAGTAGAGGTTGCGTTTGTTTAAGAGTAGGTTGTGATTTGTGGCAGGCACAGATAATTGCAGGTGAAAGGGGACAACGCCGAAGCGGCAGGCTGCCTGAGAGTCTGTTTGCTGGGCATATGGTGAAGAATCATGTGACTGTCATCGTAAGATGGGGAGCTACTGGAGGAGATACATTATTCCGCAATTATGGCTGACCCCGCAGGTTGGCTTTTTTCTTTGTGGAGGTATCTATTTCTTGCATGAACCTCGAAACATTTTAAGGAGGATTATTTTAATGGCAATTTTTAAAGGTGCAGGTGTTGCAATCATTACACCAATGACAGAAACAGGAGCAATTAATTACGATAAGCTGGGAGAAATCATTGATTATCAGATTGAGAACGGTACGGACAGTATTATTATCTGTGGTACGACAGGCGAGGCTTCCACACTTACCCATGAAGAACATCTGGAAGCAATTAAGTTTGCGGTTGATAAAGTTCATAAGAGAATTCCGGTTGTGGCAGGCACAGGCTCGAACTGTACCGAGACGGCAATCTATCTTTCAACAGAAGCCGAAAAGAGCGGTGCTGACGGACTTTTAATCGTTACTCCATACTACAACAAGGCTACACAGGCAGGACTTATTGAACACTATACCATGATTGCAAAGTCTGTTGATTTACCGATTATTATGTATAATGTTCCGGGACGTACCGGATGTAATATATTGCCACAGACAGCAGTGACTCTGGCTAAGAATGTGGATAACATCGTGGGAATCAAGGAAGCAACAGGAAATATTTCCCAGTGCGCAAAGCTTATGTCACTGGCGGAAGGTTGCATTGATCTGTATTCCGGCAATGATGACCAGATTGTGCCAATCATGTCACTTGGCGGATGTGGTGTAATTTCTGTACTCTCCAATATTGCACCAAGAAATACCCATGACATTGTTGCAAAATATCTTGAAGGGGATGTGGCAGGCAGCTTAAAGCTCCAGTTAGAGGCCATTGAACTGATTGATGCGCTATTCTGTGAAGTAAATCCGATTCCGGTTAAGCATGCAATGAATCTTATGGGAATGGAAGTGGGACCACTTAGAAGACCGTTATCTCCAATGGAACCGGCTAATCTGGAAAAGTTAAAGAATGCAATGAAGAACTACGGTTTATTAAAATAATAATCAGACGGACATAGGAAAAAGTCTGATTAAGCGGGAGGTACATAATGGTTCGAATAATAATGCACGGCTGTAATGGTAAGATGGGTCAGGTGATTACCGGACTTGTGGCAAAGGACGATGAGGCAGAAATCGTTGCGGGAATTGATCCGTATGATGACGGACATAACTCCTATCCGGTTTTTCCTTCCTTTCATGACTGTATTGTAAAGGCAGATGTTATTATCGACTTTGCAACGGCCAAGGCAGTGGATGGTTTGCTGGAATACAGTAAGAAAAATAATGTTCCTGCAGTTATCTGTACAACAGGGCTTTCGGAGGAACAGATTGAAAGAATTCATGAAACAAGCAGGGAAGTGGCAATTCTAAAGTCAGCTAACATGTCTTTGGGAATTAATACATTGTTTAAGCTGTTAAAGCAGGCAACGGCAATTCTTGCACCGGCTAATTTTGACATGGAGATTGTGGAAAAGCACCATAACCAGAAGCTGGATGCACCGAGTGGAACAGCTCTTGCACTGGCAGATTCCATGAAGGAAGCATTGGATGACAGCTATTATTACAAATACGACCGTTCAAAGGAACGCATAAAGCGTGACCCGAAGGAAATCGGCATCAGTGCGGTACGTGGCGGAACAATCGTTGGCGAGCATGAAGTATTTTTCTGTGGTGAGGATGAGGTAATTGAGTTTAAGCATACGGCTTATTCCAAGTCCATCTTTGCCAAGGGTGCCATTGAGGCAGCCAAATTCCTGGCAGGAAAACCGGCAGGAATGTATGATATGAGCGATGTCATCGGGTAAGACAGCAATTTAAGTGTCGCTATCTGAACTATCGAATAGAAAGTACAAAATATTTTACAGGAGGCAAAACAACATGGAATTAAAAGGTTCAAAGACAGAAGCAAATTTACGCACTGCATTTGCAGGAGAAAGTCAGGCAAGAAATAAGTATACGTATTTTGCATCAGTTGCAAAGAAGGAAGGATATGAGCAGATTGCATCCATCTTCTTAAAGACAGCAGACAATGAAAAAGAACATGCCAAAATGTGGTTTAAGGCATTGGGTGAGCTTGGAGATACGGTTGCAAACCTGAATGCTGCCGCAGATGGTGAAAACTACGAATGGACGGACATGTATGACCGCTTTGCAAAGGAAGCAGAAGAAGAAGGTTTTATTGAACTTGCTGCCCGGTTCAAGATGGTAGGAGCGATTGAAAAGTCTCATGAAGAACGTTACAGAGCGTTGTTAAAGAATGTTGAGATGCAGCAGGTATTTGAAAAGGGCGAAATGACCATGTGGGAATGCCGTAATTGCGGTCATCTTGTAATGGGTAAGAAGGCTCCGGAGATTTGTCCGGTATGCGCTCATCCGCAGAGCTACTTTGAAGTAAGAAGTGAGAATTATTAAGCAAAAATAGCACAATTTACTAAAAAGTTGCACAATTTAATGTTGTAATATTTATTGCAAATGTAACAAACTTGATTTATACTGAAATATTTTTCTTACGAAATAATTTCTTTTATGTTATTATGTAAAAAGAGAGTTCGAAGAAAAATAAGTCAGCACAAATCTCATGTGAAGCGTCTGCTCATTGTAGGTTGGGCAGACGCTTTTTTATTTGATAGGAAATTGCGCTGCAATTTCTCTATCTTGTTCAACAGGCTAGGAATTTCGGTGATTCATGGAGGTTTTATTATGTTTGCAGTTGGAGATTATGTTGTATACGGAAGTAATGGTATCTGTATGGTCAGGGATATTTCAAAAATTGACATACCTGGTGCACCAGGTGACAGAATATATTATCTTTTGTCACCGGTTGGCTCGAAGGATAGCAAAATTTATTCACCGGTGGATAATACCAAGGTAATCATGAGAAGAATACTGAATAAAGAAGAGGCACAAGAATTGCTGGAAGGGATATCCGATATTCCGGAGATTCCTGCCGGGAATGATAAATTAATGGAACTAAAGTACAAGGAGATTATTTCCTCTTGTGATTTATGTCAGCTGGTCAGCCTGATAAAAACCATTCGGAGGAAGAGAAACAAGCGTCTCATGGAAGGAAAGAAGATAACAACAACGGATGAGAGATATCTGAAGAAGGCAGAGGAAAGCCTGTTTGGAGAACTGATGATTGCATTGGGAAAAGACAGGAATGAACTGGAAGATATTTTGAAGGAAATATAAGCGGGTCATGAAAAAGGAGTCGGGAGGCTTCTTTTTTTATGCTATTTACGAATAGTAATAATGGGAGATTCAAAATAGTAAAACGATAGCAAGGTACCTTGACAAATAAATGCATTTGGAATAAAATGACAGTTAGATAGCAAGGTGCCTTGCTAAATAAAATTTGCAGGATGAATCATATTAAAAGAGATGTAGAAGGGAACGGTTATGGCAGGAAATCAACAATTACTTTATACAATGGAACTGTGCGGACATTTTCTGTTTCACAGGAGAGGTGGAAAAAGAGGCCAGGTTAAGGTTCTTCGGATTTTATCGGAAAGAGGAGAACTTCCACAAAAAGAGGTACAGGGAATCTTAAACATTCAGTCCGGTTCCATGAGCGAACTGGTCGGAAAAATGGAAAAGAACGGACTAATTGAACGAAAACGGGATGACCGGGACAAAAGACATTATAATCTGAAAATTACAGAAAAAGGCATGGAAGAAACGGTGCGGTTAAAAAAGCAGAGTGCAGAGCAGGAAGAGGTAATATTTGAAGCGTTAAGCGGGAAAGAGCAGAAGGAACTGGAAAGAATGCTGAATGTACTTCTTGATGACTGGCGTGCTCATTATGATGAAAGTCTTTTTCATCACAGACAGCCGGATTATGTAAGACAGTCAAATACCATGGGGAAAGTGGATTCTGCGGATAATGTCCAGGCTGGAAAGGAATAAAAGGAGAGGGTGAAACAATGTTTAAATACTTAAAAAAATACTGGATATTTGCAATTCTTGCGCCTCTTTTCATGTTTGGCGAGGTATTCATGGATTTACTGCAGCCAAGACTTATGAGCATCATTGTGGATGAAGGAGTTCTGGGGCTTTCCAATAACAATGTGGGAGATATCAGTCTTGTTATTTCAACTGGACTTAAAATGATAATATTTGTGGCAATCGGAGGCTTCTGCGGTGTAATGTCCGGTGTGTTTGCCAATCTTTGCAGCCAGAATTTCGGAAATGACATCCGGAAAGACGCCTTTTCAAAAATCATGTCGTTATCCTTTGAACAGACGGACAAATTCTCCACCGGTTCTCTGATTACAAGGGTTACCAATGACATTACGCAGCTTCAGAATTTTGTGACTCAGTGCATTCGTGGATTTGTCAGAACATTTCTCTTGTTTGCCGGAGGAATTGTCAGCATGCTGATGCTGGATTTAAGCTTCGGCGTGGTAGTTGCCTGTGCACTTCCGGTTATTTTTGTAATGGTTGTCTTCTTCATTTCCAAAGCCAATCCTTTATTTGATTTGCTTCAGAAGAAGCTGGACAATGTCAATAATGTGATTCAGGAAAATGTAACCGGTTCCCGTGTGGTTAAGGCATATGTCAGGGAAGAGCATGAGAAGGAACGGTTCGGAAGGGCGAACGGAGAGCTGATTGATACCCAGTTAAAGGTGCTGATTCTGTTTTCATACATGACGCCGCTCATGAACATCGTGTTAAATGTGTCGGTTGTTGCAATTATTAAGATAGGAGCCATTGAGGTTTTGTCAGGAGATGTGACACCGGGAAGTGTCATGGCGGCAATTACATATCTGTCCCAGATTTTAAATGCTGTCATGCGAATGACCATGATTTTCCAGACGGCATCCAGAGGTATGGCATCTGCTAAACGTATTCAGGAAATTCTGGACTGTACGCCGGCAATTATGGGTAAAAGTAAGAATACGGAATCGACTGTAAAGGGAAAGGTGGAATTTAGGAATGTTTCCTTTTCTTATCCGGATTCCAACGGTGAGCTTGTGTTAAAAAATATTAATCTATGCGTAAATCCGGGGGAAACACTGGCAATTCTTGGCTCCACCGGATGCGGAAAATCCAGTCTTGTGAATCTGATTCCACGTTTTTATGATGTAACAGACGGTCAGGTTCTGGTGGATGACGTGGATGTCAGGGAATATGATTTACATGATTTGCGGAATAAAGTGGCAATTGCATTGCAAAAGAGTGAAATATTCAGTACGACAATCGGTGAAAATATCCGGTGGGGTGACCGGAATGCAGATGAAAATGCAGTGAAGAAGGCTGCCATGACGGCACAGGCAATGGAATTCATCCAAAAGAAGGAGGATGGAATGGATACACCGATTGCCGAGAAGGGCATGAGCCTTTCGGGAGGCCAAAAACAGCGAATTGCAATCAGCCGTGCAATACTGAAAAATTCTGAAATACTGATTTTTGATGATACCACAAGTGCATTGGATTTAAAGACTGAGGCGGCGCTTTATGATGCATTGGAAAAGGAATATAAAGATACAACCCGAATCATTATTGCGCAGAGAATTGCATCCGTAAAACATGCAGACCGGATTGCAGTTCTGGAAAACGGTCAGATAGCAGCCTGTGATTCCCACGAAAATCTGCTGAAAAACTGTGAGATTTATCAGGATATTTATCAGTCGCAGTTAAAATCAGGAGGTGACAGCAATGAGTGATGTGAATCAGAAAACAAGCAGACAAACAGAACTTAATAATTATAAAATTCCCGGAATGAGAACACCGAGGAACCGTCAGGAGGCAGAAAAGCCAAAAGAAGGAAGAAAGACAATGAAGCGGCTTTTTATGTATTTTACCGATGAAAAATACATGCTGTTGGGACTTTTACTGTCCGTATCTGTGGTTGTTGTCTGCTCCGTATATGCACCGGCACTTCAGAGTAAGGCAATTGACCGGATTTCGGAGGGAGCTTTTGAAAAGCTTTTTTCAATTCTTGTTTCCATGCTGGTTTTATATGGAATTCATTGCATTTGTACCTTATTTCAGAGTATTCTCAGTGCAAAATTAAGTCAGAAAATTGTCCGGAGGATGAGAGAAGATTTATTTGACCGGATTGTAAATCTGCCAATTAAATATATTGATAATCATTCCCATGGAGATATCATGAGTCGTATGACAAATGATGTGGAAAATATATCCAATACCATTTCACAGTCATTAAGTTCGCTTGTTTCCGGTGTGCTTACCATTATTGGAACAGTAATCATGATGGTGTATTACTGTCCGAAGCTTGCTGCTTTATCCTGTGCCACGGTCATTCTTACAATACTTGCCACAAAATACTTGTCGGGTGCCATGAGAAAATTTTACAGAAAACGTCAGATCCTTTTGGGAAGCTTAAACGGAACGGTGGAGGAAATGGTCACAGGATACCGTACAGTTGTGGCGTATAACAGACAGGAAGAGGTAATAAAGGAATTTAACCAGACTTCGGATGAACTGACGAAAACCGGTATTGTGGCAGAAATACTGGGAGGTTCCATGGGACCGGTCATGAATGTCATAAATAATGTGGGATTTGTCATTATTGCCGCTTTTGGAGGGTATTTTGCCATTAATGGTGTGATTTCCATTGGCGTGATTTCGGCGTTTATTGTATATGCCAAGCAGTTCGGAAGACCGATTGATGAGCTGGCACAGGTTTACGGACAGATTCAGACGGCCGTTGCAGGTGCAGAGCGGGTATTTGAAATCATGGATGAAAAGCCGGAGGACAAATCCGGAAATCATGACATGAAAAACACGAAAGGAGTCATTACCTTTGAACATGTGGACTTTTCCTATGTGGAAGGCAGAAAGGTATTGTATGATTTTAATTTAAAGGTTGATGCCGGACAGAAGATTGCGCTGGTTGGTGCAACCGGAAGCGGTAAGACAACGGTTGTAAATCTTTTAATGCGTTTTTATGATGCAGACAGCGGCTGTATCCGCATTGACGGAACAGACATCCGGGATATTGACTGTGGG